>LUZC01000039.1 GCA_001603505.1 Bacteroidales bacterium Bact_11 | reverse complement strand
CCGGTAGGTAAAAGAGGAGGAATACAAGGAGTATTGAAGCCCCGTCGATAGATACAAGCGGTCAGCCAATGGGATTCGGGCGGATAAACCCAGTTTGAGCGGAAATGCGTGTTCGGGGGAGCCGCTGGTTTCATCTCTGAAGTCAGCATACGGCGAGGTTGTTTCCAGATCAGGATGATCTGATCCTATAAAAGGATAACCAGCCTCCTCCGAAGGAAAAAAATCAGCCATGGCTCCCACCCTCAAACCGGAAGCCACCACCGCTGCCAGCAGGCCGCTTCCGGCAACGACGCCGGCGGCAGGTGCGACTTTCATCCGCATGGTTGTAGCGTCTTTGCCTTGCGGAATAATGGGCGCCGCCTCGATCGACGGTTCATCGATCGTCGTTTCTTCCGCAGGCTTCTTCGCCGTGTCCTCATTCGTTCCGGGGGCCACGTTCTCTTCATCCGTGGCGTCAGCGACGATATCCGCCTCCGGCTCATCTTTCCGGGTGCTTACCACCTCCCGCACCCGCACGGAGACGTGAGGATTAGCGTTGGGCGCTATAGCCTGCGCAATCAGTTGCGGGGAGGGCTGTTGTTCGACCACCATTGAAGAATCTGTGATGGCGGTGACATGGGTTGATGGTTGATCGATGACCCGGATGCCGTCGTCAGGAGTTTCCAGCCGACTAAGGAACAATATCGCCGTAAGTCCGGCCGCAACGGCGGCAGCCACGCCCCATGTCCAGGGAGCGACCTTCTTCGCGGGCTGGGCTGCCTTTCCGTCACGAAGGGCACGGAACTCGGCAAGACTGCCTTCCGGAAGCGGGCTTACGTACCCTTCCAGCCTGTCTTTGACGATGTCTTCCCACTTTTTCATGATTCCGTATCCTTTAAATATCGATTAATCTCTTCTTTTAATTGTTTCCGGGCCTTCGCCAGCATCCCGGCCGACCCTTTTTCGCTGATTCCCAGCATCCTGCTGATCTCCTTATGGGAGCAGCCGTCGATGCAGTACAGGTTGAACACGGCCCTTCGCACGGCTGGCAGCCTGGCAATCCACTCCAGCAGCTTCTCCTGCGGGATTGCCTCCATCTCCTCCTCCGTCGGGTCCGGGACTGTGTCTTCGTGAAGATCCAGCGAAACCGTTCGCCACCGTCGCCGGCGAATCTGGTTCAACGACCGGTTGATGGCGATGCGGCTGATCCAGCCATACAAGGAGCCCTTGCCGCTATACTTGTAGGTTGCTATCTTGTCCAAAGCCTGGATGAGCGATTCCTGCATCAGGTCCTTGGCGTCATCGGGATTGTCGGTGTACCGGCGGCAGAGTGTAAACACGCTGGCTGCATATCTGCTATACAGCTCTTCTTCCGCCATTCTGTCTCCCTGTGAGCAGTACCTGGCCAGATCCTGCTCATCCAGTTGTTTATACACTCAGGTCCTTTTTCGAACGCATAAAGATAGGCAAATTATAATTGATAGCTGACGTTGACCAACTCGTAGGTGGCTGTGGCGCCGTCACAACTTTGTGCCTGCAGTTTCATTAGGTTGCCGGAGATGGTCCCGGTAAAACAGAGAAGGTTTTGCCCGCCCGAAGAGCTGTAAAGGGAAAACCGGTTCTTGCGCGACCAGCGGACCTCGTACCTTTCCGCAGTTAAAACGCAGAATCCTTTATACCCGAAGGCGACGCTGCATTGATTGTACCCGGGCCCGAAAAACATTTCAATCTTTCCAACGTTTGAATGGAGTTGATTTCCGTCCACTATCTCATATTCTCCCGACCACATCGTCCCCTCGTATAACTTGTAAGATTCGTCGAATTCCGTGCAGGAAACGGCGAGAGCACCAACGAAGGCAAATGCCGCAATCCATCTTATGCCAGTTCTCATAGGTTCTTTCCGAAATCGTTTCTGCATGATAAACACACAAACCTCCGGAATACGTCTCCCATAACACAAAAAGATTTGTGCTCTGTCAGATCATCCTCATAATAGCCCCTAATTGAGGATGGGAGGCAGAAAAAACGGCCGCCATCCTCATAAGAGGCCTTATTTGAGGACGGGGCGGAAGATGTGGAGCGTTGAGATGCCCGGTCGAGCCGGGCATGACGGAATGGATTACTCTCCGGCAGCTTTCAACCGTTCGGCGTTTTCGGCGATCTGGAGTTGGTCGATAACTTCCTGGATGTCGCCGTCCATGAACACGGGAAGGTTGTACATCGTGTAGCCGATGCGGTGGTCGGTGACGCGCGACTGCGGATAGTTGTAGGTGCGGATCTTCGCGGAGCGGTCGCCGGTCGAGACCATGGTCTTGCGCTTGGCCGTGATGTCGTTGAGATACTTTTCGTACTCGAGATTGTAGAGGCGCGTGCGGAGCTCGGCCAGGGCCTTGTCGAGATTCTTGAGTTGCGAGCGCTCGTCCTGGCATTGCACCACGATACCCGAAGGAATGTGCGTCAGGCGGACGGCGGAGTAGGTGGTGTTCACGCCCTGGCCGCCCGGTCCGGATGAACAGAAGAGATCTTTGCGGACGTCCTTCATGTCGATTTCCACGTCGAATTCGTCGGCTTCCGGCAGCACCGCCACCGATGCGGCGGAAGTGTGCACACGACCCTGTGTCTCGGTCTGCGGCACGCGCTGCACGCGGTGCACGCCGCTCTCGTATTTCAATGTGCCGTATACCTTCTCGCCCGTTACCTTGCACACGATTTCCTTGTAGCCGCCCGCGGCGCCTTCGCTGGCGTTGGTCACCTCGCATTTCCAGCCCTTGCGCTCGAAATACTTGGTGTACATGCGGAACAGGTCGCCGGCGAAGATGGCAGCTTCGTCGCCGCCTGTGCCACCACGGATCTCCAGGATGGCGTTTTTGCTGTCCTGCGGGTCGGCGGGGATGAGCAGAATGCGGATTTCCTCCTCCATCTTCGGAAGTTCCTCTTCGAGCGCGGTGGCCTCTTCCTTGGCCATCTCGCGGAGGTCTTCGTCTTTTTCGTTGAGGAGGATGCTTTTGGCATCGGAGAGGTCGGCCACCATCTTGCGGTAGCGGTCGCCTGCCTGGACGATGGGCTCGAGCTCTTTGTAATCCTTGTTGAGCTGCACGTATTTTTTCATGTCGGCAATCACCTCGGGATCGCCGAGCTGCGTGCCGATGCTTTCGTATTTCGCCTTGATGCCGTCGAGCTTTTCAAGCAAACTGTTTTCTGCCATGGTGCGTGGGTTTGAACCGCAAATGTACGCTTTTTTTTATTATTTTTGCAAGATACTAAGAGTCAGGTCTGCCATGAAACGCGTCGTGCCCGTATTGTTGTTCGTCCTGCTGTTTTCCGCGGTGGGCTATTTATGGTGGGAGACCCGCCCTTCGGTCAGGATCGCCCGGGATTTTGCAGGTGCTGGTGTGGCGCAGGATGCCGATTCCATGGTGGTAATCGAACGCACCATCGTGCGCGATCCCGTGCGCCCGCCACGTGTGCCGGCATTCATCGTTTTTGCCGGCGATACCATCCGCTTCGACCGGGTGGACCTGCGGGAACGGATGGACCGCGAGCTCATCGCTTTTACCTATAGCCACAGCAATTCCCTGCTGATGCTCAAGCGATCGGGGCGCATCTTTCCGCAAGTGGAACCGATCCTGGCGGCGAACGGCGTGCCCGACGATCTCAAATATCTCATGGCTATCGAAAGCAATCTGAGCGAGACGGCTTTTTCCGTGGCTGGTGCGGCTGGTCTCTGGCAGTTCATGAAGGATGTGGGGCGGGAGTATGGACTGGAAGTGTCGATGACCGTCGACGAACGGTATAACCTTAAAAAAGAAACGGAAGCCGCATGCGCCTATCTCAAAAAATCGTACGCCAAGTTCGGCGATTGGATGACCGTGGCGGCCAGCTACAACGGCGGCATCAACGGCGTCACGCGCCGGATCACGGCCCAGCACCAGAAGAAGGCGCTTGACCTGCATCTGGTGGAAGAAACCTCCCGCTACATGTTCCGGATCCTGGTGGCCAAGCTGTTTTTCGAGAATCCCGAACAGTTCGGCTTCACCGTGGAAGAGGAAGAACGCTATCCCTACATCCCGCCGAAGCGGACCATCGTGGTTACCACTCCGATCGACGACCTGGCCGAATTCGCCGAGAAACAAGGCGTCACCTATGCCCAGTTGCGCCGCGCCAACCCCTGGCTCCGCGACACCCACCTGGCCATCGGCCGGGGCCGCTACTACGAAATTGACATACCCGACGTGGAAGCGGAGCGGAATTATTTCCTAAATTTGTAGGAAATACCATTCCTTATGAAGAAATCCCTGATTCTAGCGGCTGCACTTCTCCTGACCTGCAGCCCCCTCGCCGTAGCGGAAGGATTCCGTCATCCCGCTCCGGAAATCGAAAAGCTGACGATGGCCAGCCCGTTGCCTTCGTACTACTTTTCCCGTGATTATACAAAAGCCGTGGTCGCTTCGCGCGCCTGCCGCAGTGTCCCCATCTCGGAACTGGCTGCCAGCGAGGCCCGCATCGGCGGCATTCGCATCGACCCGCTCAACTTCAGCGAAACCCGTGAAAATTACTTCGAGGCCCTGACGCTCTTTGATGTGGCTACGGGCGCCGAAAGGCAGGTGACAGGGCTGCCCAGCGAGGTACGCGCCAAATTTGTGACCTGGTCGCCCGACGGGCACTACGTGGCCTTCACCCTTTCGTTCTCCGACCGGGTGGAGTTGTGGCGCGTGGACGCTACCGCCGCGAGCCCGGTGGCCGAACGCCTGACCGATGTGCGCGTCAACACCATCTTCGGCTCGCCGCTGTTCTTCCTGCCCGACGGCCGCATCCTGTTCAAGGCCGTGCCCGACGACCGGATGACGCCGCCGCACCACGATCTGGCCCGCTCCTCAGTGGTGCAGGAAGTGACGGGGGAAAAGAAGATGATCCGCACCTACCAGGATATGATGAACGGCCCCGACGACGAGGAGCTCTTCGACTATTGCTGCACCAGCCGACTGGCTGTCTGGGGTCCGGAAGGCGTGCGTTTTGTGGGTGAACCGGCTATTTACCGTTCGCTCGATCCGTCGCCCGACGGCAATTGGGTGATTGCCGTGACCGAACACCATCCGTATTCGTATGTACAGGGACACAACTCCTTCCCGAGCAAACAGTTCATCCTGCGGCTCGCCGACGGGGAGCAGGTGCGGATGTTGCGTGACGGCACGGTCGAGGAGCCGAAGAAAGGGCCGAGACCTGATGTCGGCCCCGGTCCGGTGCCCGACAAGAAGGAAGCCCCGAAGCCGAAGCCTGCGGGCTTCAGCTGGCGCCCCGACCTGCCCGCCATGCTCTACTGGAGCGAGTCGGAGGGCGGCGGTCCCGGTCCGATGGGATTCATGGGCCCTCCTCCGGTTGACGACCCGGCAGCAGCCGATACCACCAAAGGCAAAGATAAACCTGAGAAGACCTTCACCGATAAACTCTACCAGTGCGGCGCCCCGTTCGATTTTGAGAACGAAAAGCAACTGGTGCTGGCCCCGGAATACCGCATGGGCCGGATCACCTGGTGCGACGCCAGCCTGGCGTTGTTCGAAGAGAGTTCTTCCAAGCAGAAGTTCCGCCGGATGTGCACCTTCGTGCCCTGCGACACCGCAGCGCCCCGGCGCGTGCTCTACACCCAGAGCACCGAAGTCGATACGTTGGGCGATTTCCCGGTGTACGGCCGTCCCTATACCGTGAAGAATGCTTATGACCGCAACGTTCTCTGGACCGATGCCAAACACACCTGTTTTTATTTGCAGGGAACCGACCGGCGCGATGCCGAGGGCTTCAAATGCGACTTCCTCGACCGCGTGAATCTCAAAAGCGGAAAGATCGAGCCAGTGTGGCAGTCATCCTCTGATTGCAAAGAGTCGTTGACGGCCATCACCGATTTTACGCCGAAAAAGATGAAACTCCTGGGCCGCCGGCAGGCTTTCGGCGTGGTGCCCGACTATTGGGCGTTTGACCTCCGCAAGAAGACGTCCCGCCAGCTCACGCATATCGACGATCCTGTCCCGGAATTCCCGCAGCTGGTGACCGACCAGTATGTGACCTACACCCGCAAGGATGGCCTCAAGTGCTATGCGCATCTCTATCTGCCGGCAGGCTACGACAAGGAGCGCGACGGCAAGCTGCCGGTGTTCATGTGGACGTATCCCTATGACTATAAATGTGCGGCGGAGTGCGACAAGGCCCGTCCCGAAAAGCATAAGTACACCAAGCCGACCTACGGTTCGGCCATGATTTGGGCTACGCAGGGCTATGCCGTGCTCGACGAGTTCACGATGGCCATCCTGGCGGCAGACAAGGATTCACTGGCGAACGACCGGTTCCTGGAACAACTGGTGATGAGTGCCGAGGCGGCGGTAGATTTCGTGTGCGACAGTATCGGTGTGGGCGACCGCGACCGGATCGGTGTGGGCGGCCACTCCTACGGCGGATTCATGACGGCCAACTTGCTGGCCCATACGCGGCTCTTCCGGGCGGGTGTGGCCCGCAGCGGCGCATACAACCGCAGCCTTACTCCGTTCGGCTTCCAGAGCGAGCGACGCACCTATTGGAAAGCGCGTACGGTTTACGATGAGATGTCGCCTTTCAACTACGCCGACAAGGTGAAAGATGCGCTGATGCTCATCCATGGCCAGCTGGACAACAACACGGGCACCTTCCCCGTGCAGTCGGAGCGGCTCTACCAGGCGCTGGTGTATTTCGGAGCGACGGCCCGCTACGTGCAGCTGCCCTATGAGAGCCACAGCTACCAGGGCATCGAGACTACGCTCGACATGCTCTACGAGACGGGCGCCTGGCTCGACAAGTATGTGAAGGAGGCGAAACCGCGAAAGAAACCCGGCGAGAAGCCTGGCGAGAAACAATAAAAAAAGAGGGGTTCCCGAAATGATGTGACCCCCAAAAGTTGGACGGTTTAACATTAGTTACGAGGCCTTAGATTG
>LUZC01000038.1 GCA_001603505.1 Bacteroidales bacterium Bact_11 | reverse complement strand
ACAATGAAAAGAATATTGACACTTATCGCCCTGACCTTCGTCATCGTTCTCGGAACCACTTCTTGCGAAGACTTCCTGAACCGTCCGTCGGAAGACAGCTATACCACGGCGGACTTCTATCAGAACGACACCCAGCTGGAGCAGGGTATCAACTATCTGTACAACTCTCCCTGGTACGACGTCATCCGTTTCTACATCTACGGATCGGAAACGATGTGCGGCAACGTATATCAGGGCCAGAACGCCTATACGACGCTTACCGTCAACGGCACCGACACCGACCTCAAGAACATGTCGTACTCGCTGTGGGCCGTCAACGCCCAGTGCAACACGGTGATCCGCAATATCCTGGCATCCGACGGCAATTTCTCCGAGACGACGCGCAACCGTTGCATCGGCGAGGCGCTCGCCTGGAAGGCCATGGCTTATTTCTTCCTGGTGCGCACGTTCGGCGACGTTCCCATCATCCACGACAACACCGAAATCATCAAGGAAGCCAGCTACAACGAGGTTTCCAAGGTGGAGAAGGCCGATGTCTACGAGTACGTCATCATGACGCTCGAGAAGGCGATGGAACTGCTGCCGAAGAACGCCTATATCGGCAAGCTCAACCGCATCGACTACTATGCGGCCGAAGCCCTGCTTGCCAAGGTCTATCTGACCAAGGCCGGCGTCAGCGGCTCGCTCAACCAGGACGACCTGGCCAAGGCGAAGCAATACGCACAGGACGTGATCCAGAATTCCGGCCGTACCCTTACCCCGAAGTACTCCGATATCTTCCGGATGACGCCCGCCCAGTTCCAGCAGACCGGCGAATGCCTCTTCACCTGGCACTGGCAGGCTGCCGACAAGAATGCCTGGACCTCTCAGAACTCCATCCAATGCGACGTGGGCCTGGTGGGCTTCAGCGAAGAGGGTGACCTCTGGGGCGACTGGAAAGGCCCGTCCGTGAACCTGCAGGATCTGTTCGGCGTTTCCGCCGCGGAAGACCCGACGCTGCGCGTGGACACCGACGACCGTCGCCAGGCCACCATGATGATGTTCGGCGACCAGTTCGATTACTTCTGGACCGACTGCGGCGGTTTCGACTTCTACCGTTTCTTCTACGATGACAGCTACTGCCCTGGCGGCCTCTCGTCCAACGCATCGAGCAAGGCCTTCAGCTGCGGTACCGGCGCCAACTACACGAAGCACCTGTTCGGCGACAAGGCCGACCACGTGGCCGCCTTCGGCTATCCTTCCGGCTACATGTACAATGCGCTTCCGACGCACATCCTTCGTCTGGGCGACATCTACCTCGTGTATGCGGAAGCCTGCTTCCTCACCGGCGCTGTCGGCGAAGCCCTCACTTATGTCAACCTGATCCGTCAGCGCGCGCACGCGACTCCGCTGGCTGCCCTCACCATCCAGGACATCTGGAAGGAACGCCGTCTGGAGCTCGCCCTTGAAGGCGACAACTGGTACGACCTGGTCCGCCGGTCGTATTACCAGGTCGACGAATGCATCGCGGAACTGAAGGCCCAGCGTCGTTCGACCTGGACCGGCCTCGACGATGCCTATAAGAACTTCGTTACCGACAACGGTTCCTATGTCGGCCCCGGCGCCCATGCCTGGGATGCCAGCGGCATCACCTATAATCCTTCGCAGGAGCTCACCGACGTGAAGCCTTCGATGTTCACCATTCCTTTCCCGACGGAAGACGTGGTGATGAACCCGAACGTGGGATCGACGGCGGCTCCCATCCACGTGGATGTCCGTGAAACGTATTCCTATGACTTTTAATCCCTGAAACGATGAAAGCGATTACAAGATATATTTGCATCATCCTGGGTCTCATCCTCGTTGCGGGCTGCGCGAAACTCGACTATCCCGACCGCTTCGTGCAGACCGGCGGCCTGCCGACCGTGGATTTCATCCGCTACGCAGACAGGGATGTGATCATCACCCAGGCCAATATGGAAGAGATCGTCTGCATCGTGGGCAGCAACCTCACGAGCGTGCACGACATCTACTTCAACGACCAGGCCGCCATCCTCAACACCAGCTATATGACCGAGCATACGCTCGTCGTGGCGGTGCCCAAGAACATGCCGGCCGTGCAGACCGACAAAGTCTACCTGTACAACAAGGCAGGTGACGTGGTGACCTGCGACTTCAAAGTCCTTCCGCCGGCTCCGAAGATTGCGACCATGTCGCTTGAGTGGGCCGAACCCGGCGAGACCGTACGGATCTTCGGTTCCTACCTTTTTGCTCCGCTCACCGTGGAATTCCCTGGCGTAGACCCTGTGGAAGTCTCGAGCTCCGCCGGCGAATACGTCGACGTGGTGGTGCCGGAAGGCGCACAGCCCGGCAAGATCAAGGTGACCACCGCTTCCGGTACCGCGCAGTCCGTATTCATGTACAAAGACTCCCGCGGCATGCTGTTCAACTTCGATAACGATCCGCACCCGGACAACCACGGCTGGCATGCCATGGTCATCGAGACCGATGAAACGGCCATCAGCGGCAACTTCCTCCGTCTCGGTGCCCCGGATGTCACCCTGAGCGCCGAAGGCGGCTGGGACGACGCCCACTTCTCCTTCGAGTACTGGCCGGGCGACTGGGACGATCCGGTGACTTACGCCGACAGCCCCCGTCTGACCAACTTCGTGGACTTCACCGACTGGAAGAACATGGCCCTCAAGTTCGAGCTCTACATCCCGAGCTCCAATCCCTGGATGGCCGGCGCCATGCAGATTATCGTGGGTGGCGTGGATGTCGTGACCGACGGCGCGGAAGGCGCTATCGACATCGACGGCAACATCACGGCCGGTGCCAACAACAAGTTCATCAGCGGCGACGGCGTGCCTGCCGCTCCGCGTGCCCTCTACAGGCCGTGGACGTCTACCGGTTCGTACGATACGGGCGACAAGTGGATCACCGTCACCGTTCCGTACTCCGAATTCACCTATGGTCCCGACGGTACGCAGATCGCGGCCAACCTGACGCCCGAATCCTTCACCTCGCTCACCATCTTCGTGTGGAGCGGCGGCGTGACGGGTACCGATTGCCAGCCGATCATGAAGATCGACAACATCCGTGCGGTCCCTTACAAATAACCGATAGGAGAAAAGAATATGAAAAACACATTGAAATATTCCGTGCTGGCAGCCTTGGCCGCTGCCCTGTTCCTCTTCTCCGGATGCCAGGTGGAGAAACTGGATACCGACCAGTTCTCCGACCGGAACGTCACCCTGGCCGCCATCGCCCCGAACCCGGTGATGCGCGGTGCACAGCTTCGCATCGTGGGCAGCAACCTGCAGAACGTATCTGCCGTGAAATTCGCCGGCGACGTGTCCGTGACGAGCATCGAGACGGTCGCCTCGGGCGCCCGCAGCGAAATCCGCGTGACGGTGCCGCTGGAAGGTCCCGAAGTGGGCCCCGTGAGCGTTGTTACCCTGGGTGGCGAGACCATCTCTACACGTTTCGACCTCACGTACACCGAGCCGATCACCGTAGAGTCCGTCTCCCCGGAGGTGGCGCTTTCCGGTGACGTCATCACCATCAAGGGCGAGTATCTCAACAATGTCAAGGAAGTCATCTTCGGCGACATCTACATCACCGAATTCGTGAGCCAGTCGCGCCACGAACTGCAGGTCGAACTGCCGCACGGCGCCGTGACCGGCTACGTGGTGGTGGGCGACGTCGACGAGTTGGTCGACAAGAATACGATCCCCAACCTGATCTATTCCCCGAATGAACTGATTGTGGGCGACCCGACCGTCGTGAAAGCGCCGAAAGCCACCTATAAGGCCGGTGACGTGATCTATGTGGAAGGTGAGCACCTCGACATGATCGAGACAATCACCCTTCCGGGCGTCAGCGACTGGGTGGTCTTCGTGGTCGGTCTCGACAAGACGATGATCGCGTTCGACCTTCCTGCCGCCGCAGGCGACGGCGAAATCGTCCTGACATCTTTCGCAGGGAAGGATTTCGTGGCCGGCGAGATCGAAACGGTCTCCGTTTCTGACGTGGCCATCCGCACCCTGGCGGAAGACGGCCGTTACAAGGCGGGTTGTGAGGTGGAAATCACCGGCAACGACCTTGACCTGGTGACCAAGGTCGACTTCGTCAACGCCGCGGCCTCCTGGTTCTACCAGGACGGCAGCATCTTCGCCACGCTTCCGGCAGAGGCCAAGGACGGCTCCGTCACCCTCACGCTCGATTCCGGCAAACAGGCCTGGACCGACGAGATCGAGGTGGTGAAGCCCGTTATTACGGCTTATGACGGTCCCGACGCGGTGGCCGGCGAAACGATGCTCGGTATCGGCGGCGACGACCTCGACCTGGTGGTGAGCGCCAAGATCGGAACGAAGGAGCAAGGCTTCTTCGACTGCCCGTTCACCTACATCGTGGATCCCGTGCAGGGTGTCCTCAACCTCGGCGTGGAAGTGCCGCGCGAAGCCTATACGGCTCCGATCACCCTGACGGCGGCCAACGGCTATGAGACGCAGACCGGCACCATCAACGTGAGCTACAACGAGGCGGTGACCATCTTCTTCGACCAGGAGTCGTATGCCATGAGCAAGCCGATCACCATCACCGGTGAGAACCTGCTGAAGATCGACGAGATCTACATCAAGGGCAACAAGGTGACGAACTACTTGCTCCGCGCCGACGACGCGATGGCGTTCAACCTGCCCGACGGCGTAGGCCCCGGCGTGTACCGGCTCGGCATCACCCTGCTCAGCGGCCAGACGCTTACCTGGTCCGTCCCGTTCGCCGTGACGGCACCGTACACTGAAACCTTCATCTTTGAAGGCTACGCTGATCTCGGCAACTGGTCGAACCAGCCGTATTTCGGCGGTGACGGCGAGCTCGGAGAACTCGGTGTCAAGGTGGGCGACCAGATCCGCATCTACTACAAGCCTTGGGCCGACTGGTGGCAGTTCCAGATCTTCGGCGGCCACTGGGAAGGCATGACGTTCCCGGAAGTGGGCGGAGGCAATACCGTGTCGGCCGACAATACCGATCCGGGCGCCGAGTACTTCACGTTCGAGGTGACCGAGGCGAATGTCGGCATCCTCGCCAGCGCGCCCCAGGGCTGGGGCGGTTCCCTGCTGACGCAGGGCGAAGGCGTCGCCATCACCGGCGTGTCCCTCGTCCAGTTCGGCGAGACCGAGAAGGTGATCTGGGAAGGCAGCGAAGACCTGGCCGACTGGTCCAACCAACCGTATCTGGGTGCCGAAGGCATCCTGGCCGAGGAAGGACTGCAGGTGGGCAGCACCGTCCGCATCTACTTCTCCACCTATAAGGAGGACTGGCAGATGCAGGTGTTCGGCGGCCACTGGGAAGGCTTGTCGTTCCCTGAGCTGGGCGGCGGCAATGAGGTCAAACCCAGCACCTACGACGCGAGCGCCGGTTATTTTGAATTCGAAGTGACGGCCGACAAGTATGTCCCGTTGACCAGTATTCAGGGCTGGGGCGGCTCGGTGGTCGTCCAGGGCGCCGGTGTGATCGTTACGAAACTGACTATCCAATAGTCGGGTACTTACTTATTCCGGAGGGGCCTGACCGCCCCTCCGGGATCCAATTTTCCTGCAATTAACCAGCCCGTCGAAAACGTATGAAACGGTTGTATCGCTTTTTCCTGCTGGCCGCCATGGCCCTTGTCTGCACCGGTTGTCCCGACAATCCCGAACCGGATCCGCCGACGCCCGCACCTACGTCGATTACCTTGAGTTCGGACACTTTTTCGGTGGCTCAGGCCGGGGAGAATCTTTCCCTTACGGTCAAGGCACCGGTGCGCCCTACGGTGACGGGACTGCCATCCTGGATTACTTTCACCGATGGCACTTATGTCGATTTCTCCGTGACGTTCGGCCTGACGGTCGCCGCCAATGACACCTACGAAGAGCGCACGGCCACACTGACGGTCGCGTCGACTGGTGTCCCGTCGAAGACGGTGACTGTCAAGCAGGAGGCTAAGGAACAGCCGCCTACGCCGCCCGATCCGACGCCGCAGGATACCGACGCCTGGCGTCTCGCCGCAAAGCTGGGACTGGGATGGAACATGGGCAACCAGCTTGACGCCTACTACAATTGGCACCACGTCGATGCAAGCGGATTCGACTGGTTCGATTACCCCTGCGAGACCGTGTGGGGCAATCCTCTGGCCACGCAGGCCACTTTCAACGGCGTCAAGGCCGCGGGCTTCACGAGTGTCCGCATCCCCGTGTCGTGGCTGAAGTACATCGGTCCGGCGCCCGACTACAAGATCGACGAGACCTGGATGAACCGCGTGTACGAGGTGGCAGGCTATGCACACAACGCAGGGCTGAACGTCATTGTCAACACCCACCACGACGAGAACCACGGCGACGCCCACTGGCTCGACATCAAGAACGCGGTGAACAACGCCACGCTCAACGAGGCCATCAAGGCGGAGATCAAGGCGGTCTGGACGCAGATTGCCACTAAGTTCAAGGATTGCGGCGACTGGCTCATCCTGGAGGGTTTCAATGAGATCAACGACGGTGGATGGGGCTGGAGCGAGGATTTCCGCAAGGATCCCACGCGCCAGTGCAATATCCTGAACGGATGGAATCAGGTGTTTGTCGACGCCGTGCGCGCCACGGGCGGCAACAACGCCACCCGCTGGCTTGCCGTCACGTCGTATGCCGCCAATCCGACCTTTACGAAGTATATGACGCTGCCCAGCGATCCCGCGAAGAAACTGGTGGTGGCGGTGCATTTCTACGACCCGAGCGACTATACCATCGGCGAGAAGCAGTATTCCGACTGGGGCCACACCGGCGCGGCCGGCAGGAAGGCTACGGGCGGCGACGAGGACCACGTGAAGGAAATCTTCGGGATGCTCTACGAGCGCTACGTGAACAACAACATCCCGTGCTACCTGGGCGAGATCGGTTGCTCGATGCGCGCCAAATCCGACACACGCGCCTGGGCGTTCTATCTCTACTACATGGAGTATGTGGTAAAGGCCGCCAAGACCTACGGCCTGCCCTGCTACGTGTGGGACAACGGCGGTGACGCCGGCGCCGGCCAGGAGAAGCACGGCTACATCAACCACGGCACCGGCGGCTATCTGGGCAACGGCGGCGAAGTGGTGGCGAAGATGAAACGCGCCTGGTTTACCGAGAGCGCGTCCTATACCCTGCAGAGCGTCTACGACTCGGCGCCTAAATTCACCAATTAACGGGGGAGAGGAGCCATGATCCGGTTTTCTTCCATCAGGATGGCAGTCTGCGCCGCGGCGCTGCTGCTGGCGGCGGCTTTTTCGCTTTCGGCGCAGCCGCTGCAACTTGCCCATGTCTTTTCCGACTACGCCGTGCTGCAGCGCGAGTCTCAGGTCCCTGTCTGGGGCTGGGGCGTGCCGGGTGCGAGCGTGCGAGTCACGGGTTCCTGGGACGGCGCGACCGCCAGGACGACCGTCGCCGACGATGGGAGCTGGCGCGTGACGCTTTCTACGGGCCCTGCCGGCGGCCCTTACACGCTGACGGTGCAGAGCGGCAAGGAACGCCTGACTGTCGGCGACATCGCCCTGGGTGAGGTTTGGATCTGCAGCGGACAGTCGAATATGGAGATGCCCATGCGCGGCTTCGGCTTCCAGCAGGTCGACGGCTTCCGGGAGCATTTGCTGGAGGCGGAGGAATATGCTTCCCGCATCCGCGTGTTCGACATCAAGGCCGATACGACCCGTGTGGTACAGCGTGACGTGGAGAACGTGTGGGAACTTTCCGATCCCGCGGTGTGTGCCAAGACGTCGGCCGTGGCCTACCTGTTTGCCAAGCGGCTGACATGCAACCTGGGCGTGCCCGTGGGCATCGTGGTGAATGCCTGGGGCGGCAGCCGCATCGAGCCGTGGATGACGATGGAGGCGGTGGAGAATGCCGGGATTTCGGCGGAGGAACTGGCCGCCATCAAGGAACTCCACGAGGTGGCCGGGCTGTATCCGAACGGTGTGGCCTCGTGCTGGAACGGCCGCATGGCGCCGGTCGCCGGCTATGCCGCCAAGGGCTTCCTCTGGTACCAGGGATGCTCCAACATCGTCCAGAAATGCTACGACAAGCTGCAGGCCGCCATGGTGCGTCAGTGGCGCGAGGCCTGGGGCTGCGGCGACCTCCCGTTCATCTATGCGCTGCTCGCGCCCTACGACCACAGCAAGGCCGAGGGCCGCTGGCGTCCCGCTTTCGTGGTGACGCAGATGCACGCGCAGGAACTCACTCCGAACAGCTATGCCGTGTGCCTGGAGACGCTGGGCGACAAGGTGACCATCCATCCTCCGCGCAAGCAGGAAGTCGCCGACATGATGGCGCTCCGGGCGCTGGCCTCCGCCTACGGGAAAGAGGTGGGCATGCCGGTCGATTATCCTACGCCGCGTTCCATCGAATATCTCGAGGACGGACGCGTACGGATCAGGTTCAACCATGTGTGGTCGAACCTGATGTCGATTTCGGCCCGTTCCATTCGGGGTTTCGAACTGGCGGGGGAGGACCGCGCGTTCCATCCGGCCGAGGCCGAAGTGGACTGGGACGGCCAGACCGTGTATGTCCGCTGTGCCGAGGTCCCCACTCCCGTGGCGGTGCGTTACAGTTTCCAGAACTGGATGGACGCCAATATGCAGACTTCCTACGGCATCCCGGTACCGCCGTTCCGCAGCGACGACTGGCCGCTGTAGTCATCCAGAAATTGAACGGGAATGAAGCGTTTTCTCATTTGTCTCTTGTTGCCTTTGCTGCTGGTTTCCTGCGGAAAGGATTATTCCGTGAAGGGAAATCAGGTGCTGGTTCATTGCGAAGATTCCGGCATTACGACGTGGATCCGTTTGCAGGTGATCTCTCCGGAAATCATCCGGATTTCTGCCCTTCCGGAGCGGCGATTTCCTGACCGCAAAAGTTTGGCGGTTGTCCCGCAGCAAGGTTGTACCGATTTCAAGATGGAGCATACCCGGGAAGAGGTCTGTCTGGTCACCGACAGTCTTCGTGTGGTAATCCTAAAACCTGGAATTGTCAAAATATTCCGGACGGATGGCACACTCCTTTTGAATGATGGCTTTTTTAACTTCTATCCTGTGGAGGTGGAGGGAAAGCAGGGCTGGGAGGTTCAAACCGGTTTCTATTCTTCGCCCGAGCCGTCGTTCTATGGTCTGGGTCAGCATCAGGCTGGAGAATTGGATCACAAGGGTCGCCGAGAAGACCTTTTCCAATACAATACGAAAGTCAGTGTGCCCTTTGTCGTATCGACCAAAGGGTACGGTCTTCTCTTTGACCACTATTCACTGAGCCGATGGGGCGATTTTTATCCCTATCGTCAACTGGGAGATCTTTTTAAACTCTACGACAAGGACGGAGTGGAAGGCGCCCTGACCGGAACCTACATTCCAGCAGCCGGTGAGACGCTGGTTCGCCATGAGGATTCCCTCTTCTTCGAGAATGAAATGGCCATCCGGAATCTTCCAGATATCCCGTTGCAGGGGGCCAAGGTGCTCTACGAAGGGTTCATCGAGGCCCCGGATACGGCCGATTACGATTTCATCCAATACTACGCCGGCTTCCAGCAGACTTCGGTCGGCGGCGAGGAAGTGATGTCGCGCCGCTGGCGTCCTGCCTGGAATCCCAACAGTTATAAGTTTACAGTCCACTTGGAGAAGGGTCTGAAGATGCCGGTCCGCATCGAGTGGGAACCCGACGGAGACGTTTCCTACATCGGACTTCGTGCCGCAAGCAGAAGTGAGGATTCCGATTATACTATCCGCTTCTGGTCGGAATTCGAGCCGCAGGCGGACCTCTATTTCATCGCCGGCGGGAGCATGGACCGCGTGATCGGCGGCTACCGCGCCCTGACCGGCAAGGCGCCCGTGATGCCCAAATGGGCGATGGGCTTCTGGCAGAGCCGCGAACGCTATTCCACGCAGGAAGAACTCGTGGAGACGCTCGCCGAGCTCCGCCGCCGGCATATCCCGGTGGACAACATCGTTCAGGACTGGCAGTACTGGAAGGACGACCAGTGGGGGAGCCACGAATTTGACGAAACCCGCTATCCCGATCCGGAGCAGATGCTCGACGACGTGCACGATTTGCACGGCCGCTTCATGATCAGTGTCTGGCCGAAATTCTACACCAATACCGACCATTACAAGGAACTCAAAGCCGCGGGCTACGCCTACACGCACGCCGAGGATACCGGACTGGTGGACTGGCTGGGCCACAAGCAGAGTTTCTACGATGCCTACGCCGAGGGCGGGCGCAAGATGTTCTGGCGCCAGATCGACGAGAGCCTCTATTCGAAATACGGCCGCAAGATTGACGCCTGGTGGATGGACGCCAGCGAGCCCAACCTGCGCGACTGCCTGCCGATGGACTATTTCAAGTGGCTCATCACGCCCACGGCGCTGGGCCCTTCCACCGAATACCTGAACGCCTATTCCATCGTCAATGCCGACGCCATCTACAACGGCCAGCGGAGCGTGGATCCCGACAAGCGGGTGTTCCTGCTCACGCGCAGCGGCTTCCTGGGCGAACAACGCTACAGCACCGCCACCTGGAGCGGCGACATCGGCACCTCCTGGACCGATATGCGGATGCAGATGGCCGCGGGCCTGAACTTCTCGATGAGCGGCATCCCGTTCTGGGGCATGGACATCGGCGGCTTTTCGGTGATGAGCAAGTTTTACGATCCGGCCAATCTGGACGAGTGGCGGGAACTGCAGACGCGCTGGCACCAGTTCGGCACTTTCGTGCCGCTGTTCCGCACACACGGCCAGTGGCCGCGCCGCGAGCTCTGGAACATCGCGCCGGAAGGATCGCCTGCCTATGAAAGCATCCTTTGGTACATGCAGCTGCGCTATCGGCTGATGCCGTATCTCTATTCGCTGGCCGGCGCCGTGTATCTCGACGACTATACGATCATGCGCGGCCTGCCGATGGATTATCCCGACGACCTGAATGTGCGCGACCTTTCCGACCAGTGGCTGTTCGGCCCCGCGCTGATGGCTTGTCCGGTGAGTGAGTACAAGGCCCGCAGCAGGGAAGTCTATCTTCCGGAAGGAGGATGGTATGATTTCTATTCCGGCGCCTATCTGCCGGGTGCACAGTGCATCGTGGCGGAGGCGCCGTACAGCCGCATGCCGCTGTATGTACGCGCCGGCTCCATCATCCCTTTCGGCCCGGCCCTGGAATGGAGCGACGAGAAGCCGGCCGACGCCATCCGCCTCTACGTGTATGCGGGCGCCGATGCCGACTTCACCCTCTACGAGGACGACGGCCTGACCTACGCCTATGAAAAGGGCGCCTATAGCACGATTCCCATCCATTGGGACGACACCTCCCGCACGCTGACCATCGGCGAGCTGGCGGGCGGTTTCCCGGAAATGCCGGCCGGGCGCACGTTCCATGTCGTCGTGGTCGATCCGGACCGTCGGCATGCCTATGATCCCGATGCGGAAGGCTTGAAATGCGACTATCGGGGGCAAACCGTAACACTCAATCTATAACGCGAATGTATCTTCTGGGTTACGATATCGGCAGTTCTTCGGTGAAAGCCTCCCTGGTGGAGGTCGCGACCGGAAAATGCGCCGCCTCGGCGTTCTATCCTCCGCAGGAGGCGCCGATCCTTTCCGAGCGTCCCGGCTGGGCCGAACAAAACCCGTCCGACTGGTGGCGTTATCTGAAGCAGGCTACGGCTTCCGTGCTTGCGCAGGTACGTTGCGCCGCTGCCGACATCAAGGCCGTAGGCATTTCGTATCAGATGCATGGTCTGGTGTGCGTAGACAGGAATTTGCAGGCGCTGCGGCCATCCATTATCTGGTGTGACTCGCGCGCAGTTCATTGCGGGCAGCGGGCGTTCAAGGCCTTGGGTGAGGACTGGTGCCTGGAGCATCTGCTCAATTCTCCTGGCAATTTCACGGCGGCCAAACTGGCGTGGGTCAAGGAAAACGAGCAGGATGTGTATGGGAAGATCTGGAAAATTATGCTACCGGGCGACTACATCGCGCTGCGGCTGACCGGCGAGGCGGCCACCACGGTGAGCGGCCTGTCGGAAGGCATCTTCTGGGATTTCGTGGAGAACCGCCCTTCGCAGCGGCTTCTTGACTTTTTCGGCATCGACGCCTCTCTTCTTTCACCGGTGGTTCCCACTTTCGGCGAGCAGGGGAAGCTGACGGCTTCGGCCGCACGGGAACTGGGGCTTGCCGCCGGTACCCCGGTGACCTACCGGGCGGGCGACCAGCCCAACAACGCCCTGAGCCTGAATGTCCTGAATCCGGGTGAAATCGCCTCTACCGCCGGCACGTCCGGCGTGGTCTATGGCGTCATCGGGCAAGTGGCACACGACCCGCTCTCGCGGGTGAATCCCTTCGCCCATGTGAACCATACGGCAGCGGAGCCCAGGCTGGGCGTGCTGCTGTGTATCAACGGCACTGGCATCCTGAACGCCTGGCTGCGCCGCAATGTGGCGGCGGGCCTTTCCTACGCCGAAATGAACGCCCTGGCTGAGGGCGTGCCGGTTGGAAGCTGTGGGGTGTCGGTCCTGCCGTTCGGCAATGGTGCCGAGCGGATGCTGGAAAACCGCGATGCGGACTGCAGCGTTCACGGCCTCGACTTCAACCGTCACAATCAGGCGCACCTGCTGCGTGCCGCGCAGGAGGGCATCGTGTTCTCGTTCTGCTACGGCATCGAAATCATGCAGCAGATGGGACTGCAGGTCAACCGCATCCATGCCGGGAAGGCCAATATGTTCCTGTCGCCCGTGTTCCGCGAAGCGCTGGCCGGAACATCCGGCGCCACCATCGAGCTGTTCGATACCGACGGCTCCGTGGGAGCGGCGCGCGGCGCGGGCATTGGTGCGGGCATCTACCGAACGCCGGCCGAGGCGTTTTCCTCGCTGGAGCGCCTTGCCGTGGTCGAACCCACCCGTGAGGCGGAATACCGCGCCGCCTATGAACGTTGGAAATCATATATCAAATAACATAACACCATGACGAAAGCGTATTTCCCTACCATCGGAAAGATCCCCTTCGAGGGGCCTGAAAGCAAGAATCCCCTGGCGTTTCATTATTATGAACCCGACCGCGTGGTTCTTGGCAAGAAGATGAAAGACTGGCTCCGTTTTGCCATGTGCTGGTGGCACACGCTGGGCCAGGCCTCCGGCGACCAGTTCGGCGGCCAGACGCGCCACTATGCCTGGGACGAGCCCGGCGATCCCGTCGCCCGCGCCAAGGCGAAGGCCGACGCTGGCTTCGAACTGATGCAGAAACTAGGCATCGAGTATTTCTGTTTCCACGATGTAGACCTCATCGAAGAGGCCGACACCATCGAAGCATACGAGCAGCGGATGCAGGTCATCACCGACTACCTGCTCGAGAAAATGAAGGCCACCGGCATCAAGAACCTCTGGGGAACGGCCAACGTCTTCGGCCACAAGCGCTATATGAATGGTGCCGCCACCAACCCCGATTTCGAGGTGGTGGCCCGTGCCGCCGTACAGATCAAGAACGCGCTCGACGCCACCATCAAGCTCGGCGGCGAGAACTATGTGTTTTGGGGTGGCCGTGAAGGCTACGCGAGCCTGCTCAACACGCAGATGCAGCGCGAGAAAGACCATCTGGCCCAGATGCTGTGTGCAGCCCGCGACTATGCCCGCGCTAAGGGCTTCAAGGGGGTCTTCCTCATCGAGCCCAAGCCGATGGAGCCGACCAAGCACCAGTACGACCAGGACACGGAGACCGTGATCGGATTCCTCCGCGCCAACGGCCTCGACAAGGACTTCAAGGTGAACATTGAGGTGAACCACGCCACGCTGGCAGGCCACACCTTCGAGCACGAACTGGCCGTGGCCGTCGACAACGGCATGCTGGGCAGCATCGACGCCAACCGCGGCGACGCCCAGAACGGCTGGGATACCGACCAGTTCCCGATCGACAATTTCGAACTCACGCAGGCGATGCTCCAGATTATCCGTAACGGAGGCCTCGCCCCCGGCGGCTCGAATTTCGACGCCAAGCTGCGCCGCAACTCCACCGATCCGGAAGACATCTTCATCGCCCACATCAGCGCGATGGACGCCATGGCGCGCGCCCTAGTCAACGCTGCGGCGATCGTGGAGGAATCGGGTCTTCCGGCCATGGTGAAGGAACGCTACGCTTCGTTTGATTCCGGTATGGGAAAATCTTTTGAAGAAGGCAAACTTGGCCTCGAAGACCTCGTGGCCTACGCCAAGGCGCACGGCGAGCCGCAGCAGATCTCCGGCAAGCAGGAACTCTACGAGACCATTGTCGCCCTTTATTGCAAATAGCCGCCTATGAGTGACCAGAATCAAACCGGTCGCCCATGGTATCTCATCAGCATTGTGCTTGTGGCGGTGCTGGGTGGCCTGCTTTTCGGATACGATACCGCTGTGATCTCCGGTGCGGAGAAGGGGCTGCAGGCCTTTTTCAAGACTGCGTCCGATTTCACATACACTGATGCCCTTCATGGGTTTACGACTTCCAGCGCTTTGATCGGTTGCATCATCGGCGCGATGCTTTCAGGCCTGCTGACTTCGAGACTGGGCCGGCGCCGGTCGCTGATGATTGCGGGTATCCTCTTCTTCCTGAGTGCTTTAGGCTCGTATAGCCCTGAATTTCTGCTGTTCCCTCACGGGGTGGCAAGCAAGGGCGTCCTGGGCGCATTCATCTTTTACCGCATCCTGGGCGGCATCGGCGTGGGCCTGGCTTCGGCCATTTGTCCGATGTACATTGCAGAAGTCGCTCCAGCCAACCAACGTGGCAAGCTCGTGTCATGGAACCAGTTTGCCATCATTTTCGGCCAGCTGGTGGTATATTTCGTGAATTTCCTGATCATACAGTCGCATAAGAACGATCCGATGGTCGTTGAGTGGACCAATACGGTCGGATGGCGCAATATGTTCGTTTCGGAGGCTTTCCCGGCGGGCTTGTTCTCGATCCTCATCCTGCTGGTACCCGAGTCTCCCCGTCATCTGGTGATTCTTGGGCTCGATGATGCCGCCTTGAAGATTCTTACACGCATCAACGGAGAGGAAAAGGCCCGGGTCATCCTCGAGGAGATCAAGGAAACCGTTGTGGAGAAGAAGCATGAACGGCTGTTCGCCTACGGTTTCATGGTTGTTTTCATCGGATGTATGCTCTCGGTGTTCCAACAGATCATCGGCATTAACGCGGTGCTCTATTTCGCCCCGCGCATCTTCGAGTCGATGGGCGTGAGCAACAACATGCTTTTCACCGTGATCATGGGCATCATCAACATCAGCTTCACGCTGGTGGCGGTGTTCACCGTCGAGAAGCTGGGCCGCAAGCCGCTGCTCATCATCGGGTCGCTCGGGATGGCCGTGGGCGCGCTGGGCGTGGCCCTTTCCAACGTGGTGGCGATGCCGGCCGTGATTCCCGTCATCAGCATCATGCTCTACAGCGCCTGCTTCATGTTCAGCTGGGGGCCGATCTGCTGGGTGTACATTTCCGAAATCTTCCCCAACACCATCCGCAGCCAGGCGACGGCATGGGCCGTGGCGTTCCAGTGGATATTCAACTTTATCGTGTCGAGCACCTTCGTGCCGATGTACAACATGAAACTGGGGACGATGGGCGACAGTTTCGGCCACTTCTTCGCCTATGCGCTCTACGGCGTCATCTGCCTGGCAGCCGCCCTCTTTGTCTGGAAGCTGGTGCCCGAAACCAAGGGCAAGACCCTCGAAGACATGACCACCCTATGGCGTTCCCGTTCCCAAAAGCAATAATCTTATCCGTATATGAACCGAATCAAACCGTTAATCCTTTTGATGTTGGCCGCGGCGACCGCCTTGTCCGCCTGCAGTTCCAACAACTCCGTCAAACCCGCCATCACGCCCGACCGCGACGTGGAGGCGAAAGTGGAAAAGGTCCTCAAGGGAATGACCCTGAAGGAGAAAGCCGGACAGATGGTCCAGCTCACCATCCTGACACTTGAGGACGATACCCACGAGGCCATCGACCCGGCTAAGCTCGACCGCATCATCGGCGAGTACAAGGTGGGTTCCATCCTCAACGTGATGCATGACGCCGCCCATTCGCGCGAGCACACCGCCGCCATGGTGCGCCAGATCCAGGAAAAATCCATGGAGGTGCTGGGCATCCCGTGCATCTATGGTCTCGACATGATCCATGGCGCTTCCTACCTGATCGAAGGTTCGCTCTATCCGCAGGAAATCAACCTGGCCGCCACCTTCAACCGGGAATATGCCCGGCTGATGGGCGAGGCCATGGCCTATGAGACGCGTGCCGCGCAGGTGCCGTGGGTGTTCTCGCCCGTGATGGACCTGGGCCGCGACCCGCGCTGGCCGCGCATGTGGGAAAGTTGGGGCGAAGATCCGTATCTGCAGGCCGAGATGGCCCGTACCGAGACGGAGGCCCTTCAAGGCGATGATCCCAACCACATCGACCTCGACCACGTGGCCGTGAGTGTCAAGCACTACATGGGGTACGGCGTGCCGGCTTCCGGCAAGGACCGCACTCCGGCCTACATCGTGGATAACGACCTCCGTGAGAAGTTCTTCCGCCCGTTCAAGGAGTGCTTCCAGGCCGGTGCGCTCACCGCGATGGTGAACTCTGCTTCAATCAACGGCATTCCCACCCACGCCAACAAACGGCTGCTTACCGGCTGGGTGAAGGAGGATCTGGACTGGGACGGCATGCTGGTCACCGACTGGGCCGATATCGACAATCTTTACCAACGCGACCACGTGGCCGCCGACAAGCGCGAAGCCGTAGCGCTCGGCATCAACGCCGGCATCGACATGATCATGGATCCGTACGATCCGGAGTGTGTGAATGATATTGTGGCGCTGGCGGAATCGGGTGCCATCCCGATGGCGCGCATCGACGATGCCGTGCGCCGCGTACTGCGTCTGAAAGTTCGCCTGGGCCTGTTCGACCATCCAATCTGGGACAAGGAGTACCCGGATTTCGGCTGCGAGCGCTTTGCCAAGGAATCCTATGCTGCCGCCGTTGAGTCGGAGGTGCTGCTGAAGAACGAGGGCATCCTGCCGCTCAAGGGCACCGAACGCATCCTGGTCTGCGGTCCGAACGCCAACACGCTCCGAGCACTGAACGGCGGTTGGTCGTACCGCTGGCAGGGTTCCGCCGACGAGTTCGCGCCCCAGTACAACACGATTCTGGAGGCGCTGCAGAAGCGTTTCCAGCGTGTGAATTATGTTCCCGGCGTGGAATACGACGAAACCCCGAACATGTGGCAGGTCGACGATAAGACGGGGATTTTCAAAGCCGTGGCGGCCGCCCTGATCAGCGACGTGGTCATCTGCTGCGTGGGCGAGAACTCCTATTGCGAGACGCCCGGCAACATGGACGACCTGAATCTGTCGGAAAACCAGAAGGACCTGGTGAAGGCCCTCTCCGGTACGGGCAAGCCCATCGTGCTGGTGCTCAACGAGGGCCGTCCGCGCCTGATCGGTGACATCGAGCCGCTGGTGGACGCGGTGGTCGACGTGATGCTGCCCTCGAACTACGGCGGCGATGCGCTGGCCGCGCTGCTCTCAGGCGACGAAAACTTCTCCGGCAAGCTACCGTTCACCTATTCGAAGCACATCAACGCGCTCCATACCTACGACTATAAGGTGTCGGAGCATCGCGAAGTGATGGAAGGCTCATACAACTACGATGCGGTGATGGACGTGCAGTGGCCTTTCGGCCATGGCCTGAGTTATACGACGTTCGCCTACAGTGGCTTGACCGTCGATCGTGAAGCATTCAAGGCCGGCGACATACTCAACGTTTCGGTGAAAGTGACCAATACCGGCAAACGCACCGGCAAGGAGGCCGTGCTGCTCTACAGCTCCGATCTTGTGGCCTCGCTGATTCCTGACGTGAAGCGGCTCCGTGCCTTCGAGAAGATTGAACTGCAGCCGGGCGAGACGAAGACCGTGACCTTCGCCCTGCCGGCAAACGAACTGGCGTTCGTGGGTGCCGACGGCAAATGGCGCCTCGAGGAAGGCGACTTCCGCCTGGCCTGCGGCGGCCTTGGCGCGATGGTGCGCTGCACGCAAACCAAGGTCTGGGACACTCCGAACATTTAGCTTCATGCGACGCGGTTTGACATTCCTGTTGCTGCTGGCGCTCGCCGGGGCCTGTTCACCGCGCGTGGATCTGCCTACGGGACAGTCGGTGCCCGATTTGGGCTGGCTGTTCCTGAACAAGGGGCCGTATACCCTCGATACCCGTGTGGATGCGGCCCCGGGTCTGGCAGACTTCCAGCTGGTGACCGACCTGTCGCTGATGGCCCCGGAGCCTGAGATTGTGTTGTCCCGGCAAGTGACCATTGCGCCCGACAGCACGATCCACGTGCGGCTGGGGAGGCTGACCCCCGGTTTCTATCAGGTGCGCCTGCGCGATTCCATCCGCTGGAACATCGGCGTGCGGCCCGATGCGGTGGTCAGCGCCTCTGATGCGCAGCCCGATTTCGACGCTTTCTGGACGCAGACGCTGGCGGAACTGGACGAGGTGCCGCTGGATCCCGTCTTTACGGAGATTCCCGCGTATTCCAACGTGCAGCGCACTTGTTACGAGGTGCGCTACCAGTCGTGGAATGGCGCCGTTTCAGGCGGCGTGCTCTCCGTTCCCGTGGCGGAAGGGAAGTATCCTGTCTGCATCCAGTACATGGGTTACGGCGCCCCCGTGTATTATTTCGATCCGTCCGCCGAGCCGGAGCGCATCGACTTCCTGGTGAGCGTGCGCGACCAGGGAATCTTCAAGGAAGGGCAGGACCGCTGGATTGACCGGGGCCTGGCCGATAGGGATTCGTTCTACTACCGCGGCGCGTTCTGCGATGCGAAACGGGCGGTCGATTTCGCAGTTTCGCTCGACAAGGCCGATCCCAACCGCATCGTGTCGTTCGGTGAGAGTCAGGGAGGCGCCCTGACCTGCGTGGCTGCTGCCCTAGACAGCCGCATCAGGGCCATCGCCCCGTCCGTGCCATTCCTGGGCGATTATCCCGACTATGGGAAGATCGTTTGGTGGCCGATGCATGAGGTGTACGAGGCGGCCGATGCGCAGGGGCTCGACCGAGAGGCGCTGATGACGATGCTCTCGTATTTCGACGTGAAGAATTTCGCCGGACGCATCCATTGCCCGGTGTACATGGCGTTCGGCCTGCAGGATCCTACCTGCCCGCCACACACCAATTTTGCCATCTACAACAATCTGGGAACCGCCGACAGGCGCTATTTCTGCATCCCTACGTGCGGTCACGCGATGTGGCAGGAATCCTCCTGGGACAAAGAGCGTTCGAGCTGGTTGACAAGCGCACAGCGGAGCGACCGTTCGATCCAGTAGGTGAAGCGGGTACGGGGGAAGCGTGACTCATACTGCTTCGCCCGGACATAGAGGGGCGTGCCGTCGGCGATGTCGTGCCAGATGTCCATGAACACGAAATCGGGCTGTGCCGCCGCCATCGTATGTTCCAGGTAGTCGAATGCATCTGCTTCGACTACCTTTATCTTGCTCCGCTGCGGAAACTGCGGCAGGATGTGCCTCTCAAAGAGGTCGATGACGGACTGTTCGCGCTCCACCACCGTCACGGACGTTACTTCCGGCTTTTCGGAAGCCATGAAGGCGAAGTATCCCAGCCCCAGTCCGAAAGTGACCACGCGTCCGAAAGCCGCATCCACGGCCGCCTGGGAACTCTCGATTTCGCTCGGCTTGATGCTCATCCACTCGCGTCCGTCCTGCAGCACGGAAGGGTAGCGGAACGGCTCGGCAAAGTAGCCCAGCGCAGGAATCTGCCGCAGGTCGGCGGTCAGTACCAGGTCGTCGCGCAGGAACAGTTCGTAGGGAGCATAGCTCTGCCAGGCAAGCTTCCAGCCGCCTTCGGCTGCTTCCGGAATCCGAATGCCCCTGTAAAAGGGATTATCGCGGTATGGCGCAGGATCCATCCGCCGGATCCCCATCTGCAGGTACTGTTCTTCCAGGAAGCGATCCTCCTCAGACTGCTCCCCGTCGAGTCCCAGAAAACCGCCCAGCAGGGCCCGGTAGATCACTTCTTCGCTGGCTGCATCTTCTCCAACCGGCAGCATTTCCTCCATGAGCTCCGCTGAAATGGCACACGGCGTTTCATTCAGGTAGTCGGCCACCAGCCAGCCGAACCGGTGGTTAAGTTTCTGGATTTCCATTGGTCAGGACCATCTTCTCGCATTCCACGCGCTCGCCGGCCAGCCACACGAAGTCACCCGCCTGGAACCGGAAATCGGGCTTGGGACTCATCAGCGACATGTTGTTTCGTTCCACACCTACCACCATACAGCCGTGCTTCCGCATGTTGGTCTCACGCAGCACCTTGCCGTCGAGAAAACAGCCCTGCTGCAGTTCGAAGGCGTCGAGCACGAAATCGTCGGTCTCGAATGAGTTGGCGTCGGCAAGCTGTTCGATAGCCATCTCTTCCACGAAATGCTTGACCTCCGCATGGGTGCCGATGGCCAGCACTTCGTCGTACGGATAGATATATTCTTCGGGCGAGGGGATGAGGATGCGCCTGCTGCCGCGGATCACCTTGGCGATGTTGACCCCGTATTGCTGGCGGAAGGGGATGTCTTTCAGCTGTTTGCCTGCATATTGCGAGTTGGGCGAGATGACTACGCTCTCGGCGGCCACGTCGTGCCCTTTCATCTTGGCGCGGACGCCCGTGGCGATAGGCGAGCGCATCCGTTCGTACTCCTGTTTTTGGTTGAGGTTGGTCATGAACCGCTCTTCCAGGCCGGTGAACTGGTGGACCGAGCGCCGCGCCAGCACAAAGAACACGATGCCGGCCAAGACGATGAGCAGCAAGCTCCAGTACGACAGGGAATAGTGGACCAGGATGGCGGCGATGACGAAAGCGATGGCAATGAAGATGCGGAGAAAGATCAGCGCCAGAATCGGCCATTTGTTGCCGTCCTTGTCTTTCATCAGTTGCACGGCGGTGCGTTTGAGGTTGGTGCCGTTGACGGCAAGGCCGTAGAGGAACGGGCTCATGACCAGCAAGGTGATGGCCAGCGTCACGCCGTTGTGCAACCCCGGCCTCCAGTCGGGGAAGAGAGAGGTGACCAGCTTGTCGAGATAGAGTTTCGAACCGAGAAAGATGGCGGTCAGGATCACGCTGTAGATCAGCACCCGAAGTACATAGTTACGGAGCAGGTCTTTCCACAGGTTTTGCTCCTCGATCGAGGCGAGGCCCGTATCGGGCGACGGGTCGAGCTTGGCCAGCAGCTTGACAGGGAGTTTCTTATAAAGGAAGTTGCAAACCGGCGTGGCCGCCTTGATCATGTAGGGTGTCGTAAAGGTCGTGATGACCGATACGGCGATGATCACCGGGTAGATGAAGTCGCGCATCACCCCGAGGCTTACGCCGAGCCCTGCGATAATGAAAGAAAACTCGCCCAGTTGCGCCAAACTGAAACCTGTGTGGATGGCGGTGTTGAGGCCGCGTCCCGACACCAGCGCTCCCATCGAGCCATAGAGTGTCATGCCCAGCATCGTGACGAGTGTCAGGATGAGGATGGGCAGCCAGTGCTGCGCAATGACGGCAGGGTCGATCATCATGCCCACCGACACGAAGAAGATGGCACCGAAAAGATCCTTGATGTTCACCACCAGTTTGCTGATGTGCTCTCCCTCGATGGTCTCTGCCAGGATGGAGCCCATGACGAACGCTCCAAGCGCGGAGGAGAAGCCCGCGTAGCTGGCCAGCGCCACCATGCCGAAGCACAGGCCGATCGCCACCAGCAGCAGGATCTCGTCGTTGAGGTATTTTCGCGCCCATTTCAGGAAAGAGGGGATGATGTAGATGCCCACGAGGAACCAAAGGATCAGAAAGAAAAGCAGCTTGGCTAAACCCATCAGCATCTCGCCGCCCGCAAACTGGTTGGCCGTGGCGATGGTGGTAAGCAACACCATCAGTACCACGGCAATGAGGTCTTCTACGACGAGGGTGCCGAAGACCAGCGTGGAGTAGGTCTTGTTCTTGAGCCCCAGGTCGGTGTAGGCCTTGATGATGATGGTGGTCGATGACATCGACATCAGGCCGCCGAGGAAGATGGATTCCATGGGACTCCAGCCCATGGCGTGGCCCACCACGTTGCCCGTGACGAACATGCCCACGCAGACGAAGCCAGCCGTGATCAGGGCGCTGTTGCCCACTTTCAGCAGCTTGCGGAAACTGAACTCGAGACCCAGCGCGAACAGCAGGAAGATGATGCCGATTTCCGACCATTGCTCTACGGATTCGGTGCTGGATATGCCGAAAAGACCCAGGTGCGGCCCCACGATGAAACCCGCTACGATGTATCCGAGGATGAGCGGCTGCTTGAGCGCTTTCGATATGATAGTGAAAAGTCCGGCCGATATGAGAATGATGGCCAGGTCCTTGACCAGGTTGAGTTCTTCAGACATGTTTTTTATCGATGCATATCGTTGTAAAGTTAACAAAAAGATGGTAAATTTGTAAGAATAAAACCTTCTCCATGAAAAAATCCGCCCTTTTTTCCTTTCTGATGCTGACCGCTCTGCTGCCGGCCCGCGCCCAGACTTTTCAGGAATGGCTCGACCCGGCCGTCAATGCCGTGAACCGTCTCCCGATGCACAGCACCTTCCTGGCCGACGAGTCCCAGACCCTTTCCCTGGCCGGGACCTGGAACTTCCGATGGGTGCGCAGCGCCGACGCCCGTCCCGTGGATTTCTGGCTTCCCGATTTCGCGGATGGTCTGTGGACACGCATCGAACTGCCGGGTGTCTGGGAAATGAACGGCTTCGGTGAGCCGATGTACCTGAACATGGGCTATCCCTGGCTCGGGCATTTCAAGAACCAGCCGCCGATTGTTCCCACCGACAACAACCACGTGGGCTCCTATCGCCGCTATTTCGACATCCCTGCCGAGTGGAAAGGACAGGAGATCATCGCCCATTTCGGTTCCGTGACATCGAACCTGTATTTGTGGGTCAATGGGGAGTTTGTCGGTTACAGTGAGGACAGCAAACTGGAGGCCGAGTTCGACATCACGCCCTTCGTGAAGCCCGGCAAGCGGAATCTCATCGCTTTTCAGGTATTCCGCTGGTGCGACGGCACCTATCTGGAAGACCAGGACTTTTTCCGATTTGCAGGCGTGGCACGCGACTGTTACCTCTTCACGCGTCCCGTTGCCCATATCAACGATGTGGAAATCACGCCCGACCTAGATGCGGATTATCGCGACGGTTCGCTTACCGTGAACCTGTCGCTGTCTGATTATCGGAGAGCCGGCATACAGATGGAGCTGCTCGATGCGGAAGGTAAAAAGGTGGCGGAAGCCAGCAGCAAGATCGGCAATTTCATCACCCAGCGCCTGGAGGTGAAGGCACCGCGCAAATGGAGTGCCGAGGATCCGTATCTCTATCAGTTGGTCGTGCGGCTTTTACGTGGAAAGAACGTGACGCAGACGCTGCATTTTCCGGTGGGATTCCGTAAAGTGGAGGTCAAGGGCTCCGACGTGCTGGTCAACGGAAAGCGGGTCCTCTTCAAGGGGGTCAACCGCCACGAACTCGATCCCGACGGAGGCTACGTTGTGTCGCACGAGCGGATGGAACAGGATATCCGGCTGATGAAGCAACTCAATATCAATGCAGTGCGTACCTGCCACTATCCCGACGACCCGTACTGGTACGACCTCTGCGACCGCTATGGCATCTATATGATTGCAGAGGCAAACCTCGAATCGCACGGCATGGGTTATGGCGACCAGACGCTGGCCAAAAGCCTGGAATATCAGTCGGCGCACCTGGAACGGAACGTGCGTCACGTGCAGCGCAATTTCAACCATCCGGCCATCATCATCTGGTCGCTGGGCAACGAAGCCGGCTACGGGCCGAATTTCGAACAGGTGTACGATGTGGTACGTGCCCTCGATCCGAGCCGTCCGGTCCAGTATGAGCGGGCGCTTTATGAAGGGAAGACCGACATCTACTGCCCGATGTACGCGAGCGTGAACTTCCTGAAGAAGTATGCTGCCAACGACGCTTTGACCAAGCCGCTCATCCTTTGCGAATATGCCCATGCGATGGGTAACTCCGAGGGTGGTTTCAAGGAATATTGGGAATGCTTCCGCACGCTGCCGAAACTCCAGGGCGGTTTCATCTGGGATTTCGTGGATCAGTCGATCCATTGGAAAACCGCCAAGGGCGTGCCTTACTATGCCTATGGCGGCGACTTCAACCGCTGGGATCCGAGCGATCAGAATTTCTGCGACAATGGCCTGGTGAGCCCTGACCGCGTGCCCAACCCCCATGCCTGGGAAGTACAGTATTTCTACCAGAACATCTGGTCTCATCTGGAAGCACCCCACAGGGTCGCCGTGTTCAACGAAAACTTCTTCCGCGACCTGTCGGCCTACACGCTTCACTGGGAACTGTTGAAGAATGGCGATACTAAGGCCGAGGGCGACATCCTCGACGTCAATGCCACGCCGCAGGATATGTGTATGGTCGAGATTCCTTACGGAGAGATCGACGATCAGGCGGAGTGGCTGCTGAACCTGAGCTATTTGCTGAAACAGCAGGAAGGCCTGCTGGAAAAGGGTACGGTGGTGGCCCGGCAGCAGTTGCCGCTTAACGATTTCACTTGGACGATGCGCCCGTTGCGGAGCGTATCGCGCCCGGGCATCAACAACTCGGCCGCCCACCAGTTCACGGTAACCGGCATGGGCGGCAATTTCGCCATCACTTTCTCGCTCGACAACGGATCGATTCTCAAATACCGCTATCGCGGAACCGACCTGCTCAAATCGGGTGAGACCATCTCACCAAACTTCTGGCGCGCACCTACCGACAACGACTTAGGAGCCTCGCTGCAGAAGAAGATGCGCTTCTGGATGAAACCTACGCTCAAATACAGCAGCATCGAGCAGTACGACAAGAACAACCTCCAGGTCATCACCATCGAATACAAGTTGGCGGGAACCGATACCCGCCTGACCATGGAATACCGCATCAACGATACCGGTGAGATGGAGGTGACGGAGACTCTGATTCCCGGCCAGCAGCGCGACCTGCCCGACCTGTTCCGGTTTGGCGTGCAGATTCCGATGCCGCGCAGTTTCGAATACCTGGACTATTACGGTCGCGGGCCTTTCGAGAACTACGCCGACCGCAATTCCGCCTCGTTCCTCGGCCATTGGCGCCAAACGGTCACGGAACAGTTCTATCCCTACATCAAGCCGCAGGAAACGGGCAACAAGACCGATATTCGTTGGTTGCAGATTTCCGATGCGCTTGGTCATGGCCTGCGGATCGAGGCGGAGGAACCGTTCTCCGCTTCGGCACTCCACTACTACGTCTCCACGCTCGACGACGGCGAGCAGAAGCACAACCGTCATTCTGAATTCCTGAAGGAAGACGATGTGACCAACGTGCTTCTTGACTTGCGCCAGGCCGGCGTGGCCTGTGAAAACAGCTGGGGCGCCCTGCCGCTCGAACCCTACCGGATGCCTTTCGGCGAGTACCGTTTCCACTTCATCCTCCGACCGCTGTAATCATGAGGATCCTGCTGCAAAAGTGCGGCTTTCTCCTGCCGGTTTTGTCGCTGTTGCTGTGCCTTTCGTGTCAGAGGGGCGACAACTGCCGCTACGTGAATCTGTTCATGGGAACGGCCGGCGACCATGGGCAGGTGAGCCCGGCGGCGCAGCTGCCCATGGGCCTGGCTTCCGTCGGCCCCGATAGTAAGGTGCCCTCCCACGCGGGCTATGATTTCGATGTGCCGGAGATATCTGGCGTATCGGTCACGCGGGTGAGCGGCGTAGGCGGCAATGGGGCAGGGGGCAATCTTCGGATCCTGCCTGCTCGGCAGAATTCGGAAGTCTCCATTGTCAAAGGCTCTGAAGAGGCCGTTCCAGGATACTATGGGGCCCGCCTCGACAATGGCATCGCGGTGCGGCTGACGGCCACCAGCCATTGCGCGCTGGAGCAGTACCTGTTTCCTCGTGGGGCCGAGGCCACGCTGTTCGTGGATTTTGATTCGGCCATCGACCACAGGCGCAGCAAGTGCTCCTACAGGATTCTGGACGACAGGAACATAGAAGGATGGGTGGTTTCTTCCACCGTCTGCAACGCCGGGGCGTACAAACTGTTTTTCCGGCTTCAGACCGACAATCCATTTACCGTTGAAACCTCCGATACGCTGACCGCGCAGCTGCGTTTCCCGGAGGGGACGCGCAAGGTGGAGGTGCGCATCGGCCTTTCGTCCATCAGCGAAGCATCGGCAGCTGAGGAATTGGCCTCTATTGCGGGATGCAGTTTCGATCGGCTTCGCGTCGATGCGGCCCGCGCCTGGAAATCGGTGCTGGGGAAGGTGGATGTGAAAGGAGGCGATCCGGAGCAGCGGACGTTGTTTTACACCGGCTTGTACCGGGTTTACCTAAGTCCCTTTAATGCCACTTTCGGCGGTTATTACAGAGGCACAGATATCGAGGTGCGGCAGGCTTCCGGCTGGACTTTCTACAGCGGATGGAGCATGTGGGATACGTACCGGGCCAAGTTCCCGCTGATCACCCTGCTTGATCCTGACACCATGGAGGACATCTGCCAGTCGCTGGTCAGCCTGTATCAGACGGGAAAGAAGAATTGGGCCACGCTGCAGGAGCCCGTCCCGACCGTCCGCACGGAACATTCGCAACTGACGCTGCTGGATGCCTGGGAAAAGGGAATCCGCGGCTTCGACCTGGCGGCGGCGTTTCCCGCCATGGAGGCGGAGGCCGAAGCGGGGCGCCCTGCCGGCGCCAGGACCGGCCTGACGCGCAACTCCCCGGACCAGAAGATGGAGACCATCTACGACCTCTGGGCGATGGGGCGGATTGCCCGCATCATCGGCGACGAAGAAGCGGCTACCCGGTATCTGACTGAGTCGGAAGCGTTGTTCGAGCAGACATGGAAAGAGGAATTCATGACCATTACCCCTGAGTTCGCGCAGATGAAAGACAACGGCCTGTACCAAGGTACGCGCTGGCAATACCGCTGGGCCGTGCCGGTGTATGCCGACAAGATGACCGAATGGGTGGGAGAGGAGCGGCTGGCCGACGAGCTGGGCGAATTCTTCCGCCTGCATCTGTTCAACCAGGGCAACGAGCCGGACATCCAGACGCCGTTCATGTTCAATCTCTTTGGCCGTGCGGCAGCCACGGATTCCCTTGTCCACGCCCTGCTGACCGACGACTCAATGATCCACCGCTATGGCGGCAATGCGGAATATCCAGAACCTTTCGTGGGCCGTGCGTTCCGCAACCTGCCCGACGGCTATGCCCCCGAGATGGACGAGGACGACGGCACGATGAGCGCCTGGTACCTGTTCAGCCAGCTGGGCTTCTATCCGGTGCGCATCGGGACGAATCTGTATGAGCTGTTCACGCCGCTCTTCGACGAGGCGGTGCTGCATCTTCCCGGTCACGACGTGAAATTGGTACGCCAGTGCACTCCTGCCTCCGCCCGCGCCGTTTCGGTCGACGGCGTCCTCCTCCCGGGCTTCACCATCACCTACGCCCAACTCACCTCCGCCCACGAAATCGTCTGGTTGCCGTAAGGCAGCAACGCTGCCCGCGCCTACGGCGCGAGGGGTCTGGGGATGTGCCCCAGTAAAAAGGAGGCCCGCTTGCGGGCCGACGACTCCGCCCATCTCCGGATACGAAAAACGGGTCCTGCAGGACCCGTTTTTGTGGAGATGGGCGGAGTCGAACCGCCGTCCGAATAAAGCGCCAAGGGGCTTTCTACATGCT
>LUZC01000037.1 GCA_001603505.1 Bacteroidales bacterium Bact_11 | reverse complement strand
GCGAAACGCAGACCCTTGTTCAAAGCCACCGGGTAGATGAGCTCGACAGTGATTTCCACGTTGTCGCCCGGCATCACGACCTCAACGCCAGCGGGGAGTTCGATCTCGCCCGTGATATCGAGGGTACGGATGAAGAACTGAGGACGATAGTGGTTCTTGAACGGCGTGTGCCGGCCACCCTCGTCTTTCTTGAGGACATAGATCGCAGCCTTGAAGTGCTTGTGCGGGGTGATGGTGTTCGGGTGAGCGATCACCTGACCACGCTTGACTTCCTTCTTGTCCACGCCACGGAGCAGCAGACCGACGTTGTCGCCGGCTTCGCCCTGGTCGAGGAGTTTGCGGAACATCTCGACACCCGTAACGACGGATTTGCGCGGCTCTTCGCCCAGACCAATGATTTCCACAGGGTCGTTCACTTTCACGACACCCGTTTCAATACGGCCGGTAGCCACGGTACCACGACCGGTGATGGAGAAGATGTCCTCGATCGGCATCAGGAACGGTTTCTCGTTGTCGCGGACCGGCAGAGGAATGTACTCGTCGACAGCGTCCATCAGATCGAGAACAACCTGCTCCCAGTGCGGATCGCCGTTGAGGGCACCCAGTGCGGAACCACGGATGACGGGGGCGTTGTCGCCGTCGAACTCGTAGAAGCTCAGCAGCTCACGAACCTCCATCTCCACGAGGTCGATCATTTCGGGATCGTCCACGATATCGACTTTGTTCAAGAAGACAACGATACGAGGCACGTTCACCTGACGGGCGAGCAGGATGTGCTCACGGGTCTGCGGCATCGGACCGTCGGTGGCGGCGACCACGAGAATGGCACCGTCCATCTGGGCAGCACCCGTAACCATGTTCTTCACATAGTCGGCGTGGCCCGGGCAGTCCACGTGTGCGTAGTGACGGTTGGCCGTCTGATACTCAACATGAGCGGTGTTGATGGTGATACCACGCTCCTTCTCTTCAGGGGCGTTGTCGATCTGGTCGAACGTCTTGATTTCGGAAAGGCCCTTCTTTGCGAGCACCATGGTGATGGCTGCAGTCAGGGTGGTCTTGCCGTGGTCCACGTGTCCGATCGTACCGATGTTCACATGCGGTTTGTCTCTTTTAAAAGTTTCTTTTGCCATAGTTGGTTCTAATTTTTTAGTGTTCTTGGAGCCGATGGTGAGAATTGAACTCACGACCTCTTCCTTACCAAGGAAGCGCTCTACCACTGAGCTACATTGGCCAATATTTCAATAAATTGAGCGGAAGACGAGGTTCGAACCCGCGACCCTCAGCTTGGAAGGCTGATGCTCTACCAACTGAGCTACTTCCGCACAGCGCTTACAGCGCATAAAAAAAGTGGGCAGAGATGGATTCGAACCACCGTAGGCGTGCGCCAGCAGATTTACAGTCTGCCCCATTTGGCCACTCTGGTATCTGCCCAGATCTTTCAGTCAGCGTTTCAAACTTAACAGAGCCGATGGAGGGATTCGAACCCACGACCTGCTGATTACAAATCAGCTGCTCTGACCAGCTGAGCTACGTCGGCTGTTTGGGACTGCAAATATATGGGTTTTCAATGAATCCCCAAAATTTTTTTAAATTTTTTGCGCCAAAATGGTGCGATACACGGAATTGGCATCAAAACCGCATTCTGCGTACAACTGGGCCGGAGTTCCTTGTTCGATAAAGCGGTCGGGAATGCCCAGTCCGACAAGGGTACAGCCCAGTCCGCGGGCGGCGATGAACTCGGCTGCGGCACTGTAGAGGCCGCCCGTGCAGGAGCCGTCTTCCAGCGTGATGATGCACTTGGCGCGGGTGCACGCGTCTTCCATCGCGGCCATGTCGAGCGGCTTGAGGAAGCGCATATCGTAGTGGAGCACTTCGATGCCGTCCTGGCTGCTGGCGCGGGCTACGGCTTCTGCGCCCATGACGCCTGCGGCGCCGATCGAGATCAGCGCGATGCCGCTTCCCTCGTGGCGTTTGACGGCCGTGCCGGGTTCTATATAAGAGAAAGGTGTGTCGTGCCAGGTGGCGCCGCGTCCGCACCCGCGCGGGTAGCGGATCACGGTGGGCCCGTAGCCGTCCTGCGTGGCGGAATACATGAGGTTGCGGAGTTCCGCTTCATCATAGGGCGCACAAAGCGTGAGGTTCGGGACCGGCCGGAAAGCGGCCAGGTCGAAAGCCCCGTGGTGCGTTGCGCCGTCTTCTCCCACAAGTCCGCCGCGGTCAAGGCACAGGATTACTTTCAGATTCTGGAGCGCCACGTCGTGAATCACGTTGTCGTAGGCGCGCTGCGAGAAACTGGAGTAGATATTGCAGAAAGGGAGCATTCCCTCTGCAGCCAGGCCTGCTGAGAAGGTTACCGCATGCTGCTCGGCGATGCCGACGTCGAACACGCGCTCCGGCATCTCCTTCTGGAGGATGTTCATGCTGCAGCCTGTGGCCATGGCCGGCGTGATGCCCACGATCCGTTCATCGGTGCGGGCCAGATCGAGCAGGGTGGTGCCGAACACTTCCTGGAATTTGGCGGCAGCGGGCTTGCGTCCCGTGCGGCGTCCGGTTTCCACATCGAAGGTTCCCGGGGCGTGCCACACCGTCTGGTCTTCTTCGGCGGGTGCATAGCCCTTGCCTTTGACGGTGACGACGTGGAGCAGTTTCGGGCCGGGAATGTCCTTGAGGCGGCCCAGCATGTAGGTCATCGTGCCGATGTCGTTGCCGTCGACCGGACCGAAATAACGGAACCCGAGCGAATCGAACAGGGAAAGCGCTTCCGTGCTGGTGCGGTTGAGGCTACGCTTGAGATTTTTCACCTGTTTCTGCAGCCATGCGCGTGGACGACCGGCGCCCATCCGGTCCCATACGCTTTTCTTGAGACGGTTGTAACGCTCGGCAGTGGTCACCTTCAACAGGTAGTTGTGGAGGGCGCCGATGTTCTTGTCGATGGATATCTGGTTGTCGTTGAGGATGACCAGCAGGTCGGCGTTCAGGCTGCCGGCGTTGTTGAGGCCTTCGAAGGCCAGGCCGCCCGTCATGGCTCCGTCGCCGATGACGGCTATCACATGCTCGTGCCGTCCTTGCGCCTGGGCGGCCACGGCCATGCCGAGAGCTGCCGAGATCGAGGTGGAGGAATGCCCGGTGCCGAAGGCGTCGTAGGGGCTTTCGTCGCGACGAGGGAAGCCGCTGATGCCGTGGTATTTCCGGTTCTGCTTGAACGCTTCGCGACGGCCGGTGAGGATTTTATGGGCGTATGCCTGGTGGCCGACGTCCCACACCACCTTGTCGTTAGGGGTGTCGAATACCTTGTGGATGGCCACGGCGATTTCCACGGCGCCGAGGCTGGCGCCGATGTGCCCGGGATTCTCCGCGCAGCACGCGATGATGTATTCGCGCAGTTCCGCGCACAGTTCCTGAAGCTGTGCAGTGTTCAGATCCCGGATCTGTGCGGGATCATTGATGTTTTCGAGCAAAGACACGTTATCCCCGGATGATGGTCTGTTCGCGATCGGGACCGAGCGAGAGGATCCGCACCGGAACACCGGTGGCCTCTTCGATGAAGCGGATGTATGCCCTGAATTCGTCGGGCAGTTCCGCCTCGGTGCGGCAGGAGCCCAGGTCGCCCTTCCAGCCCGGGAATTCCCGGTATACGGGTTCCACTTCCGCGTAGACGTCATAGGGTACACGGTCGGTCGTTACACCGCCGATGCGGTAGTCGCAGCACACCTTGACGGTGTCGAATCCGTCGAGCACGTCGGCTTTCATCATGATCAGTTCGGTCACGCCGCTGATCATCACGGCATATTTGAGCGCAGGGATGTCGAGCCAGCCCGTGCGGCGGGGCCGGCCGGTGGTGGCGCCGAACTCGTGGCCGCGCTGCCGGAGGCGTTCGCCCGTCTCGTCGAAGAGCTCGGTGGGGAACGGGCCGCTGCCTACGCGGGTGCAGTAGGCCTTGAACACGCCGTACACCTTGCCGATGCGGCTGGGTGCCACGCCAAGACCGGTGCAGGCACCGGCGCAGGCGGTGGAGGAAGAGGTGACGAACGGGTAGGAACCGAAATCGACGTCGAGCATCGATCCCTGGGCGCCTTCGGCAAGGATGGCCTTCCCGGCGTCAAGCAGGGCGTTGGTTTCGTATTCCGCGTCGATGATGTCGAAAGTCTTGAGGTATTCCGCGTCCTTCATCCACTGGGCTTCCGCCTCGGCCAGGTCGAAGGGATATTCGAACTGGTATTGCGCCAGGCGCGCGGCGTGCTTGCGCCGCAGCGTCTCGTATTTCTCCTGGAAACCGGCCTCGCAGAGGTCGCCCATGCGCAGGCCGTTACGGCCCGTCTTGTCGGAGTAGGCCGGACCGATGCCCTTGAGCGTCGAACCGATCTTTGCCTTGCCGAGCGCCGCTTCATCGGCGGCGTCGAGCAGTTTGTGCGTCGGTATGATGAGGTGGGCGCGCCGGGCGATTTTCACGCGTTCCCGTACGGGGACGCCGAGCGCTTCGATGGCCTCGCATTCCTGCCGGAAGATGGTAGGGTCGAGCACTACGCCGTTACCTATTATATTGATGGCTCCTTTCCGGAATACGCCGGAAGGGACGGAGTGCAGCACGAAGGACGTTTCCCCGAACCGGATGGAATGGCCAGCATTGGGCCCTCCCTGGAAACGCGCCACTGCGGGATAGCGTTCAGCGAGGAAATCTACGATCTTGCCTTTGCCTTCATCGCCCCATTGGAGCCCCAGAACTACGTCGAGTTTCATAGTGTATGTAGATGGATTTGCGACTGCGAAGGTACGACTAATTTTTCAATCTGCGAAATGGGATCAGAAGCCGTACAGGAAATAGTAATCCCAGAACGAGCCGGGCATGATGGGATCTTCACCCTTCGTTCGAACCTGGTTGTAGGCCTCCATGAAGCTATGGAAAGCGTTGGTGACGGAGGGGGAGAGCTTCTGCTGGATGTCCGGGTCGGGTATCAGGCAGAGTGCCTGCTGGTAGCAGAAGGGAAGCGCGGCGATGTCGTCGTCGGGAGAGAAAGAACCCGCAAAGTTCCGCAGGTCGCGCTGCAATAGGAGCAGACAGCGGTAGCGGTCGGCAGCAGCCTCATTGAAATAGCCTTCCTTCGCCATCAGGCGGAGGTTCTGGAATGTGCTGTGGGTGACGATGGCAGCCGAGTCGGAAGGGCCGCCGTCCAGGTAGCTCACCTCGGGCATCCCGTCGATATAGCGCAGTGCGGCGCGGGCGGTGCCTTTGTTCACGGGACTTTTGGCCAGGATTTCAGCGTATTTGCGGGCCATGGTCTTGTTGCCTGAGGCGATGTTGAACTTGATGAGTTGCCGCAATGTGCCGAAACTGGTGCCGTGGGGCGTGGTGCAGGCCGTCTGGAACGTATTGTGGATGGCTTCGTTGGTGCAGCCCAGGCACTCCGCGTTCAGTGCGGCGAAGTAATAGCCGTGACGGGTGAGTTCGCCTTCCAGGTCGATGTCTTCCGGCCCGTTGACGGGGTAGCGGAAGAGGTTCTCGGGCAGGGTCCCGCTTTCGCTATAAGCCAGCAGTGCATAGGGAATCAGTACCCGGTCTTTTTGGGCAGCTTCGGGCGTAGCTGCCGCGACTACCTTGTCCCACTGCCGGTGGAGGCTGGCGTATTCCACTTTCGCCCAGCGTTCCCGCTCCCGGTTCTTCGGAAGCAGTGCAATGACAAGCACAGCGGTCAGGGCCAGTGCCGCGAGCGGAATCTGGTACCGTCGCAACGGGATGCGGACCAGCAGGAAGCCGGCCGTGACGCCCAGCGCCACGAGGGCGGGGCCGCCCCAGGCCATACGGCAGAACTGCGACAGGAAATCCCCGCAGAGTGTCAGCAACGGATGCGGCCCGCTCCAGAGTTCGTTCCAATAATCGGGCGTGTTGAGGAACAGGCCGAAATATTCTTTTTGCAGGAAGGTGTAGCGTTGCAGCAGCATTTCCACGGCAAAGACCGCAAGGAAAAGCAGTGCGGGGATGAGCCAGTCTTTCAGATGCTTTTTCATTGGGCGTCCTCCTGCTTGAACAGTCCGGCGATTCTTTCCTGTCGGTCAGAAATCTCTCCGGTCACGAATTCCGGGATATTGTATGATTTGAGCCGCAACTGGTTGTCCCGCGGATCCTTCTGCGGGAGCAGAAACGGTTTTGAAAAATGGCCTTCCCCGTCGAAATGGCTGAGGAACAGACGGGTATATCGTCCGTCAAGGCGCCGGCTGCTGAATACGATCCAGTTTCCTCCGCTCGACCAGGCGTGGTAGCTGTCGGTCTCGTCGCTGTTGAGCTCTTCGACCGGCCGCGCCTGGCCGGTTTCCAGGTCGATCAGCCACAGGTCGGCCTCTTTGTGCCAGATCGGGAACGTGCCGAAGCGGGCAGCGGTCAGCAGCATCCATTTGCCGCTGACGCGGGGGAACGACACGGAAAGGCTGTCGCTTCCCCAGATTTCCTGCGGTTCGCCGGCAAGGGTTCCGCCTGCGAAAGGAGCAGCCATCAGCCGGTAGTGCACCTGGCCGCGGGATTGCGGAATGTGGCCGGGATCGACGGCCTCGCACCAGTAGAGTGTTCCGCCGTCGGGCGACCAGGCCGGAAAGGTTTCCAGCCGGTCCTGTGTTTCGATCAGCAACTGCACGGAGTCGGTCGCCGTGTCGTAGACGATCAGGTCGGAATCGGTGTCGTATACCTCGATGGGCTGTTCGTTGCGGATGGTAAAGCACTGTCGCGTGGTATTGGAAGAGAACACGACATAGCGGCCGTCGGGGTGCCAGGCAGGGTAGGTGCCCTGGCGGTGCGGGCCGACTTGGCTCAGGTTGAGGACTTTCACGTCCTGGCCGTCGACGAAGACGGTTCCGCCGCCCCGTCCGCGGGCATGGAACAGCATCCGCTCAGGCGAGCGGTCTGCGAAGGTGTGGCAGTTCACGCAGCCCAGGTTGTTGGCCTGGTTAGTCACAATGGCTGTTTCCTTATACGACGACAGGTCCCGTTGGTAGAGCCCCATGTTGCGCCAGCTTTCGTAACCGGGCTCGATGAGGCGGTAGGCGATCACCGGATCGATGGGATCGGATGAGATGTAAACCGGGAAGGGAGCGTAACGGACGCCTCGGCGGTCGCCGCGCTTCCATGCGCGGACCGTGGTCCAGAGGGTGTCGCCGATACGTTGCTGCTCCATGCGGAACGGGCGCCCGTCGGCCATCTGGAATACCAGCGGCGCCATCCCCTCCGGTACCGTCACACCGATATAGTCGGGAAACACCGGCGGAAAGGATGGGTCGTCCGTGAATTCTCGCGGCGTGCAGGCGGCCGTCGTTAACGCTATGAACAGCAGGAGGACAGGATAATGTCGGGACATGGTGGCAGTCTTCTGTACAACGTCCAAAGATACGATTTTATTTGTCTTTTCCGGCCGTTTTTTGTAATTTCGTAAGTTCGCTTGAATTGTCAAAAATTCATTATATGGTTGAAACAACTCAAAAAACAACGCTGAGGGATTCCGCTGCCATGCGCTGGACCGCCCTCCTGCTTCTGGCCCTGGGCATGTTCTGCGCCTACATCTTCATGGATATCCTCTCGCCCATCAAGGACCTGATGGAAATCGACCGAGGCTGGGATTCCAAGGCTTTCGGCACGATGGAGGGTGCCGAGACCTTCCTCAACGTATTTGTATTTTTCCTGATTTTCGCCGGTATCATCCTCGACAAGATGGGCGTGCGGTTTACCGCCGTGCTTTCGGGCGTCGTGATGCTGGTCGGCGGCCTGATCAAGTACTACGCCATCAGCCCTTCGTTCATGGGCAGCGGCCTGGAACACTGGTTTACCGAAAATCTCAATTACATTCCTCTCTTCGACGAACTGGGTGTCTCTCCCTTCTATAGGGGAATGCCCGCATCGGCCAAGGTGGCCGGCATCGGCTTCATGATTTTCGGATGCGGCGCCGAAATGGCCGGCATCACAGTGAGCCGTGGTATTGTCAAGTGGTTCAAGGGGCGCGAGACCGCCCTGGCCATGGGCTCCGAGATGGCGCTTGCCCGCCTGGGCGTGGCTACCTGCATGATTTTCTCGCCATATTTCGCCCGTCTGGGCGGCTATGTGAACGTGTCGCGTTCCGTCGCCTTCGGCGTCGTGCTTCTTTGCATCGCCCTGATCATGTTCATTACCTATTATTTCATGGACAAGAAACTCGACAGCCAGACTGGCGAGGCGGAGGAAAAGGATGATCCGTTCAAGGTTTCGGATATCGGCAAGATCCTTTCCAGTCTCGGATTCTGGCTGGTGGCGTTGCTCTGCGTGCTATACTATAGCGCCATCTTCCCATTCCAGAAATATGCGGTCAACATGCTGCAGTGCAACCTGACCCTTACGGAAGCCGTTCCCGGCAGTTTCTGGGCCGGTGATTCGGTGACCATCATCCAATACATCCTCATGCTGGTCGTGGCGGCCGCATCCTTCTCGAGCAATTTCATCAAAACCAACAAGGGCCTGAAATATGGCCTGATGGCTCTGGCCGTCGTGGCGCTTGTGGGCTATTGCTACATGGGCTACATGCGCGGAACGGCCGAAACCATCTTCGCCGTGTTCCCGTTGCTGGCCGTGGCCATCACGCCGATTCTTGGCAACTATGTGGACCACAAGGGCAAGGCGGCTTCGATGCTCGTCATCGGCTCGCTGCTGCTTATCATCTGCCACTTGACCTTCGCTTTCATCCTGCCGCTGTTCAAGGGCAGCGCTGTCGGCGGAACGGTCGTGGCCTATGCCACCATTCTGGTTCTCGGCGCCTCGTTTTCCCTGGTTCCTGCCGCCCTCTGGCCGTCGGTTCCGAAGCTGGTCGACGAGAAGATCATCGGCAGCGCCTATGCGCTGATCTTCTGGATCCAGAACATCGGCCTGTGGCTGTTCCCGATCCTCATCGGCAATGTGCTTACCAGCACCAATGCTCCCGGAACGCCTCCTGACGAACTCAACTACACCTGGGCCCTCGTCATGTTGGCCTGCCTCGGCGTGGCCGCCCTGCTTATCGGCTTCTACCTGAAGGTTGTTGACCGCAAGAAGCACCTCGGCCTGGAAGAACCCAATATCAAGAAATAAACTTCGTTCTATGGCAACAGATACCAAATCTCTCAAGAAAAGCCGCATCGCCTGCTGGCTGGCGCTGGCCTGCCTGGTGGTGCCGATGTTCGGCTCCTACTTCTTCGATGATATGTTCTCAACCGTGTCGCAGATTTTCAAGAATCCGGAGATGCTGCAGCTCGGCTGGAATTCACAGCAGTTCGGCTTCTATGCCGGCGGCTATTCGTTCCTCTGCGTTTGGGGCGGCCTGATTATCTGCGGCATCCTGCTCGACAAATTCGGTGTGCGCATCATCGGTTCCGTTTTCGTGGGGCTGATGGTGTTGGGTGCCGCCATCGTGACCTACTCCATTTCGAATCCCATCTTCAAGCCCTCCGAGTCGCTGGGCCTCGCCTATGTGGGTTGCATGCTGTTCGGCTTGGGCAGTGAGATAGCCGGCGTGGCCGTTACACGATCCATTGCAAAATGGTTCAAGGGCAAGAACGTGGCCCTGGCCATGGGCTTGCAGCTGGCTATCGCCCGCATCGGAACCGGCCTGGCTATGCTGCTGTCGCCTGTCCTGGTGCTGAAGAATCATGTGGAAGGAACGATGTACACGCTTTCCGAGACGAACCGTCCGGCCATTCTGGGCCTTTCCCTGCTCTTCATCGGCATGATCCTCTGGGCTATCTTTGTGGCCATGGATGCTAAATATGACCGACAGGAAGGAATCTCCACCCAGCGTGGCGAGGTAAAGGAAGAGGACAAGTTCAAATTCTCCGATATCTTCAAGGTGCTGAAGAACCCCCGTTTCATCATGATCGCATTGCTGTGTGTATTCTTCTATTGCTGTGTCATCAGTTTCAAGAAGTTCGGCACTTCGATCATCATCCCGCGCTTCGAACTGGATGCGGGTACGGCTTCCGTGATGATCTCGATGATTGCCTTCGCCCCGGTGATCTTCACACCGCTGTTCGGCGCATTGGTCGACAAGGTGGGCAAAGCGACGACCTGGATGATTACGGGTGCGGTTCTCGTGTTCTGCGCACATCTGATCATCGGCTTCGCTCCGAGTGCTCCTTTCTTCGGTTATCTGGCCATCGTATTCCTGGGCATCGGCTATTCCCTCGTGCCATCCGCCATGTGGCCTACTGTTCCGAAGATTATCCCCGAGAAGAACCTCGGCACCGCCTATTCGATGATTTACTGGATCCAGAACATGGGTATGATGCTCGTTCCGATCATCGTGGGTGTCATCATGAAGCGGAATTCCGGCGACGATATCCGCGCCGCTGTCCATTCCGAATACATCTTCGTTTCGCTGGGTATGGTTGCCATCACCGTCGCGGTGTTGCTCTACTTCAACTCGAAGAAACACCCTGAACTCAAGATCGACAGGCCCTCGAAGGAGGCGGTGTAGGATTGAGGTTGTGTAATCAAAGAAGGCCGTCCTTCCGGGCGGCCTTTTTGTTTGTCATGCCCGGCTTGCCGGGCATCTCCCTAGAACGGAAGATCATCTGTACCGTCGTCCGTCAGGTCAGCGGGACTCACGATGGGCGTGGTCTGCTGCGGCTGCACGGGAGCGTGATGCGGCTGAGCCGGTGCGCCGTAGTTCTGGGACTGCGACGGCTGGGCTGCAGGATTATCGCCCCGACGACCAAGCAACTGGATAGTGTCGGCCTGAATCTCCGTGACATAGCGTTTTTGTCCGTTCTGGTCGTCCCAACTGCGGCTGCGGATCTTGCCCTCCACATAAATCTGGCTGCCTTTACGGATATAGTTCTCGGCAAGGTCGGCAAGTTGCCGCCATGCGATGACTGTGTGCCATTCCGTCAATTCGCGCGTCTCGCCATTGCGGTCGCGGTAACGCTCGCTGGTAGCCAGCGTAATGGTTGCGACGGCTGCACCGCTTTCAAGATGTCTGACTTCAGGATCCTTCCCTACATTACCGATGAGTAAAACTTTATTGAGTGCCATGATGCCTAAATTTTCGCTAAATGTACGGATAATCTTCAACTCTGCAAAATTATTTTCCAAATGGAGACGGACGGCTGAAAGTCTGGCGTGTCACGACGCTGCCATGCCGTTTTAAGGTTCCTCAAACTAGTGGCCGACCGTCTCCATTTCAAAGGCTAGGGCATGTTTTCATACGGCCGGAGGAAATCGCGTTGTTCCTGCCGGAGTTGTTCAGACTTCTCTTTCAAGAACCTTTCCAACGGTACAGCCCGGTCAAGCTGCAGTTTCTTTCGAATCTCCCCACGCTTGTTGTAGACCGTCTGGCCGTGGTCATACCCGAAGATGCGGTCGATACTGGCTGGATACAGGTCGAGCGTGATCAGGCCGCAGAGCCCGACTTCATTGCGCGTCAGGGAGGGATGATGCATCTGCAGCCAGGTGAGGAGCCCCCCTTCATACAGATCCGCCAAGACCATGAACTCGTCTTTGATGGTACGACCTTCGCCCCGTGCCGAGGTAAGGATGCGATTGAGGCGTTTTGCCAGCATGTGGACGCTTTCGCCGCTCAGAGCGGAAGCATTTACGATATCTGTCAGCAGGTCCACCAGGATACGGACCGCACGATCGATGCGGAGACGCTCGTCGGAAGTGTATTTCAGGAAGGATCGGATCTGGTCTTTTGCCCGACGAAGCAATATGATAAGAATAACGAGAATCCCTGTTTCAAACAATAAACAGGGCAAAAAAATAGTATGGGTTCATAATGTTATTGCGAGGCACAGCAGGCCATGACACGCGCGGCGTCGGGTTCAAGACCGGTCATCAGCCGATATCCGGCGATGGCTTGTTCGCCCAGCCAGTCCATACCCGAGATGTATGTAGCCCCGGCAGCATCGCACAACGATTTGAGGCAGGGATCCTTGTAATTGGGCTCCACGACGATGCGGCTTTTCAGCGGCAGCGTTTCGACCAGGTCGATATGCACGGGCAGCGCGTAGATCAGGATCTGCGTGGAAGCGGCATAGTCCCGGACCTGTTCCAGCCTGAGCGGAATCATCCCGCCGCCTGTAAAACAGAATTCGCGTGCCTTGCGGAAATCGCGGTTGGCCACAGCCACCGACATCCGGAGTTTCAGCGCAGCCAGCGCCGCCGCCTTTCCAGCGCCGCCGCAGCCGATGACGAGCACCTTGGGACGCGCCTTGCGGTCGGCATACGGCGTCAGCAGTTTCTGCAGGGCCCAAAAGTCGGAATTGTAGCCATAGATCTTTCCGTCTTTCTTTTTTAAGATATTTACCGCAAAGAGTTCCCGCGCAATCGTATCGGCGATATCGACTTTTCGGAAGGCGTCACCCTTGTAAGGCGCTGTGACGTTGACCGCCTCATATTCCGCCACAAAACGGGCGAAAGCGCGATCAAAATTATCTTCCTCTATCAAATCATAGGTCAGGTCGGGACGCTCCGCGTAGGCAGCGCGGAAGAGCTCCGGACTCTTGCTGTGTGAAATGGGATAGCCGATCAGTCCGAATTTCATGGTAATCAATGTTTGAGGTTGCGTTGGCGCACGGCTTCGAAGGCCAGGATGGCTGCCGATACCGAAACGTTAAGCGAATCCATCGCACCCGCCATCGGGATGCGGATGTGTGCACCGGCGCGTTCCCGCCAGAAGTTCGACAAGCCCTTGTCTTCCGTGCCGAACACCAGGGCGGTGGGACGCACCATATCGGTTTCGTAATACAGTTCCGAATCCTGCAACTGCGCGGTCAGGACGGCGATACCTCGGGAGGAGAGCCAGGCGTAAGCCTCTTCCGAGGTGCAGGCCACCGTAGGTACCGAGAAAACGGCACCAAGGCTGGCCCGGATGAGGTTTGGATTATAGAGGTCTGTGAGCGGATTGCACACCAGCACGGCATCCACGCCTGCCGCGTCGGCGCTGCGAAGCACAGCCCCCAGGTTGCCGGGTTTCTCCACGCTTTCCAGGACCAGGATAAGCGGAGAAGCCGACAGCGCCAACTCGTCGAGGTGGACCTCGCGGCTCCGCATCACGGCCACCATCCCTTCCGTTCCTTCGCGAAAGGCGATCTTTTCATAGACGCGACTGCTCACCACAAAGTCGGCCCGATCCGCTTGAGGTTCTCCTTCGCGGACGAAAAGCGTGGCGGTCTCATAGCCAGCCGCACAAGCCCTTTCATATTCTCTACGGCCTTCTACGACAAAGAGCCCGCGGGCTTTGCGCTCGCGGGATTTGGTTTCAAGGAGCACCAGCTCCTTGATTTTCGGATTCTGCGGGGATGTGAGGATCTCCGCCATGGGACTATTCGGCCTTTTCGCCCTTCGGCTCCGTTTTCTCCGGGCGCATTTGCGGGAAGAACAGCACGTCCTGGATGGTGGAGGAATTGGTCATCATCATCGTGAGGCGGTCGATGCCCATACCCAGGCCGGAGGTCGGCGGCATGCCATATTCGAGGGCGCGCACAAAGTCCATGTCGATGTACATGGCCTCATCGTCGCCGGCATCCTTCAGGCGCACCTGCTCGTTGAAGCGGTCGAGCTGGTCGATAGGGTCGTTGAGCTCGCTGTAGGCGTTGGCCAACTCCTTGCCGTTGACAAACAACTCGAAGCGCTCGGTCAGCGCCGGGTTCTCACGGTGGCGCTTGGTGAGCGGACTCATCTCTACCGGGTAATCGATGATGAAGGTAGGCTGTACGAGGTTCTTCTCGCAATATTCGCCGAAGATGGCGTCGATGAGCTTTCCCTTGCCCATTTCGGGTTTGATGGGGACGTTGAGCTTCTTGCAGGTCTCGCGCAGCTGGGCCTCGTCCATGCCGGCGATATCCACGCCCGTGTATTCCTTGATGGCGTCGAGCATCGGGAGCTTGCGGTACGGGGCCTTGAACTCGATCTCGTTGCCCCACACATCGAACTTCGTTTTTCCGTTGATGGCCACGGCAATCCGCTCGAGCATCGTCTCAACAAACTTCATCATCCACTTGTAGTCCTTGTAGGCCACATAGATCTCCATGCAGGTGAACTCCGGGTTGTGGGTGCGGTCCATGCCTTCGTTGCGGAAGTCCTTGGCGAATTCATACACGCCCTTGAAGCCGCCCACGATGAGCCGTTTCAGGTAAAGCTCATTGGCGATGCGCATGTACAGCGGAATGTCGAGCGTGTTGTGGTGCGTGATGAACGGACGGGCCGTCGCGCCGCCCGGAATCGACTGGAGGATGGGCGTCTCCACTTCGAGATAGCCGTGCTCGTTGAAATACTCGCGCATCGTACCGATGATCTTCGTGCGTTTCTCGAAGATATCGCGGACATGGGGATTGACCACCAGGTCGACATAGCGCATTCGATAGCGGAGTTCCGGATCGGTAAATCCGTCGTGCACGGTGCCATCGGCATCGGTCTTGACAATAGGCAGCACGCGGAGCGATTTGCTGAGCACGGTCAGGCTCTTGGCATGGATCGACAGGGCGCCGGTCTGGGTGATAAAAGCATATCCTTCGATTCCGATGATGTCACCGATATCGAGCAGTTTCTTGAAGACAGTGTTGTAGAGCATCTTGTCTTCACCTGGGCAAATCTCATCGCGTTTGACGTAAACTTGGATTCGCCCGCAGTCGTCCTGCAGTTCGATGAACGAGGCGGCTCCCATGATGCGTCGGCTCATCATTCGGCCGGCAATAATGATATCGTTGAAGTTCCCTTTCTCAGGATCGTAACCGGCCTTAATTTCCGATGTCGTGGTATTGACGGGGAATTCGGCTGCGGGGTACGGGTTGATTCCCAGCTCTTGAAGTTTTTGGAGCGATGCGCGCCGGTTCAGTTCCTGTTCGTTGAGATCTGTGATTTCCATGTGTTTAAGTTATCCGATAAAAGAAGAACATTCCGTTCAATCTACAAAGTTAGCATTTTTTTGCGGAATGCCCGACAAAATTGTTATCTTTGCGGAATACGGGATATAATTATGGGTATCGAGAAAAAATGGGTCGTCAAAGAGCAGGGAAACCCTGCTTCCGTCCGCCAGCTGGCACAAGAGCTGGGGATCGACCAGGTTTTGGCCAACCTGCTCGTGCAGCGCGGCATCGATACCTTCGCCAAGGCCCGCGAGTTCTTCCGGCCCGATCTCGGCATGCTCCACGACCCGTTCCTGATGAAGGACATGGACAAAGCCGTGGACCGCATGGACAAGGCCATCCGTGATCACGAACGCATCTTCGTGTACGGCGACTACGACGTCGACGGAACCACGGCCGTATCGCTCGTATATTCCTTTTTCCGGCAGTTCAACACGAACATCGAATACTACATCCCTGACCGGTATGACGAGGGTTACGGCGTGTCGTACAAAGGCATCGACACGGCACGTGACCACGGCTGCACGCTGCTCATCACGCTTGACTGCGGCATCAAGGCGGTAGAAAAGGTGAAGTACGCCAAAAAGTTCGGCATCGATACCATCATCTGTGACCACCATCTCCCCGATGTGGAACTGCCACCGGCTGTCGCGGTGCTCGATCCCAAGCGCGAAGACTGCAACTATCCTTTCGACGACCTTTCCGGCTGCGGCGTAGGATTCAAACTGGTTCAGGCCTACGCCAACCGCCACGGCATCCCCTTCGAAGAATACCAGACGCTCCTTGACCTGCTGGTCGTCAGCATCGCTTCCGACCTCGTGTCGGTGACGGGCGAGAACCGCGTGCTAGCCTACTACGGCCTCAAGCAACTCAACGAGAATCCCCGCAAGGGCCTGATTCCCATCATCAAGTTGTCGGGACTCGAGAAGCACCGCATCACCATCGACGAAATCGTTTTCAAGATCGGTCCGCGCATCAACGCGGCGGGCCGCATGGAAAGCGGCCGCACGGCCGTCGACATGCTCACGGCCCGTGATGACCACGAGGCCATGGAAATCGGCGACGCCATCAACGAGCACAACAACGACCGCAAGAAGATTGACCGCGAAATCACCGAAGAGGCCCTCAAGATGGTGCGGGAAATGCCCGATTTCACGGAGCGGAAATCAACCATCGTGTACAACCCTTCGTGGCACAAAGGCGTGGTGGGTATCGTGGCCTCCCGCCTGGTGGAAGCCTACTACCGGCCAACCATCGTGATGACCAAGTCGAATGGCTTCATCACGGGCAGCGCCCGATCCATCGCCGGTTTCGACCTTTACGATGCCATAGAAACCTGCGCCGACCTGCTGGAAAACTTTGGCGGACACATGTATGCCGCGGGACTCACCATCAAGGAAGAGAACTTCGAGGAGTTCTGCCAGCGTTTCGAAGCCACCGTGGCCGCCAAGATCCAGAATGTGGTGATGACGCCGACCGTCGATATCGACTCTTATCTGGACTTCAACCAGATTACGCCCAAGTTCTTCCGCCTGCTCAAGCAGTTCCAGCCCTTCGGCCCTGGCAACCAGTCGCCCGTGTTCATCACCGAAAACGTGTACGACAATGGCAACGGCCGCAAGGTGGGCGCCGCCGACCAGGGCGAACTCAAGCACCTGAAGCTCGAACTCATCCAGGAAGACGAGCCCTACCACCACATCTCCGCCATCGCCTTCAACCTCTCCGAGCACTTCGAGCACATGCAGGCCGGCAACCCGGTCGACATCTGCTACTCCATCGCCGAGAACTACTACCGCGGCATAGCCAACATCCAGCTCCGCGTAAAGGACATCAAGGAGAAGGAATTGTTCTAAAAAAGAGAGCCGCCAGACGGGCGGCTCTCTTTTTTTACTGGAACATCTCTGTCATCGGGCGGCCGCGCCATTCTTTTGGAATCTGCACGCCGAGTGCATAGGCCAGCGTGGCGGGGAGATCGTACTGCATCATCGGATATTCCAGCACGTATCCTTTCCGGATATTCTTGCCGTAAAGGATGAACGGTGTTTCCAGGTGAAGCATGTTGAGCTGTCCGTGCCCTTTATCCGATCCGCCGTGGTCGGACGAGTAGACAAAGATGGTGTCGTCGTAGATACCTGCATCCTTGGCGGCCTGCAGGATGAGGCCGACCATGCGGTCGGTTTCAAAGAGGCAGTTGTAGTATTCGGGCGTGTCCCAGCCGCAACGATGGCCCGCTTCGTCCACGTCACCGATGTAGAAGGTGAAGAGCGTAGGCTTTTTCTCCAAGATGTATTTCACCGCCCTTTCCAGCGTATAGGACTCCATGGTGTAGTTGTCCGGATTGTGATAGCCCGGATCATACAGGTAGTAGTCGATGACCGTTGTGTCGAGCAGCGGGCCGATGCCGTTCCAGTTGTAGACACAACCTGTTTCCGCCTCCGGGCGCTGTTCGCGCAGCAGTGTGTAGATGGTCGGCGGCATGCCGCGGCCGTTGTCCAGTACGGCCGGTATCTCCGGCTTGGAAGAATTCCAGTGGCCGTAGCCGTGCTGTTCGGTGGGCAGTCCGTTGAAGATGGTGGCCCAGTTGATGGCTGATGCCGAGGGCATGACCGAGCGCTTTCCGAGCGTGTAGCTGCCTTCCTCCATCATCATGCTGAGATTCGGCATCCGGGCGAGCAGGTCGGGATTCTTGAAAGCGGGCGTCGATACGCCGTCCACACCGATGAAGATAATGTGGGAAGCCTTCATGCGGGTGTTCTGGTGGTCGGAGCAGCAGGCGCCCAGCAGCACCAGGGAGAGCAGGAGAAGTCGTTTCATGGTTTAAGGGTTTCTAGGGTGTCTGCCAGGTCATCGATGACTTGGTCGTAATCGGTGGAATCGATGGGGAAGATGCGGTCGGCGGCCTTGGCGTAGAGAGGACGGCGCGCATCGTAGAGTTCGCGGATCTGAGCAATGGAACGGCCGCGGACAACCGGGCGGTCGGCGTTGCCGATTTCCGAAAGGATGATGGCGAAATCTGTGTCGAGCCAGATAAGGGTAGCGTGGGACTTGACGAGGCGGAGATTCTCTTCGCGGAGGATAGTACCGCCGCCGAGCGCGAGCACGGTATCGTGCTCCGCTTTCAGGGCTTCTTTCAGCATTTGCATTTCGATGTCGCGGAAGCGGGCTTCACCGTATAGGGCGAAGATTTCGGCAGGTGTGCCATATCGCGCCGTGATGGCTTCGTCAAGGTCGACGAAGTCCCATCCGAGCCGCCCGGCCGCCGCCCGGCCGAACGTCGTTTTCCCGCTTGCCATGAAGCCTGTGAGTGCTGCGATCAAAACAAAGTTGGTTCTGAAGGGTTCGACCAGTTGGGCTCGTCGGGCGTATCGACGCCAGGCACCTGGATCTGGACGTCGGTTTCGGGAAGGTCGGGCTCATCGGATTCGTCGGTTTCGGGTTCTTCTTCCGGCTCTTCTTTGATCAGGGGCTCGGTAAACTGAACCGCCTTGATATCGAGTGAAGAGACTTTCTTGCCTTTTGCCCTGAATCCCTTTTTGCCGATAAATGCTTCCACATCGATCAGTTCCGGCTCTTTGTTCGCATTCTTGCCGCCATAGGTCACCAGCAGCTGCGGCCAGTGGTCCTCGCTGAGTTCCTGGAGTTTCGAACCCTTTCCGTCGGCAATGAAACTCACAGCAATGCCGTTGTTCGGTTCGAAACTGAACCGCTTGATGTACCAGGATTTGGCCGGTCCGTCGTAGTACAGCGCAGAGAACGTCTTCTCGGGATCGAATTTCTCTACGCGCATGATGCTGCCTTGAAAATGCGTGCTCAGGTCGAAGGTCGTGGTGTAAAATGTGCCGTCGTTGCAGAGCACCAGGATCAGGTCGCCGTCGGTGAATTCTCCCAGATAAAGGCCACGGCCCGCGTCGTTGAGGCGGTAGATATCTTCGTCGAGCCAGATCTGCTTGCCGGCCAACGTCGAGACGCCCTTGGCCTTGAGTGTGATGCGGTGGATGGAGTTCTTGGCAGTCACCACATTTCCGCGCGAGGCGCGTCCCTTGATGGCTAGTTTCGCAAAATCGAATTCGTCCACCAGTTTCTTTAGTTTCGGCCTTGGGCGGTACTGCACGCGCAGCACCTCGGCTTCGCCGTTGCTGTTTGCCGTGAACCACAGCACCGTGGATCCGGGCTTGCCCTGCGTCAGGTCGTATTCCTTGTCGCGTGTGATGCCCGTGATGGCAAAACGCTTGGCGTAGTACACGCCGCCCGGCTTGCCGTCGCGGTACACCACGTTGTACACTGTGCGTTCGTCCTTTCGGTTGAATACTGCTGCGTGGATGATGTCTTTGCCGATGAATGCCTTGTCCTTCACGCGCGTCACCATGTACTTTCCGTTCTTCATGAACACTACGATCTCGGCGATGTCGGAGCAGTCGCAGATATACTCGGCCCCGTCGATCTTCTTCGGGTCGATGCCCACGAAGCCGTCGGCCTTGTTGGCGTAGAGCTTGGCGTTGAGGGTAATGACTTTTTCAGCCTGGATGTTTTCGAACGTAGTTACCTCGGTCTTGCGGGGGAATCGCGCACCGTACTTGCGCTTCAGTTGCTGGAAGTAGCGGATGGTGTATTCGGTGAGGTGTTCCAGGTTGTTGCGCACCTCTTCGATGTCGGCTTCGATGCCGCGGATGCGTTCTTCGGCCGCCTTGATGTCGAAACGCGAAATCTTGCGGACCGGTTTTTCCACCAGTTTGGCGATGTCTTCCGGTGTGATGGGGCGGCGCAGCAGGTGCTGGTACTTGCCCATCTCGTGTTCTACATCCTTCAGTTGTTCCTCCCACGAGGCAGCGTCGTTCTCCAGAATGCGGTACACCTTCTGCTCGAAGAAGATCTTCTCAAGGCTCGACCAGTGCCAGTCGCCTTCAAGTTCATCGAGCATGATATGCAGTTCCTGTTCGAAAAGGTCCTTGGTGTGGAATGCGTTGTATCGCAGGATTTCGTCGACGCCCATGAAGTGCGGCTTGCGGTCCATGATGACGCAGGCATTGGGGGAGAGGGCGATTTCGCAGTTGGTGAATGCATACAGCGCATCGATGGTCTTGTCGGGCGATACGTCGTTCTGCAGCATAATGTTGATTTCTACGCCGCTGCTCGACATGTCGTCGACCTTCTTGATCTTGATCTTGCCCTTGTCGCTGGCCTTGATGATGGAGTCGATGAGGCTCTCCGTGGTCTGTCCGTAGGGGATCTCCGTGATGGTAAGCGTGCGCTTGTCGGTCTTGACGATGCGGGCACGGATCTTGACCTTGCCGCCCCGCATGCCGCGGTTGTAGCGCGAGCAGTCGATCAGGCCGCCCGTCGGGAAGTCGGGCTCCAATGTGAATTCCTTGCCACGGAGGGCTGCTACGCTGGCGTCGAGCAATTCGTTGAAGTTGTGGGGAAGGATCTTCACGGAGAGGCCGACGGCGATGCCGTCGGTGCCCTGCGCGAGCAGCAGCGGGAACTTCATGGGCAGCACCACCGGTTCCTGGTTCGTGCCGTCGTAGGAGGGGACCCACTCCGTAATTTTCTTGTTGAAAGCGACTTCGAGCGCGAACTTGCTGAGCCGTGCCTCGATGTAACGCGATGCGGCCGCAGCGTCGCCAGTGAAGATATTGCCCCAGTTGCCCTGCGTGTCCACCAGATATTCCTTCTGGCCCAGTCCCACAAGGGCATCCTTGATGGAAGCATCACCGTGGGGGTGGTACTTCATCGTGTCGCCCACGATACCGGCTACCTTGTGGTAGTGGCCGTCCTCCACCTTGTGCATGGCATGCAGGATACGGCGCTGTACCGGCTTGAGTCCGTCTTCGATGTGCGGCACGGCCCGGTCGAGGATGACGTACGAGGCATAGTCGAGAAACCATTCCCGGTACATGCCCGAGAGTTTGTACTTGTTCTCTCCCTCTGCCACCAGGCGGTCGAATTTATCGGAAGCCGCATCTACGGCTTCCTCATCCACGGTCTGGTCGATTTCTTCCTCTTCGGGGATTTCCTCTTCCCGTTCTTCCAGTTCGTCCAACTCGTCCTCTTCTTTCATGCTGTTTCTCCTTTAATCGAGTATATATCCGAATTGCTTGAGTTTCTTCTTGTTTTCGCGCCAGTCGGGTTCTACTTTCACGAAGGTCTGCAGGAACACTTTCTTCTGGAAGAAATGCTCCATTTCCAGGCGGGCCTGTGTGGCCACGCGCTTGAGTGCGCTGCCGCCCTTGCCGATGAGGATACCTTTCTGGGAGTCGCGCATTACGTTGATCACGGCGCCTATGTCGTAGCGGTCTTCACCTTCCTTGAACTGCTCGATCACCACCTCGGTGCAGTAGGGAATCTCCTTGTCGTAGTTCTCGAGAATCTTTTCGCGGATGATTTCGGAGGCGAAGAAACGCATACTTTTGTCGGTGAACTGCTCCTTGTCGTACCAAGGCGGGCTGACGGGCAGCTTGGCCAGGATGGCGTCGAAGATGTTCTCCAGATTGAAGCGTTCCTGAGCCGAGGCCGGGATGATTTCCGCTTCCGGCACGAGGGCCTTCCAGTCCGCCATCAGCGAAAGCACGGTGGCCTGGTCGCTGAGGTCGATCTTGTTGATTACAATGATAACGGGGCAGGTGAGGCGGCTGAGCTTGGCCACGTATTCCTCGTTCTTGTCTTTCTTTTCCACCACGTCGGTCACGTAGAGGATGATGTCGGCATCGCCGATGGCCGTGTCCACGAAGTCGAGCATGCTCTTCTGCAGGGCGTAGCTGGGCTTGAGGATGCCCGGCGTATCGGAATACACGATCTGCCAGTCCTCTCCGTTGACGATGCCCATGATGCGGTGGCGGGTGGTCTGGGCCTTGGATGTGACGATGGAAAGGTTTTCGCCCACGAGGGCGTTCATCAGCGTGGATTTCCCGACGTTCGGGTTGCCGATGATGTTGACGAATCCGGCTCGGTGCTGTTTCTGTGCAGCCATTATTCGAAAGCCCCCATCTTCAATAGGTTGATCTCCTTCTCCTCCAGGAAGCGCCAGGCGCCGCGGCGGAGTTTCTTCTTGGTAAGGCCGGCGAAGTACACGCGGTCGAGTTTCTTGACCTTGTAGCCCAGATGCTCGAACATGCGGCGCACGATGCGGTTGCGGCCGGAGTGGATTTCAAGGCCGATGAGGCTTTTGTCGTTCTCTACGTAAGAGAGGGCGTCGGCTGCGATGGGGCCGTCTTCCAGTTCGATGCCGTCGAGGAGTTTGTCGAAGTCTTCCTTGGCGAGGTTGCGGTCGAGCTGGGCCTGGTAGATCTTGCGTACCTGGTGAGAGGGATGCGTGAGTTTTTCCGACAGGTCGCCGTCGTTGGTCAGCAGCAGTACGCCTGTGGTGGCCTTGTCGAGGCGTCCCACCGGATACACGCGCTGCGGGCAGAGGTTTTTGGCAATCAGGTCCATCACGGTCTGGTCGGCGTGGGGATCTGACAACGTGGTGACGAAGCCCTTGGGCTTGTTCATCACCAGGTACACTTTCTTCTCGCCCTTGATGCGGGTGCCGTTGAAGCGGACTTCGTCTTTTGCCGGGTCGATCTTGGTGCCGAGTTCCGTGACCTGTACACCGTTGACCGTCACCTGTCCGGTCTCGATGAGGGTGTCGGCTTCGCGGCGCGAGCAGACGCCCGAATTGGCGATGTATTTGTTGAGGCGGACCGGGCCGCTTTCAGCCACAGCCGACTTGCGGACTGCCGGCTTACGGACAGCAGGTTTGCGGAAAGCCTTTCCGGGGCCTTCGGTCTTTGTATCAGATGTTTTACGGGGTCTGGCCGTATAGGGTTTCGCCTTGTCTGCAAAAGGCCTAGCAGGGCGCTTCTCAACCTTGTTCGTACGGCTGTATGTTTTCTTCTTGTTCTCCATGTCGGCGACAGTGTCTTTTACGTGCATTTTAACGCACAAAAATAGTTTAATCCGACGGATTTTCCTATATTTGAAAGTTAAATCTTTTACTGGAGGATTTGTGATGAGAGATTCTTTCCTGTTCGCCCTTGATGCCGTTTTGAGCAACCGTCGCCGCGCTCTGCTGACCGTGGCTATTATTGCCGTGGGCGTGGCTTCGCTGGTCGGGATCCAGACGGCCGTCAATGTGCTTGCCGACCGCGTTGCCGGCAGTTTCGGGAAACTGGGTGCCGGTCTGTTCACCGTGCAGGCCTGTGAAGATGCCATGCCGATCGACGGCCGGCAGGCTGCCGCTTTCGTAGATGCCTGTGACTTTGCCGAGGCGGTTACCCGCTGGAACATCCGCTCCCGCAAGGCGGTGGTGCGAAGCGGTGGGGTGGCGACCGACCCCGTGGTGCGAATCGTGGCTGCGGATGCAGGGTATGTGCCGTGCCAGGGCGTACGTCTGGCGGCCGGGCGAAATATTACTGCCCGGGAAGTGGAGCAGCACGAACCCGTGGTGCTGATCGGCGACCAGATTCGTCGGAAACTGTTCGGCGATGCGACCGCTCTGGGGGAGGAAGTCTCTTCCGAAGGGATGCGTTGGCGCGTGGTCGGCGTATTGGAACGTCAGGGCGCACTTTTCGGAACAGGGCTCGACGGCAGTCTCTTGTGCCCGATCGAGGCGGCTGCGCCATCATGTGCCGTGAGCGTGAGGATTAAGGCCCTGGGAGGGGATGCCGCGGCGTTGACGGCGGCCGGACGGCTGATGTCTGCCATCCGCAGGCTTCCGCCTAGCGCTGAACCTGATTTTGAAATTGTTCAGGCCGACAGTACCCAGGCGACGCTCTATTCGCTGCGCGCCAAACTT
>LUZC01000036.1 GCA_001603505.1 Bacteroidales bacterium Bact_11 | reverse complement strand
AATCGCGCATGGAGCAGTTTCCACGCCTTTTCACACAGGTTCTCCCCTTCGATTTCCGCCCCGTACACGTGCATGCGAAAAGTCTCGGCGCGGACAATCTCCAGCACGTCGCACAGATTCGTCACCGGATAAAACAGCGTTTCGATATCGTGATAGCCGTCGGATCGTTTGCGGAGCACGTTCAGGCCCAGATTGATCTTGGCGTTTGGAAAAAGCAGCATAAGCCGGATGATGTGTATGGTTACCGATTACGAAGTTACATCATTTTTTTATCTTTGCAGACAATTCCTTCTCCTATGCGCACGGAAATTTCTGAAATCGGCAAACAGACCGTCCTCGACCGGCTCTTCGCAGAGAGCGGTTTTACCAATGAACAGCCCGTCCGGATCCACGAACGGGGAGAATGTTGCACCGCCCACAAGATGATGCTGGAGGGGTGTGATTTCGATCTGGTGTATACACCCCTCAAGCACCTCGGATACAAAGCGGTCCTCAACGTGCTCGGCGAACTGTACGCCGCTCTGCGGAAACCCGTTTCGCTGTCGGTCGACCTGGGACTCTCGAAACGGTTCTGTTACGAAGATGTGGCTCAGCTCTGGGAAGGCATGCTGGCGGCCGTCCGCGAACATGGACTGTCGCACCTGGCGCTCGACCTCAACCCTTCCGTCAACGGGCTCTGCATCGGCCTGGCAGCCTGCGGCGTGCAGAAACGCACGGTGCTCGAGCAGATTCCGAAGACCAAGAGCATGGACCTGATCTGCCTGAGCGGGCACGTAGGTGCCGCCTACATGGGCCTCCATGTGCTGGAAAGAGAGAAAGTGGCTTTCACCGGCACCGGTGAGCAACCCGACCTGACCCCCTACAAGGCCGTCCTGGCCAGCTATCTGAGCCCCGAAATCAAGCCTGGTATCGCCGCCCGCCTCGTCGAAGCGGAGGTGCTGCCCTCGTGGGGCGGATTCCTCACCCGCGGACTGGGCGAAGCCGTCATCCGGCTCACACGCAGTACGGGTCTTGGCGCCAAGATCTATCTGGAAAAGATACCCATCTCATCGCAGACTTTCGCCATGGCCGAAGAGATTGACATGGACGTGGTGACAGCCGCCATGAACGGCGGCGACGACTACAAGTTCCTCTTCGCCGTTCCCATCGAAAAGCATGATGTCATCCGCAAGGATTTTCAGGATTTCGAGATCATCGGCCACACCGCCCGTGCCGACGTCGGTCCCGTGCTGGTCACGCCCGAAGGTGCCGAACTGCCCATCCACGCGCAAGGGTATTAACGACAAAAGGGCGGCCCTTCTCCCGAGTGGCCACCCTTCTGATGATAATATACTAAAACCTAAACCACTTATAAGATGCATTTTGGGGCGCAAACGTTGCGTCCCATTTTTCACTTTTTTTGATTTTTTGCAAAAAAGGCGTCAAAAAGCGCTGCGAAGCCGCTCTTCCACCCGGGTTTGCAGCCGTTCCCGCTGCTCCTGCGACGAAATCCGCTCCAGCACTTCGCCCACGAAAGCCAGTTGCTGCAGCATCCGGGCCTCGGTCAGGGGAATGCCGCGCGAACGCAAATAGAAAAGTTCTTCGGGATTGAGGCGCCCGACCGTTGCGCCGTGGCTGCATTTCACATCGTCGGCGTATATCTCCAGCTGCGGACGGGTGTGCGCCCGAGCGTCGTCGCTGAGCAGCAGGTTGTGATTGGCCTGGTAGGCCTCGGTTTTCTGAGCGTCGGGGACCACCCGGATCAGGCCATCGAAATGCGTGACGCTGCGGCCGGTGAGCAGGCCCTTGAAAAGCTGCTCGCTGCGGCAGCCCGGCACGTGGTGCGTCAGCAGGATGTCGTAGTCCATGCGCTCGTCGCCGGAAGCCAGGTAGAGACCGCTAAGCCGGCAATCTGCCTGCGGGCCCTCGAGAGACACGTCGATCCGGTTGTGCACCGTGCCCTGCAGCGACAGGAAGACCATGTTGAGCGAAGCGCCTTCCGGAAGCGTGATTTTCCACTCGGCTTCCTGCTCGGCAAGGCCGGGCTGGTCCTGGACGACGACCAGCTCCCGCGATTCTCCGGGACAGAGCGTAATCTCTTGTTTATTCGCTTTCATGGATGAGCCAGTCGTAGCCTTTCTCTTCGATTTCGAGTGCCAGCTCCTTGCCGGCGGTCTTGATGATGCGGCCTTTGTAGAGCACGTGGATCACGTCGGGAACGATGTAGTCGAGCAGCCGCTGATAGTGGGTGATGACGATGAACGCGTTGTCGGGGCGCTTGAGCCGGTTGACGCCGGAAGCCACGATACGCAGGGCATCCACGTCAAGGCCGGAGTCGGTCTCGTCGAGGATGGCCAGGCGCGGCTCCAGCATCGCCATCTGGAAGATCTCATTGCGTTTTTTCTCGCCGCCCGAGAAACCCACGTTCACGCCGCGGCTCGAAAAACTGCTGTCCATCTCCACATAAGCCATCTTCTCCCGCATCAGCTTGAGGAACTGTCCTGCGCTCAGCGGTTCGAGCCCGCGCTGTTTGCGCTGCTCGTTCACGGCAGCCTTCATAAAATTCACATTGCTCACGCCGGGGATTTCCGTCGGATACTGAAAGCCCAGGAAAATGCCGGCCCAGGAGCGATCTTCCGGCGCCAGGGCCAGGAGGTCGCGTCCTTCATAGGTAACAGACCCTTCTGTCACGGTAAAGGTGTCGCGGCCCGCCAGGACGGCCGACAGGGTGCTTTTGCCGGAGCCGTTGGGGCCCATGATGGCGTGGACTTCGCCCGGCCGGATGGCCAGGTTGATGCCCCGCAGGATTTCTTTATCCCCGACCGAGGCGTGCAGGTTCTCGATATTGAGCAAAGTGTTCATCAGGCTTTTCTCCTATACATTTTCTCCCAGTGGACGAGGGAGACAATGCTGTTGACCAGATACAGTGCGCTGACGATCGGCATAAAGATGTTGCCCACCGACAGGTGCAGGATGAGTTGGGTGATATTGACCAGGATCCAGGCCACCCAGCAGTCCCATTTCTTCTGGGCGCTGAGGTATTGGGCGACGAGGATGAGGATCGTGACGCAGGAATCAAGGTAAGGTTGCGGGTCGGCCGGATGGAGCCGTTGGAGCAGGCCACCCCAGAGGGCTGCCACGATGAGCACGACCGCCAGGGCGATGATACGCTCGGGCCAGGTGAGCATCGTGACTTTCAGTTCGCCGGTTTTCTCCGAGCTGACCTCATCGGCCTTGGGATGCGTCCAACGGTAGTGTCCAAGAATATTGATGCCCAGCGAAACGGGCTGGAGCAGCAGCGAGGCCATGAGATCCTTCTGCCAGAACAGGAAAAACAGGGCGATGGTGTAGAGATACCCCACCCAGAAGTTGTATTTGCTGCCCCGGCCAGCGAGGAACACGCACGTCAGGCCCAGCAACGAGCTCACCAGATCAAGCCAGTTGAACGTCATCCGATGCTCCCCTCCAGAGAGACCTGCAGCAGTTTCTGCGCTTCAACGGCAAACTCCATGGGCAGTTTGCCAAGTACTTCTTTGGCGTATCCGTTAACGATCAGGCCCACGGCGTCTTCTTCGGTAATGCCGCGCTGGCGGCAGTAGAAGAGCTGCTCGTCGCTGATCTTCGACGTGGTGGCTTCGTGTTCGACCGTGGCCGACGGATTGGCCGACTCGATCACGGGGAACGTGTGGGCGCCGCATTTGTCGCCCAGCAGCAGCGAATCGCACTGGGAATGGTTGCGTGCGTTTTCGGCGCCGGGCAAGACTTTCACCATGCCGCGGTAGCTGTTCTGGCTCCGGCCGGCCGAGATGCCCTTGCTGACGATGCGGCTGGTGGTGCCTCGCCCCGCGTGGATCATCTTGGTGCCCGTGTCGGCCTGCTGGTAATTGTTGGTAACGGCCACGCTGTAGAACTCCGAGAGGGAATTGTCGCCCTTGAGGATGGTACTCGGGTATTTCCAGGTGATGGCGCTGCCCGTCTCGACCTGCGTCCAGAAGAGCCGGCTGCCGCTGCCTTTGCACAAGCCGCGCTTGGTCACCAAATTGTAGATGCCGCCACGACCCTGGGCGTCGCCAGGATACCAGTTCTGTACGGTAGAGTATTTCACTTCGGCATCTTTTTCCACGACGATCTCCACCACGGCGGCATGCAGTTGCGCCTGGTCGCGTCGCGGGGCGGTGCACCCTTCCAGATAGCTCACGTAGGAACCCTCGTCGGCCACGATCAGCGTGCGCTCGAACTGGCCGGTGCCACGCGCATTGATGCGGAAGTAGCTGGAAAGCTCCATCGGGCAGCGTACGCCCTTCGGGATATAGCAGAACGAGCCGTCGCTGAACACGGCGCTGTTGAGGGCGCTGTAGAAATTGTCGGCAGCCGGAACGACTGTCGCCAGGTATTTGCGCACGAGCTCGGGATAATTCTTCACGGCTTCGTTGAACGAGCAGAAGATGATGCCCTTCTCGGCGAGCGTCTCGCTGAAGGTGGTTTTTACCGACACGCTGTCGAATACGGCGTCCACGGCGGTGCCGGCGGCCATGCCAGCGAGCACCTCCCGTTCCTGCAGGGGGATGCCAAGCTTGTCGAAAGTCTTTTCGATCTCGGGGTCGATCTCGCGCTTGCCCGATTTGTGCTCCGCCTGCTTTTTCGGCGCGGCGTAGTACACGATGTCCTGAAAGTCGATGGGAGGAATGTCGAGATGCGCCCAGGTGGGCAGTTTCATCTTCTGCCACAACCGGAATGCCTTGAGACGGAATTCCAGCAGCCATTCGGGTTCTTCTTTCTTGCGCGAAATGAGCCGCACGATGTCCTCATCGAGACCTTTCGGGATGAATTCCTGCTCCACTACCGTCTCGAAACCGTGCTCATACTCGCCCGAGGTAACCTCCGCTATGATCTTGTCGCTTTCTTTCACAAATGCAAAGATAGCGATTATTCAAAAAATAATTCATACCTTTGCCTTTCCTCTAAAGAGGATTTCGGGACTTCAGTCCCTCACTGAGATATGGTGTAATGGTAGCACAACAGATTTTGGTTCTGTTTGTTCAGGTTCGAATCCTGATATCTCAACAAGATAACCAACCAATATACCACTGTGGAACCTCCGAGTAGTCTGAATTCCAGTGACGGGACCCTATCCGGGTCTCCGGCCAGGTGGTATATTCCAAACCACTATGGCACTATACCTCAAGAAAGAACTCGATGACGACGCCCGGATTTACGTCTGGGAAATCACGGAAACCGAAGAAGAGTTGATGGCCTCCACCGCTGTCCCCGACAACGAGCTGGAAGAACTCGCCTATACCCGCAGTGAAGCCCGCCGCAAGGAGAAACTGGCCGAGCGCGCGTTGCTTAACGAAATTTTTCCCGAAAAACTCTATCTGGGCCACCACGACAACGGAAAACCGTACCTGCAGAACACGGCCATGGAGATCAGCATCTCCCACACCAACCGATTCGTCGCCATCATCCTGCATCCCGACGAGGACCTGGGCATCGACATCGAATGCCTGGACCGCGACTTCTCGGCCGTTGAGAAAAAGGCGCTGAGCGAAGATGAGCTCGACGACCTCGACGACCGCAAGAAGAACCTCCAGCTGGCCATCTACTGGTGTGCCAAGGAGGCCATCTACAAACGGATGTCCATTTCGGGTGTGGATTTTGCCGAACAGATCGAAGTAGAACGCTTCAACCCTCGTGACGAAGGCGAAATTGAAGCCACTTTCTACCACAAGGACGGAACGGAGATGGAATTCGAACTGGGTTACGAGGTGTTTGAAAACCATGTGATGGTATGGGTTGTCGGATAAAAGAAAGGTCAGACGATGAAGAATTTTGTTGAAGAACTCAAGTGGCGCGGGATGATCCAGGACATCATGCCCGGAACGGAGGAAAAACTGATGGAAGGGCCGCAGGCGGCCTATGTGGGCATCGATCCCACGGCGGATTCGCTGCATATCGGTCACCTTGTGAGCGTGATGATCCTCAAGCATTTCCAGAACTGCGGACACAAGCCGTTCGCCCTCGTGGGCGGCGCCACCGGCATGATCGGCGACCCGTCGATGAAATCGGCCGAGCGCAACCTGCTCGACGAGGAGACGCTGAATCACAACGTGGCCTGCATCAAGGCCCAGCTGGCCCGCTTCCTCGATTTTGACTCCGACGCACCCAACAAGGCGGAACTGGTGAACAACTACGACTGGATGAAGGACTATACCTTCATCAACTTCATCCGCGACATCGGAAAACACATCACCGTCAACTATATGATGGCGAAAGACAGTGTGAAAAAGCGTCTTTCGCGCGACTCGAGCGAGGGCATGTCGTTCACCGAATTCAGCTACCAGCTGATGCAGGGCTACGACTTTTACTGGCTCTGGAAGAACCGTGGCTGCGTGCTCCAACTCGGCGGCAGCGACCAGTGGGGCAACATCACCACCGGCACAGAACTCATCCGCCGCATGGACGGCGGCGAGGCTTTCGCCCTCACCTGCCCGCTCATCCGCAAAGCCGACGGCACCAAATTCGGCAAGACCGAAAAAGGAAATGTGTGGCTCGATCCGGAACGCACCTCTCCCTACGAATTCTACCAGTTCTGGCTCAACGTGAGCGACGAGGACGCCGAACGATACATCAAGATCTTCACGATGCTCGACCGCGATACCATCGAGACGGCGATTGCCGAACATCGCCTGGCGCCGGAGCACCGCGAGCTCCAGAAGCTGCTTGCCCGGGAAATCACCATCCTGGTCCACGGCCAGCAGAACTACGAGACGGCCGTTTCGGCAACGCAAATGCTCTTCGGCAAAGGCACCGTCGAAGCCCTGAAGGCCCTCGACGAGCGCACGTTCCTCAGCATCTTCAAGGATGTGCCTCACTACGATTTCACCAAGGCCGACCTGCCGTGCGACCTGCCCGAGATGCTGGCCGTTCGTACCGACATCTTCCCCAGCAAGGGCGAATGCCGCAAACTGGTGCAGGGCGGCGGCTTGAGCATCAACAAGGAGAAAGTGTCCGACGCTGCGATGCAGCTCACCGAAGCACACCTGCTCGACGGCAAGTACATCCTTGTGCAAAAGGGCAAGAAAAATTACTATATCCTGTCATTCTGATGGAAAGCGAAACCACAAGACAGCAGAAGGTGGCGCGGCAGATCCAGAAAGACCTCGCCGAAATCCTGCGCGCCCGCGGCATGGCGGCCTACGACGGAGCCATGCTCACCGTCAGCGGCGTGAAAATCACACCCGACCTGGCGCTGGCCAAGGTCTACGTCAGCGTGTTCCCTTCCGCCAAGGCCGAAGCCGTGATGCAGCAACTTGCTGGAGAGACTTCGCACCTTCGCGGCCAGCTGGGGCGGCGCGTGGCCAAACAGCTGCGCATCGTGCCGGAGCTGGCTTTCTATCTCGACGATTCGCTCGACTACGTAGAACACATCGACGAGCTGCTGAAAATGTAGGACCATGCGGCTTCCCGGGTTCATAGCACGGCGCTATCTCTTTGCCAAGAAGTCGCACAATGTGATCAACATCATCTCGATCATCTCGGCGGCGGGCATCGCCGTCGGCACCGCCGCGTTGGTCATCATCCTTTCGATCTACAACGGGTTCGACTCGGTGGTCCGCGACCTCAACAACGCCTATACGGCCGATGTGGCCATCACGCCCGCCACGGGCAAGACCTTCTCCTTCAACGACCGGTTCGACTCCCTGCGCACCGACCCGGGCATCCGGGCGGTGTGCGGCGTACTGGAGGAGAGCGTCTTCGTGCAGTACGGCGACCGGGAAAAAGTGGTGGTGGCCCGGGGCGTGGATTCGCTCTACGAGCACACCACCGGCCTGCGCGACTATCTGGTGGACGGCACCTTCGAACTGACGTTCGGCGACCTGAGCCAGGTGGTACTCGGACGCACCGTGGCGCTTGAACTCGGCGCCCGGCCCGCATTCCTCCAGCCGCTGACTGCGTGGTTTCCCAGCCGTACCCAGAAGGTCGACCTGCTCAATCCCCTCGCCTCCCTGCGCAAAGTCAAGTTGCATCCGGCGGGCATCGTGTCGCTCGAGCAGGGTTTCGACCAGAAGTACATGTTCATGCCGCTGGCCGCCCTGCGGGAGCTGCTGGAATACGACAACGACGTGTCGGTGGTTGAGCTCTATCTGGCGCCCGAAGCACTTAACCGGCACGGCCTGGCACCCGCCGCGCTGCTTTCGCAGATCCAGGAGCAACTGGGCGAGGGCTTCACGGTCCGCGACCGACAGCAGCAGAACAGCACGCTCTACAAGCTCCTCAAATACGAGAAAATCGCCATCTACCTCATCCTGCTTTTCGTGATGCTGATCGTTTCGTTCAACATCTACGGCTCGCTGTCGATGCTCATCATCGAAAAGCGCGACGATATCGCCACGCTCCGGGCGATGGGCGCCGACGATGCGCTGGTGGGACAGATTTTCGTACGGGAAGGATGGCTGATTTCGCTCTTCGGCATCGTGCTCGGCGTGCTGGCAGGTCTGCTGGTGTGCTGGTTGCAGCTGCGGTTCGGCCTGGTGAAAATGCCGGGCAACTTCGTGGTGAGCGCCTATCCGGTGGTCATCCAGGTAAGCGACATCCTGCTGATCGTTGCCGGCGTGGCCCTGATCGGCTGGCTCATTTCCCTGCTCACCCGGCGGCTTACGGCGCCGGAATAACCCTTATCGTTGTTTCTTGAAGAATTCCGTCATGAGGGCGGAACAGTCGGAGGCGAGCACGTCTGCGGTGACTTCCGTACGCGGATGCAGCAGCGACGGCGAAAAGAGCGTGTAGCCCCGCTTGGGATCGGCGGCGCCGTAAACAAGACGGCCCAACTGCGCCCAGGCCAGTGCCGCGGCGCACATCGGGCAGGGTTCCACCGTGACATACAGCGTGCAGTCGTTGAGGTATTTCCCGCCCAGGAAGTCAGCCGCCATCCCGATGAGCTGCATCTCGGCATGGGCCGTCACATCGGTCAGGCGCTCGGTAAGATTGTGCGCCCGGGCGATGATGCGTCCGCCGCACACCACTACGCCTCCGATGGGCACTTCGCCTTCGGCTCCCGCCTGGCGGGCTTCGCGCAGGGCTTCCTGCATGTATCTTTCGTCGTTGTTATTCATCGTTCGTATCGGGATTTTTTAGGGAAATGCGCCGTAAAGGCCATTTGCATCGCCTCTCGCAGGGTCTCGAAGCGGTGTGGCTCCATATCGACATCATTCAGGCAGAGTATCTTCTGATTGGGCTGGCGAATGGCCTTCCCGAGCATTGCAGGAGTAGCCGTCGCCAGGGAAAGATGCCGGCTCGGCACCCGACGGGCCACCGCCCGTCCGCTTAAGAGCTGGTAGTCGGAGAAAAGATACTGATTCACGTTTTTCGCATCCCGTACCAGAGTAATCGTATCGAAAAGCCGGCTGCCCAACCGATCGAAGACCTCTTCACATGCACTGCGGAGCATCGGAGAACAGGTGTGCTGCGGCCGCAGGAACAGCGCTCCAAGCCGCAGGCCGAGCGCCTGTCGCGCCAGCGCGTCGGCATTCCGCGTCTGCCGCTTGAACAGATTGCCGGAGAACAGATGACGGGCAAAACCGATGGCCGGACGGCCTTCCGGAAAGAAATCCATCTCGTTGATGTCCTGCAGGGGAAAAATATCGTCGTTGAAATAGAGGAACCGTTCCGACAGCCCCGGAATCCTGTGGAGAAACAACTCGATGGTCGTGCTGTTGAAGGTCGGAAGAAAAGCCTCCGGGATGATGTCTGCATGGAGAATCACCTGTACTTGTGCGCAATCCAGCCAATCCGGAACCTGGCTTTCGCGTGCGACGACCAGCAGCACCCGGTCGATGAAGGCCATGTGCCGCTCGATGCCCCGCAACAGAAACGGTAGCGTACCCCAGTCGCGGTAGCGCCGGGCGACGGGCACCCCGGGCACCGCGGCGCGAAAATCCTGCTGCCAGAGGGGGTCGTTTCCGTTGACATATGTAATGACCGCATCCATCCTTATCTCTACAAAGATAGTGATTTTAAAGCTGTAAGGAACGGATTTTGTTTATCTTTGCAACTTCATGCGCAGAATCGCCGCCATACTCACAGGACTCGTGCTCCTGGCCGCTACCCCGGCGGCGGGCCAGTATGTCCTTTCCGGTAGCGACCCCGCCAGCCTCCGCTGGAACCGCATCAGCAGCGAGCATTTCGATGTCATTTTCCCTACCGCCATCGACTCGCTGGCCAGGGAATATCTCTATTTGTTTGAAAAAACGCGACCGGCCGACCTCACGGGACTCAGGATCGAAACACCTCGGATACCAATCATCCTGCATCCCTACAACATGTACAGCAACGGCATGGTCACATGGGCTCCCCGTCGCTCCGAACTCTATACCACACCGCCTGGCGACCCGCTTTACGCCCTCAACTGGGAGATGCAACTGGCAATCCATGAAGGCAGGCACATCGGCCAGATGACCCACTACACCAAAGGCTTCTTCCGTTTCCTCAACATCCTGGTGGGAGAACAGGGCAGCGCGGTGGGCGTCGGCCTCCATCCCACCCGCGTGCTGCTGGAAGGCGATGCCGTGGTCAACGAAACCGATTTTACCGCTTCGGGACGTGGCCGCGACCCCGACTTCACCAAATATTACCGGGCCACCACCCTGGCCGGTGATTTCCGGTCATACTCCGCTTGGCGCTACGGCTCCTACCGGAAATACTCGCCCGGAAAATATCCGCTGGGGTATGTGACCATCAGCACGATGCGCGACCTGTCGGGCAACTACTACGCCACGGGTGACGTGCTTTCCAAACAGGTGTCCGACTGGTGGAGGCTGTTCAATAAATCGCGGCGCTCCTACCGTTATGCTTCCGGCTACTCCGGGGGTGAAATCTGGCAGGAAGCCCTCCGGCGCAACACGGAGCAATGGATGCGCGAATACGAAGAGCGCGCACCCTACACCCCGTCCACGCCGCTGCTGGCAAAGCGGGAAAAAGTCTATACGGAAATCACCAATCCCGTGCGTCTCGAGGATGGCGTCTATACCACCATGACCGGCATGCAGTTCGAACGCCGCATTGTACGCATCGATTCGCTGGGCCATCGCCACTACCGCCATCCGTTGGCATCGGCCACCAGTACCCTGGTGGCCGACAGCGATCATTCGCTCCTCTTTTCGGAAGTGGTACCCGATCCTCGGTGGGAACACCGCAGCTGGTCGGTCATCCGGCGCTACGACACCCGCACCAACCGGTTCACGACCCTCACCAGGGGCAGCCGTTACCTCAATCCGGCGCCCTCGGCAGGCCGCGACTCCATCCTTGCCGCGGAATACCGCGTGGAAGGAGGTTCGAACGTAGTTATTCTCAACCGGGAGGGAGAACTCATCGACCGCATTCCTGCCCCCAAAGGTGGACAGGTAACCCATGTGGCCCAGCTGGGCAATGCCCTTTATGCCTCGATCCTCTCCGATCAAGGAGCCGGCATCTATCGCTACGACACCGGCTGGAACCCTGTCGTCGCACCGCAGTCACGCATGATCCGCGACCTGCGTGCCGCCGGTGACAGCCTCCTCTACTTCGCGTCAGACCTCGACGGATTGTACAACCTGTACGCACTCAACCCCCAAAGCGACAGTCTCTGGCGGCTGGGCTCCGTGCCCGTGAGCGCCGCTCATCCGAGCATCGATGCGACAGGCAACCTGCTGTACGACGACTATGACAACCTGGGTTACCAGCCCATGACCGCCGCTCTTGCCGATATTCCCCGCACTTCCGCTTCGTTCGACAACCCTACCCTCGACGCCGTAGCCGAACGCAACAGCGCCCAGGCCAAGACCCTTGTCCCGGACCTCTCGGCGGAAGAAGATTCGCTCCTGCGCAGCAGCATCGACTCGCTGGAGAGCCACCGCTACAGCAAAGTGCTCCACGGCATCCATATCCACTCCTGGGCCCCCTTCTACGCCAGCGTCGACAAGCTGATGAACGACATCAGCGCCTTCGACACCAAGCATTTCAGCAACTGGTATGAGTTCATCGCTCCCGGCGCCACGGTCATTTCCCAGAATAATCTCGGAACGCTGGTCTCCACGCTCGGTTACTCCTACCATCAGAAACACCACGCAGGCCACGTATATCTCAGTTACACGGGGCTTTATCCCACTATGGCCTTGTCGGTCGATTTCAACGACCGCAACAGCACCCGCATCGTGACCGAATACACGGGTTCCGGCGAGGCGACCATGCGACTCGATACCCTCAACCGACCCGCATTGCGCGTCAATGCTGAAATCGCGTTGCCGCTCAACCTGTCGCGCGGCGGATGGAACACCTGGCTGATTCCGCAGATCAACTACGCCGCCACCAACGACGCCATCGTGCTGCACCGTCGCGGATCCGCCGAAGACGACTACAGCAGCCCCTTCACGCAGACAATCATCGGAACCCTCAGGTTCGATTCGCGCCTGTCGAGGCCCACGTCCCGCCTCACGCCGCGCCTGGGCTACGGGTTCCTGCTCAGCGGCGAAACCCGTATCGGGCCCGAACTCCTCCGAAACGCCGTAGGCGCCCTCAACGCGTGGATCTATCTCCCGGGCATGTTCAAGGAAGACGGATTCAAGCTTACCTATGCCCGGCAGGTCCAGCAGCAGGGCACTCTGTTCTACAGCGCCAACTACAACCTCGTGCACCGTCCCAACGGTTATGCCAACGAGATCTTCATGGACTTTCACAGGGGATTGCTTGAATATGCCCTGCCCGTCTACGCCGGCGACATCGATGCGGGCTTCTTCTTTTATCTGAAACGGATTCTCTTCATACCGTTCGTGGACGTGGCTTACGACAAGAAGCATCCGCTGATGGAAGACAGCGTGATCACGGGCTTCGCGCCCAAGTTCTTCTGCTCTTACGGATCCAAGATACTGGTCAACACGCGCATTTTCCGCATCGGCAGCGACCTGCAGCTTGGCGTGCTCTATGCACGGACCTACGACTCCGACAAGTGGGGATCCATCCGTTTCATCATGTCAACCGGACTGTAATTATGGAAAACGCGCGCACCCTCAACTGGTTCGACTGGTTCCTGATTCTCGGTACCACCGCCGTGAGCATCGCCTCGTCACTGCTCGGCGATGGTTGGGACCCCCTGGGTTTCATCGTAGCCGTCACGGGCATCATCAACCTGGTGCTCTGTGCCAAGGGCAACATCTGGAACTACCTGTTCGGCATCATCTACAATGCCATCTACGTGTATATCGCCTGGCACACGAAGCTCTATGCCGACGCGGCCATCTACCTGTGCTACTACCTGCCCATGCAGTTCGTGGGCTGGGCGCACTGGAAGAAGAACCAGAACGCGGACAGCGGCGCCGTGAACGCGGTGCATCTCACCTGGAAGACGGCACTGGTGCTGCTGGCCATCGCGGCGGTTCTCATTCCGGCCTTCGCCTGGCTTCTCTCGCAGCCGTTCATCGGCGATTCGCAGCCCTGGCTCGACTCCGTCACCACGGTTGTGTCGATCCTGGCCATGTACATGATGGTCAAGGCGATTGCGGAGCAGTGGTACATCTGGATCGTGCTCGATGCAGTGCAGGTTGTGAAATGGACCGTCGCCACGGTGCAGGGCGAAAAGCACGCGGCATTGATGCTGGTGATGTTCGCCTTCTTCCTGGCGAACGCCATCTACGGCCTCATTCAGTGGAATGGATTAGCGCGGCGAGCTTCGGACCCACAACAGCCGTAAGCTCTTCAAGGCTGGCTTCCCTGACGCGTTTCAGGCTTTTGAACTTACGGAGCAGTTTCTGCTCCGTTTTTTCACCTACGCCGGGAATGGAACGCAGTGCGCTGACTGTCTGTTCCTTACTGCGGCGATTGCGATGGTGCGTGATGCCAAAGCGGTGGGCTTCATCGCGGATCTGCATCAGCACGCGCAGCGACGATGAGTTGCGGTCGAGAAACAGCGGCAGCGGGTCGCCCGGCACGATGACTTCCTCCAGTCTTTTAGCCAGACCCACGATAAACACCTCTTCGGCGATGCCCAGCTCCATTAGCGCTTCGAGCGCAAAGCCCAGCTGACCGCGGCCGCCGTCGATCACAACCAGCTGCGGCAGTTCCTCGCCCTCGGCCATCAGCCGGGAATAACGGCGGTTCACCACTTCCTTCATCGACGCGTAGTCGTTGGCTCCCACCACCGTCTTGATATTGAAGTGCCGGTAGTCACGCTTGCATGGGAGGCCGTCGCGGAACACCACGCAGGAAGCCACAGGGTTTGTGCCCTGGATATTGGAATTATCGAAGCATTCGATGTGCCGCGGCGGCACCTTCATCCCGAGGTCTTTCTGGAGCTGCGCGATGACTTTTTCGGATTTCTCGATGCGCTTGGGCAGGGACTTCTCCTTCAGCAGCTTGTAGGTTTCCATGTCGAGGATGCCGTGGCCCACGGCCTTTTCGCGTTCGTGGTGAGCCTCCAGCAGCAAGAGGCGCTCCTTCCATTCCTGCGCCTCCTCGAACCGCAGGTCGGCCGCAGCGGCCAGCATCTTCTCGCGGCACGAAGCCACCAGCAGGCGTGTGCGCCCGCTCAGCAGCGCCTTGATCTCCTCTATTTGTGCGTCGTACTCCGCTTCGCCGAACAGGCCTTCGCAGGGGCCCGCACATTTCTCGAGATGGTAATTGAGACAGCATCGCACCTTCCCTCCGGCAATCTGCTCGGGCGTAAGCGGATGGGCGCAGATGCGCAGTTTCCAGAGACTGCCCATCAAGTCGAGAAGACGGCGCGCATGCTGTACCGAGGCATAGGGGCCGTAGTAAAGCGAGCCGTCCTGGACGTAGCGGCGCGTAAGCATCACGCGCGGGAACGGCTCCTTGCGGATGCAGATCCAGGGATAGGTCTTGTCGTCTTTGAGAAGGATGTTGTAGTGCGGTTGCAGCTGCTTGATCAGGTTGTTTTCGAGCAGCAGGGCGTCTTCTTCGGTTTCGACCACGGTGTAGCGCAGGTCGGCGATGTGCTCCACCAGCGCACGGGTCTTGCGGTCGAGCTGCTCCGGGGGCCGAAAGTATTGCGAAACACGGCGTTTGAGATCTTTGGCCTTTCCCACATAAATCACTGTCCCAGTGATATCTAAATACCTGTAAACACCGGGATTATGGGGAAGTTCCTCTATTTTGTCTCTGATATTCACCGAAAAATATTAACTTTGCTTTTTAACCGCGTTTCTATGAAAAAGAAGAAAACAAAGTTAATCAATAAATCCGACATAATGAAAGTCATCCACATGCGGGGGCCGATCGGCTGGCTGCTGGCTTCGCTCTCGATGTGGCTGTTCGGATTCAACAAGGTGAACAGGGCCAACGACCACTGCAAGCGATACAAAGGACCTGATTTTTCCGCCCACATTCTCAAGTACGCCGGTGTAAACTACGACCTCAAGCCGCAGCAGTTCAACTACATTCCTCAGGACGGCCCCTTCATCGTGGTGGCCAACCATCCCATCGGATCGGCCGACGGAATGATTCTCAGCGCCGTCATCGGGACCATGCGCACCGATTTCAAGATCATGGCCAATTTCCTGCTGTCGCTGATTCCGTCACTCAAGGAATCTTTCATTTCCGTCAATCCTTTCACGGAAGGAGCCCTCTCCAGCCGCAGCAGCCTGGCCGGCATCCGCACGGCGAAAGAGCACCTGGCCTCGGGAGGTTCGCTCGGCCTGTTCCCCGCCGGGGAAGTGTCCACCTACCAGCGACCCAAGAACCGCACGACCCTCAAGCGCCATGAGGTAGAGGACATCCCTTGGCCGATGTCCATCATCAAGCTTATCCGCAATGCCAATGTGCCGGTGATCCCAGTCTATTTTGAGGCGCAGAACTCCCGCTGGTTCCATTTCGTGGGCCGCATCCATCCGATGCTCCGCACCCTGAACCTGCCCAATGAGCTTTTCAACAAAAAGGGCAAGACCATCCCTATGCGAATCGGCAAGCCCATCATGCCCAGCGAACTAGCGGAACACCCCGATCTTGAGCAGCTGGGCAGCTATCTGCGCAGCCGCGTGTATGCCATGGAGTCGGAATTCAATAATTCCAACACGGAACTCACCAAGGCGCCGGAACTGGTAACACCGATCGCCCTTCCGCGCGACAAAAAAGCGGTGGTCAAGGAATTCGACCGGCTGAAAGCCGGCGGCAAGAAACTGTTCGAAGTGGCGAACTACCAGTGTTATCTGGCCGAAGCTTCGGAGATTCCCATCGCGATGATCGAGCTGGGCCGCCGCCGCGAAGAGGCCTTCCGCGCCACGGGCGAAGGCAGCAACAAAGCCATCGACGTCGATGAATACGACGAGTACTATAAACACCTGATTCTCTGGGATGCCAAACGCAAGCGCATTGCGGGCGCCTATCGCCTGGGCATCGGCAGCGAGATCTTCGAGAGCCACGGTGGCACGCAGGGCTTCTACACCAGCTCGCTTTTCACCTATTCGGAAGAATTCAATGACACGCTCAAGGAGACGGTGGAACTTGGCCGTTCGTTCGTGAGCCTCGAATACCAGAAAGAGGCCCTTCCGCTGATGCTGCTGCTCAAGGGGCTTATGCACAGCATGATGCGTTATCCCGACGCGAAGTATTTCATCGGGCCGGTGAGCATCAGCAACTCCTATCCGAAGTTCTATCAGAGCCTCATGGTGTATTATCTGGAGAATAAGCACAGCGCCATGATCTCCGAAAACGCAGCCGCCCCGACCACGCCGTTCGAGCCCGACTACCTGAAGATCAATCCAAAGGATCTGCTGCGGCGCAAGATGGACAATTTCGAGAAATTCGACCGTTTCCTGATGCGGCTCTCCGACAACACCTACCGGGTGCCGACGCTGGTGAAGAAGTATATGAAGGTAAATGCGCGGATCATCTGCTTCAACGTGGATCCGCTGTTCAACTACAGTCTCGACGGACTGATCATTCTCAAACTGACCGACTATCCGCGCGAAGAGATTTTCTCCATGACCAAGGATGTGGTTGCGCTCGCCGAGCGTGAAGCCATCATGAACCGGTTCGGATATTCCCTGAAAGATTAAGATTCCCGGTCAAGCCGGAAACGACGTTTACGGAACGGGGTCGTAGCCCGATCCGCCCCAGGGGGCACAGCGGAGAATGCGCTTGACGGCCAGCCAGCCGCCACGCAGCAGGCCGTGCTTCTGCAGGGCTTCGATGGCATAGTTCGAGCACGTAGGCGTATAGCGGCACTGGCGTCCCATGTAGGGCGACAACGTGTACTGATACAGTCGGATCAGTTTAACGGGCAGCCATATCGTCCAGGATCTGGACGAGGCTTTTTTCGATTCGCTCATACGATTCCTCTTCTTTTCCGACATAATACACAAAAACCTCGAACGATTTTCCACCCAGGTGTTCCTGGTTGAGCCGGAACGCCTCGCGGATGCGTCGCTTCAGCAGATTGCGCCACACCGCCCGCTTGAAATTGCGCTTGGGTACCGACACCCCGAAATCACTGGAGCCCGCCTGATAGTACACTTTCAGCGGATAGCGGAACGCCACTTGTCCCGTCTTCAACAGCGAGAGGATGCGGCGTTCGTTCATTCCTTGGTGCGACTCGCTTCCAGATAATTGCTGAGCGCTTCGGCAATCGAGGGCGCATTCGGCGCCGGAGCCTTGATATCGACCTTCAAGCCGGCCGCTTCTGCCGACCGAGCCGTCGAAGGGCCGTAGGTGGCGAACACAAGGTCTTCCTGCTTGAATTCAGGGAATGCCTCCTGAAGCGACTTCACGTCGGCCGGACTATAAAACGCCGCAATCTGGTAGTTGCGAAGGTCCAGGTCGTGAATATCGTTGCTGATGGTGCGCACGAACACGGCGCTTCCGTGCTTGAGTTTCTCTTTCGTAAAGAGCTTGTGGACGTCGGGTTTCAAGCTGTCGGTGCAGGCAATCAGGAAATTCTCGTTCTTGTGCTTGGCACCGATCGACTGCACCATCGACGCCACCGTGCCCGTGCCGAAGAAAATCTTGCGTTTTCGGTACACGATGTACTTCTGGAGATACACCGCAATGGCTTCGCTCTGACAGAAATATTTCATGGTCTCGGGTACGGTCACCCGGGTCTGTTCGCAAATATGGAAGAACGAATCGATGGCCAGACGTGAAGTAAATACTATGGCCGTATAGTCGAGAATCGCCACACGCTGGGACACGAAGTCCCGCACGGAAACACCTTCCACCCGGAAAAACGGACGGAAGTCGATGGTCAGTCCCCATTTTGCCGTCAAATCTGCATAGGGAGAAGCCCCGGTAGGTTCGGGTTGCGAGATGAGGACGCGTTTAATTTCCATGTATCAAAATATTAACAACAACACTTATCGGTAAAACTTCCAGGCCGCAAAGATACAAAACCCACAAATAAGGAGAAAATCCAGCGTGCGAAAAAAGCGAAAAACCACGGAGGGCATATACCACCAGCGCCACCAGCGCACAGACGCCCAACCAGCCCCAGAGCAGCCAGCGCGGCGTGGCGGGCACCAGCCAGGCCAGCAACAGCGCCACGAGGGCCCCCAGCAGCATCAGCATCCCCACCGCATAGCCCACTTGCTCCGCGTTGCGAAAGTCTGACCGCCGGGACACCAGCCAGCCGGCCGTTGCGTAGACCAGTTTGCGGAAAAGCCAGAGTCCCAGCAGGGCTGCCAGCGTCCACCAATAGCCCACGCCGCTCAATCCCGTCACGGTCAACGACAACGCCAGGAAAGGCAGCAGCAGCAAAAACACGATGCGCACCGAATCGACCACATAGGTGTTGCCCAGCATCTCCTGCATGCCGTTCGTGCCGCGATAGCATGCCAGCGAGCCGCCCACAGCGGCCACCAGCCGGTTGTAGCATAGCAGCACAACCAGTCCGACCGCCAGCAGAAAAGCCAGGACGTAAGGATCGGGCAATACTCTCATGTAGTTCAATTACCACGTTTGGCCTGATGGCCTGCTTCCGACAACCACGCAACCACTTTGTCGCGAACATCTCCCTGGATGATCATCTTTCCGTCTTTCACGGAACCACCCGTACCCAGGCGGGTCTTGAGCTGCTTGCAAAGACTTTCCAGCTGCTTGTCGTCACCGTCGAAACCCGAAACCACAGTCACCTGTTTACCGGCCCGGGCATGCCGGTCGATGGTCACGACCAGCCGTTGTTTCCGCAACACGGGCGCCGCTTTTTCCTCTGCCGGCTCCTCCTGCGGGGCAGGAAGTTCATCGCCGAAACGCTCCTTCAAAATCTCTTTCCAGTCTTGTGGCATCGTCCTTGCTATTTTTTCGCAAAGTTAGAGATAAAACCTTTATCTTTGTTTTTTGCACGCAAAATTTCGCACATGAGCCATACACAGTTCCGCAAGATCAACCGCATCGTTTCCCTCTGCGTGGCTGTGCTTGCATCGCTGGTCTATCTCCTGACGATCGAGCCTACCACGAGTTTCTGGGACTGCGGAGAATTTATCGCATCGTCCTTCAAACTGGAAGTCGGTCACCCGCCGGGAAACCCCGTGTTCAACCTGTTCGCCCGGTTCTTCACCCTCTTCACCGATGCGGAACACGCCGCCGTAGCCGTCAACGCCATGAGCGCCATCTGCTCGGGCCTGACCATTTTCTTCCTCTACCTGACCATCGTCCATTTCGGTCGCCGGATCATGGAGAAAAGCGGCAAGGAACTCACGACGGCCAGCGCCATCGCCCTGATCGGGGCGGGCCTGGTCGGCGCTTTCGCCTACTGCTTTTCCGACACGTTCTGGTTTTCCGCGGTGGAAGGCGAGGTGTATGCCATGTCGTCGCTGTTCACGGCCGTGGTATTCTGGGCGGCGCTCAAATGGGAGGAGCAGGCCGACACCCGCTACGCCAACCGATGGCTGGTGCTCATCTGCTTCCTGATGGGCCTGTCGATCGGCGTCCATCTGCTTAACCTGCTGACCATCCCCGCCATCGTGTTCCTGATCTATTACAAGAAACACGAGCAACCGGCCTCGTTCTGGAAACTGCTGGGCGTGCTGGCGCTTTCGGGCGTAGTGCTGGGTGTCATCCTCTTCGGCGTCATCCCGTATCTCCCGCGCCTTGCGGCGGGCTTCGACCGGCTCTTCGTCAACGGATTCGGTGCGAAATTCGACGTGGGCGCCACGATCTTCATGCTGCTCCTGCTGGCCGCCTGCTTCTTCCTGATGCAGATGTTCCGGAAAAAAGAAAAAGCGCTGGCCCATACCGTCACGCTGATGCTGACCACCATCATCATCGGCTACTCGCTGTTCACCATCACGATGATCCGCTCGAGCGCAGGAACGCCCACCAACGAATACCAGCCCGACAACCCCTACACGCTGATCCGCTACCTGGGCCGCGAGCAGTACGGCTCCACGCCCATCGTGTTCGGCCAGTCATTCAACTCGCCCTACGAAGTTGAAGAAGTGCCCTACTACACGCCCCTTGACGGGAAGTATTACCGGGCCATCAACATCGACGCGGTCTATCCCACGTCTTCCAAGATGCTGTTCCCGCGCATGTGGAACGGTTTCCAGGAGAACTACAAGGACTTCTACAAACAGTACGTCACCAAATACAAGCCACGTCGCAGCAAGATCTACGGACGGTACATCAATTTCCAGATGCCTTCGATGAAGGACAACCTCGCGTTCTTCTTCGACTACCAGGTAAACTACATGTACCTGCGCTACTTCATGTGGAACTTCGTGGGCCGGCAGAACGACCTCCATGGCCAGACCCCCGGCGATCCCCTCTCCGGCAACTGGGAAAGCGGCATCAAGGTCATCGACCAGATGCGGCTCGGCGACCAGAGCGAGGCGCCCGACTTCCTGGCCCACAACCGGAGCAAGAACCATTATTTCTTCCTGCCGCTGCTGCTGGGGCTCCTTGGCTTCTTCTTCCAGCTGCGGCGCGATCCGCGCAACAGCTGGGTGACGGGTCTGCTCTTCCTGCTTACCGGCCTGGCCATCGTGGTTTACCTCAACCAGCCGCCCTTCCAGGTACGCGAACGCGACTACGCCTACGCGGGATCTTTCTATGTGTTCGCCCTCTGGATCGGCTTGGGCGTGCTGGCGCTCCAGGGATGGTTTGAGAAGATCTCGAAGAAGGAGGGCTCTCCGGTGGCCGCATCGGTGGCCGTCGCACTCGGCCTGGTGGTGCCCGCGCTCATGGGCTGCCAGAACTGGGACGACCACGACCGCAGCGGACGCTACACCGCCCGCGACATGGCATGGAACCACCTCATCGGCTGCGGGCCCAACGCGCTGCTGGTCACCCATGGCGACAACGACACCTTCCCGCTCTGGTACGCCCAGGAAGTAGAAGGCATCCGTACCGACGTGCGCATCGTCAACTCGTCGCTGCTGGGTACCGACTGGTACATCGACCAGATGCAGTGCCGCTTCTACGAATCCGATCCCATCAAGATATCCATTCCCCGGAAACAGTATCTCTACGGCACCAACGACTTCTGCCCGGTCATCGACGTGGTGGACCGCCCCGTGCTGGCTTCGGAAGCCATCGCCATTTTCCGCGACGAGCGCTACACCCGGGAAGGACAGGACTATATCCCCGGACACAAGCTTCTCGTGCCGGTTGACAAGGAAAACGCCATCCGCAGCGGCATCGCAGCGGAATCCATGCGCGACAGCATGCTCGACTACATCACGCTCAACATCAGCGGCAGCAACATCACCAAGTTCGACCTCATCATGCTCGATATCCTGGCGAACTACGACTGGTCGCGGCCCATCTATTTCGTGTCACGCGGCGAGACCAAACTCGGCCTTGAGCCCTATCTGCAGTTCGACGGTTTCGTGTATAAACTGGTGCCTTTCCTCAACGACTACGCCGAACGGGAGACGACCATGGACGCCGATGTCCTGTACGACCGCATCATGAACCTCTACCGATTCGATTCGCTGGCCGACACCACGATCCACGTGGACTACCAGAACCTGTTTACCTTCACCGCCGTCGTTCCCGTACGCGATTTCTTCGCCACTACCGCTACGGCGCTGATCGACAACAACGAATTTGACAAGGCCGAAGAGGTGCTCGACAAAGGCATCGCCGTCATGCCCCCGTGCAACTTCCCGTATAACCTGGCGCAGCTGCGGTCGCTCAACGAGTGGTCGATGCTCACCATCGTAGAAGATTACTTCCGGATCGGCAAGCCCGAAAAAGCCCTTGCCGTAGGCGATCGACTGGGCAAGGAAACGCTCGAAGCGCTGCTCTTCTATTCTTCCCCGCGTCGTCGCTACGACGAAGAGATCTTTTCGAAAACGGCTTCCGACGATGCTGCCACCACATATTTCTATCTGATGAAGCTCTACAACACCTTCGGCCAGGAAGAGGCGGCCCAAAGGCTCGAAGACGATCTGCGCAACCGCTGACGCGGCGCTATTTTACAATTTTGACTTCCTCGGTAATGACCTTTACCGAGGATTCTTGTTTCCGGGCTTTCTGCAGCGCCAGTGGCTCGCCCCCGTCGAACGCCACAATGAAAGCGGTAGGGAAACCTGCGCGCTTGACCTCACGGAGTGCTTCCTCCGCTTCCTCGTAGGTGCGGAAGATCCCGGCAGCATACATCGTCTTGCCGGATTTCTGCCGATGGGAATACACGGGACTCACGCCTTTGAGCTGCTTGATGGCAGGGCGGCTGGCCGACACGAAAAGCTGGATCTGATAGACCAGACCGGCGGGGAGACGGTCGTTCTTAGCAAAGGCGCCCTCTTTCCCCACCTTGAATGCTTCGTCGAACTCCTCTTCCGGCTCTTCAAACAGAATTCTCGGCTGGGAGCCGGGTTCGCGGCGGGTAAACGTCCAATCCGGGTCGGGCGCCGTAATCCGCAACACCGGTACGGCCTGCCGGTCGGCCACGGGGGCATAGACAAAGTTTTCCTGCCGGACGACATAGATCGTCACGGAGTCCTTGCCGCAGGCGCGGTTCGAGGCGAAGAGGCTATAGCGGCCATCGGGCGTATCACAAAACAGGAGATCATCCCCTTCCGAATTGAAAGGGACGCCCAGATTCTGCACGGACCCCCACTTTTTTTGCATAGGATCCCATTCCGCTACATAGAGGTCGTAGCCACCCATCCCGAACAGGCCGTCGGAAGCGAAATAGAGGCGCTTCCCGTCGGGCGACAACATGGGATACACCTCGTTCCCAGGCGAAGAAGCCTGGGCGCAAACCGCTTCGGGCAAACTCCAGAGCAGGCTGTCGACCGGATGGGTCCGCACCACTTCAAGATCGCCCATCGGGCCGGGAAGCGAAAGATAAAGTTCCTGTGTTTCAGATGGATAATAATTCCCATCCGGAGCCCATCCCCTGTCGGCCAGGTGGGAGTACCAGAGCGGAAACTCTTTCCGCAACACGGTTTTGGCAGCCACTACCGTCGGACGGGCGCTACGTTGCCGGAGGACTTCCCGGTTCTCCGCTTCAATCTGACGCCGCAGAGCCAGCGAATCCTGCGCCGGCAGACGGGGAATCGACAGCAGCAGGCACAACACAGCTAAAAGGGTTCGTTTCATCCGGTTGGAAGCGTTTTTTAGACAACAAATTTAGCCAAAACATTCTTATATTGAGAAAAAAGTGTAATTTTGCAGGCTATTCGTCAAATGACCGCAACGCCGGTCTCCGACGTACGTTGAATTAATTTTTAAAAACATAATTTTTATGCAAAGTAAAGGCGCCATTACCATTCTGGCTATCCTCATCGGCCTGGCCTGTGTGTTCCAGCTCTCTTTCACGGCTGCAACCGCCATACAGGAGAACAAAGCCGCCAAGGCCGCCCAGAAAGCTGTCGAAGAGGTTCAGCAGAGCGCGCAGTTTGCAGAAGTTTCCGAGCTCGACCGGGCCTTTTACCTAGACTCCGTGAGCACGGCTGCCAACAAGCTCTATCTGGACTCGATTTCCAACAAGAAGGTTTATTTCAATTACACGTACAAGAACGTCAAGGAGAAAGAACTCAACCTCGGTCTTGACCTGAAAGGCGGTATGAACATCGTCCTGCAGCTCGACCTGGCTGAACTCGTCCGCTCCTGCGCCCGTGAAAAGACCACCGAAGAATTCAACAAGGCCATGGCGCTCGCGTCCGAGCGTGCCGACCAGACCCACGAAGACTTCATCACGCTCTTCGCCCAGGCTTGGGACGAAGTAGCGCCGGGCAAGCGCCTTTCGTTCGACATCGACCTCGACAAGCTCAGCGGCGACGTGAAAAACAAGTCGAAGGCCACCAACGACGAGATCATCTCGCTCCTCAAGGAAGAGGCCAAGAGCGCGATCGACAACTCCTATCAGGTCGTCGAGCGCCGTGTCAACCAATTCGGTGTGGCTCAGCCCAACATCCAGAAGGTTGCCGGTACGGGCCGTATCCTCGTCGAACTTCCGGGCGTGAAGGAACCTGAACGCGTCCGTAAGCTCCTCCAGGGCACCGCATCCCTCGAATTCTGGGAGACCTACACTTCGCAGGAAATCGAGCCATATCTGCAGGAACTCAACGAAGAGATCCGCCTGCAGAACGAAGCCCTCGAGTCGGAAGCCGAGAAGACGGAACCCGCCGTGGCTGAAAAAGCTGCCGACAGCGATAATTCGCTGGAATCCGAGCTCGCCGCCGAAGAGCAGGCCAACGCTTCGCAGGAACTGCTGATGAAGGCCAACCCGCTCTTCAGCCGCCTGCAGATGCTGGGGGGCAACTCCGCGCTCCTGGGTATCGCCCACTACCGCGACACCGCCCAGATCAACGCCTGGATTGCCGCCAACCGCAACCTCTTCCCCGGCGACTTCGTGCCGGCCTGGAGTTTCAAGGCATTTGAAAGCGAATCCATGCCCGACACCTATTTTGAGCTGATCGCCCTGAAGAGCCATGCCGGCAAGGGTCCCGCCCTCGACGGCAAGTATATCTCCTCGGCCAGCGTCAACTACAACCAGATGACGGGTGCCCCGGAGGTCAGCATGACCATGAACAGCAAGGGTGCCATCGAGTGGGAAAACATTACCGGAGAGAACGTCGGTCGCCAGATCGCCATCGTGATGGACGGCCAGGTGTATTCGTATCCGAATGTCCAGAACAAGATTTCGGGAGGCAACTCCGCCATTTCCGGCCATTTCACCCAGCAGGATGCCGACGACTTGGCCAACGTGCTCAAGTCCGGTAAGCTCTCCACGCCCGCCCGCATCGTGCAGGAGCAGGTGGTGGGCCCGTCGCTGGGTAGCGAATCCATCCGCAACGGTCTGATTTCGTTCATCATCGCTTTCGTGCTGGTGCTGATCTACATGATCATCTTCTACCGCCGGGCCGGTGTTGCCGCCGACATCGCGCTGCTCTGCAACGTGCTGTTCCTGTTCGGCGCCCTCGCTTCGTTCGGTACGGTGTTCACCCTTTCCGGTATCGCCGGTCTGGTGTTGACCATGGGTATGGCGGTCGACGCCAACGTGATTATCTACGAGCGTGTGAAGGAAGAGCTCAACGCCGGCAAGGCGCTCCGCCTGGCCATCAGCGACGGTTACAAGAACGCCTACTCGGCCATCCTCGACGGCCAGATCACCACGATCTTGACCGGTATCATCCTCTACCTCTTCGGCAGTGGTACGATCCGTGGTTTCGCCGCCGTGCTGGTCATCGGTATCATCACCTCGGTATTTACCTCCATCTTCATCACCCGCCTGATCTTCGAGGCGCGCCTCAAGCGCAACAAGGACATCACCTTCGCCTCCGAGTGGTCGAGCAAGTTCCTGAAGAACACGCACATCAACTTCCTCGGTATGCGGAAGAAGACGTACATCATTTCCGGTGTCGTCTGCCTCATCTGCCTGGCATTCATCTTCACCAAGGGCTTTACCCTCGGTGTCGACTTCAGCGGCGGCCGTACCTACACCGTGCGCTTCGACCAGCCGGTCACGCCCGAGCAGGTGCGCGCAGCCCTCATCGACGAATTCCAGGAGTCTTCGGAAGTCAAGCAGTTCGGTGGCGCTTCGCAGATGCGCATCACCACCAAATATATGGTGAACGACAAATCGTCCGAGACCGACCGCTTGATTGAAGCCAAACTGTACAACGCCCTCAAGGGCTTCTACGCCAACGACCTGACGTTGGAAGGCTTCACCTCCACGCTCGAGAACCCGAACGGTATCGTGAGCAGCGACCGTGTGGACGCCTCCATCGCCAGCGAGGTGCGGCGCGACGCCGTGATTGCCGTGATCCTGGCCCTGATCGTCATCTTCGGCTACATCGCCTTCCGGTTCAAGAACTGGACCTGGGGTATCGGCGGCGTGAGCTCGCTGATCCACAACTCGATCATCGTGATCGGTTTCTACTCGATCTTTACCGGCGTGCTTCCGTTCACCCTCGACGTCGACCAGACGTTCATCGCTGCAGTCCTGACCATCATCGGTTACTCCATCAACGACAACGTGGTGATCTTCGACCGTATCCGTGAATACCGCACGCTGTTCCCGAAACGCCCGCTGGAGCAGAACATCAACGAAGCATTGAACGCCACGCTGTCGCGTACGATCAACACCTCGGTCTCCACGCTCCTCGTGCTCATCGCCATCGCCATCTTCGGCGGCGAAAGCATCCGCGGCTTCTCGGTTTCCCTGGCTCTCGGCGTTCTGGTCGGTACCTATGCCTCCATCTTCATCGGTACCCCGATCATGTACGACCTCAACCGTCGGAAGATCGCCAAACAAGAGAAGGCCGCCTAACGGCAGGTCTGCCCCGAAACGAACAAGGGCGCCCCAGTCGGGACGCCCTTAGTTTTTTCTTTCACCTTCCGCAAAAAAGAATTAACTTTGAATTCTTATGAAACAATATCTCGATCTGCTGCGGAAAATCGAATCGGAAGGCGTCTATAAGGACGACCGCACCGGCACCGGCACCACCAGCCTGTTCGGCTACCAGATGCGATTCAACCTGCAGGACGGCTTTCCGCTTCTCACCACCAAGAAAGTCCATCTGAAATCCATCATCTACGAACTCTTGTGGTTCATTGCCGGCGATACCAATATTAAGTATCTCAAGGACCATGGCGTGTCGATATGGGACGAGTGGGCCGACGAGAACGGTGAGCTCGGGCCTGTGTACGGACATCAGTGGCGTTCGTGGCCCGCGCCCGACGGACGCAGCATCGACCAGCTTTCGCAGGTTGTCGAGATGATCCGCCGCAATCCCGACAGCCGTCGCCTCATCGTCTCTGCCTGGAATCCCGCGGAAGTCGACAAGATGGCGCTGCCTCCCTGCCACTCCCTGTTCCAGTTCTATGTGGCCGAAGGCCGGCTCAGCTGCCAGCTTTACCAACGCAGTGCCGACGTGTTCCTCGGCGTGCCATTCAACATTGCTTCCTACGCCCTGCTTACCATGATGGTCGCACAGGTCTGCGGCCTGCAGCCGGGCGATTTCGTGCACACGTTCGGTGATGTGCACATCTATTCCAACCATCACGAACAGGTGGCCCTGCAGCTCACACGCGAGCCCCGACCGCTCCCGCAGATGCATCTCAACCCTGAGCGGAAGAACCTGTTCGACTTCGTGTATGAAGATTTTACCCTGACCGGTTATGATCCCTGGCCGGCCATCAAAGCCCCCGTTGCCGTATGAAAGACATTCTCAGCCTGATCGGCGCAGCCGCCGAAAACAATGCCATCGGATACCGCGGACTCATTCCGTGGCATATCCGTGCCGATTTCCAGTATTTCAAGCGCACGACGATGGGGCACCCCGTAATCATGGGCCTGGGCACCTGGCGGTCGTTCCACGAGCGCTGCCTGCCCGGACGGCGCAATATGGTGGTGAGCGACCAGCCGCTGACGGAGGCCGACCTTGCTTCCGGAGCTGAGTTCTTCACCTCGCCCGACGACGCGCTGGCCGCGGCGGCGGGATCGGGAGAGATCTTTATCATCGGCGGCGGCATGATGTACCGGCAGATGATCGCGCGGGCCGACCGCGTGTATGTCACACGCATCCACACGGATGTGGAGCCTGCGGACGCCTTCTTCCCCGACATCGATCCCGACCTTTGGGTCGAGATTTTCCGAAGTATCCGCTACCACGACGACGAATCGGGGTTCGACTATACCTTCCTGCTCTATGAAAAACGCAAGTAGCCACAAACAGCCCGGCGTCCGCGATTCATTCGGGAGTTCTTTCGGCGTCCTGGTGGCGCTCGCGGGCTCGGCCGTGGGCCTGGGCAACTTATGGAGGTTCCCTTACCTTGTAGGGCAGAACGGCGGAGCCGCCTTTATCCTGATCTATCTGGTATTCGTCTGTCTGCTGGGACTCCCTATCCTGCTGTCGGAGTTCATCATCGGACGTCGCAGCCAAGCCAGCGCCCGGGCCGCCTATAAGACTTTGGCGCCGGGCGGCAGCTGGGGTTTCGCCGGCATCCTCGCCATCGTTTGCTGCACGCTGATCCTGTCGTTCTATTCGGTGGTCGGCGGCTGGGGTATCGATTACCTTTTCAAGGCGGTCCGCTTTGATTTTACCCGCGAAAGCGGGGCGCCGCTCGATACAATGTTTTCCACCTTCTCGACATCGACCTGGCGGCCGCTAATCTGTCATACGATTTTCCTTGCCCTGACGGCCGGGATTGTCATCTCCGGCGTGAAAAACGGCATCGAAAAATTCTCGAAAGTAATGATGCCCGTGTTGTTCCTCATCATCCTGGGCATCGCCATCCGTTCGCTGACGCTTCCCGGCGGAGGGGCCGGCGTGGATTATCTGTTCAAGCCCGATTGGTCGAAAGTCACGACCGATACGTTCCTGGCTGCACTGGGACAGGCGTTCTTCTCGCTGTCGCTGGGCAGCGGAATGGTCATCACCTACGGCTCTTATGTAAAGAAAGATGCGAACATCCTGTCGCTGGGCGCACAGACGGCGCTGGCCGACACAGTATTTGCACTGATTGCCGGCTGTGCCATCATGCCGGCCGTTTTCGCGTTCGGAATCAGTCCGGGAGAAGGTCCGGGACTGGTGTTCATCACCCTGCCCCATATCTTCGGACAGCTGCCGCTGGGCGGCGTCATCGCCATCTTCTTCTTTGTGGCGCTGCTGCTGGCTGCGCTGACTTCGTCGATTTCAGTAATGGAGGTCATCGTGGCGTTTGTGATCGAAGAATTCAAGATGAAGCGGCGGACGGCCGTCATCGTCGTCACGCTTTCCATCTGGGCGCTAGGTTGCCTGTGCTCGCTTTCACTGGGAGCGGTCGACGGCTTGAAACTGTTCGGAAAGACGATATTCGACCTATTCGACTTCGTATCGGCCAATGTGCTGATGCTGATCGGCGGCCTGATTGTCGTGCTGTTCGTGGGTTGGAAGTTGGGGAAGAAAGATGTGCACGACGAGTTGACGAACGGAGGGAAGCTACCTATCCCGGAGTGGTTCATCGATTTGCTTTTGTTCCTCCTTCGCTTTGTCGCCCCCGCCGCCATTCTGATCATCATGATCTTTCAACTTCTGAAATAAAAGGGGCCGGCCTTGCGGCCATTATGCCGGCGCCAATGTGCGTACGCACAACCATCTGAAAACTTTCGTCAAAAAAGCAAATTATCACACTGGGGTGATAATTATTTCGGTTGTATCCTCATGTAGATCGGAAGGTGGTCGGAAAGGCCACCGTTGTAGCGGGGGCCGATGAAAGTGCGGCGGGGCTTGGTGCCGAGATAGGCCGCGTCGGGCTCGAGCAGAAAACCCGGGGCGAAGATATTCATCTGTGCCGTGACAGACGGAGATACGAGGAAATGGTCGATGCGCTCCCAGCGACCGTGATATTTGAGTGTGCCCGGAGCAGCTGGCGGGCCGTCGAACGGTGGCGCTGAAAGACCCCCGACGGCAGCGACGGTGTCGTTGAAATCGCCCATCACGAGGATGCGGGCGTTCTCCTCGACGACCAGCAGGGAATCAACGGCATGCTGAAGGACGCCCAGCGCCGCCTCCCGGCGCGCATCTGTTGCCCGCTCTCCGCCGAGTTTCGAAGGAAGATGCACTACGAAGACGTGGAGAGAATCTTTTCCTGGAATCTCTTTCAGCCGAACGTACAGGATATCCCGCGTCACCACGCCCGGCACCCGCAGCGAATCGACCGCCAGCACGCGGAAACTGTCGCGCCGGTACAGCAATGCCACGTCGATGCCGCGCGCATCGGGCGACTCCCGGTGCACATAACCATATCCCAGATCTTCCAGCATCGTCTTGTGCACCAGCTGCGACACCACCATCCGGTTCTCCACCTCGCAGAGACCCACCAACGCCGGAAGTTCGCCAGCCACATCGCCTACGGCCACCAGCGTCTGCGCAATGCCGTCGCGCTTACGCTCAAAACGCGGCCACGACCAGTGCCGTTCGGCCTGGGTCGTAAAGTCATCGTCGTTTTTCAGGGGGTCGTCGAAAACGTCAAACAGGTTCTCAACGTTCCAAAACACTACCACGGCCAGCAGGGCCGCCATCATCTCTCGCCACATCATGTGACAAAGATAATGCTTTTGTGAGCGCTACGAACTCTTCGACCGACAATTGTTCGGGGCGGGCGTCGAGATAGGGAATGTAGGAGGGCAACTGCGGCAGCGACGCCATCACCGGCTTCAGGGAATTGCGGATGGTCTTGCGGCGCTGGTTGAACGTGGTCTTGACCACCGTCTTGAACAGTGTCTCGTCGCAACCGAGCGACGTGCGGCCGTTACGCGTAAGCCGGATCACCGCACTCTTGACTTTCGGCGGCGGCACAAACGACCCTTCACCCACCGTAAACAGGTATTCGATGTCGTACCAGGCCTGCAGCAGCACCGACAGGATGCCGTAGGTTTTCGACCCCGGCCCCTCCGCCAGCCGCTCCGCCACTTCTTTCTGAATCATGCACACCACCTCCGGAACATGGTCGCGCACCTCGAGGATCTTGAAGAAGATCTGCGAGGAAATGTTGTACGGAAAGTTGCCGATAACGGCAAATTCGCCTGGGAAAAGCCGCGTCAGGTCCATCCGCAGGAAATCGGCCTCATAGAGGCTGGGCGCCAGCGCAGGATAATGCTCCAGCAGCCAGCGCACCGACTCCGGGTCGATCTCCACCACCTTGAGCTGCAGATCCTTTTCGCGCAGCAGATACTGCGTCAGCACACCGGTTCCCGGGCCGACCTCCAGCACGGAGCCGCGATGACGGAGCGCCGCCACGATGGCCTGCGCGATGCCCTGATCGGTGAGGAAATGCTGCCCGAGGGCTTTCTTGGGACGGACGCCCTGCATCACTTCGCGATGAAGTATTTGTACATCCGGGCGATGCCCTGGTGGAGTACGTTGTGGGTTCCGGCCTCGTCGTGCGAGCCGCTGCAGATAATCACGAAACCGTATTTCTCTTCCGGGTTGAAGAACATGGCGCTGCTCAGGCCGTAGGCGCCGCCCGTGTGGCCCACCAGCGTGATGCCCGGCACATAGTCGTCGGCCAGCCATAGATTCAGGCCATAGTGTTCCGGTTCGGAACGCGGCACCTGCATGTTACGCGAGCTCTCTTCCGAGATGATGCGCACGCCGTCGGGCGTGGTGCCATAGTTCATGTGCATCGTCATGTAGCGCGCCAGGTCGAGCGCGGAAATCTTCATACCGCCCGTGGGCGAGAAGATCAGGGCGTCGTGGCCCATCGTGTAGTTGGCCACCTTCTCGCTGCGCGGGGCGTAGGCCTCGTCGTAGTTGTCGATGAAACGGCCTTCCTCCTTGTTCCACGCATACAGGTGGGCGAAGCGGGAGGCGTCGAGCGAATCCACGCAGTAGCCGCCGTAAAGGCCCAGCGGCCGGAGCACGTGATGGACCACATATTGGTCGAACCGCTCGCCCGACACGCGTTCCAGGATGGTGCCGGCCAGGTTGAGGTTGAGGTTGCAGTATTCGTACCCGCCGCTGCCCGGTTCATAGTCGTTGTAGCACTTGTAGGCGTCGGGGTTGAGGTCGGGATTGATGATGTCGATGGTGGTCCAGTAGCCCTCGTTGTCGTTGATGCTGGAGGTGTGCGAGAGCAGCATCTCGAGCGTGATGACCGTGTCGGGGAACTTGGGGTTGCGCACGCGGAAGCCCAGCAGGTCGCTCACATCGTCGGTAAGGGCGAGTTTGCCCTGCTCGACCAGCTGCAGCAAGCTCGTGGCGGTGAACGACTTGGAGATGGAGGCGATGCGGAAGAGGGTCTCGTCGTCAACGGGCACGCCGGTGGCGAGGTCTTTCACCCCGTAGTTGTGGTGGTAGATCACCTGGTTGTCCTTGACTACGACGCAGCTCACGCCGGCCGCTTCGATTTCGGCAAGATATGCATCCATGTCTTTTTCAAATTTTTCCGCGGGAGAGGTGCATCCCGGAAGCAGCAGGACGGCGGCCAGGCCGGCCAGAAGCAGGAGTTTTTTCATGTTTATGGGTTTTTACAGATTCTTTTCGGACGATTTCGGGAATTCCAGTGAAAAATTCTCCTACAAAGATAACATTCTGCGGCGATTTTTTGGTATTTTTGTCAACCCATGAAGGAGAAAAACACACCGCTCACTCCGATGCTCAAGCAGTACTTCGAGATCAAGGCACAGCATCCCGAAGCGCTGCTGCTCTATCGTGTCGGCGACTTCTACGAGACCTACGGCGACGATGCGCTCACGGCCAGCCGTGTGCTGGGCCTGGTGCTCACACGCAAGTCGTCGGGCGGCGGCACCTTCATCGAAATGGCCGGCGTACCGCACCACGCCATGGAGAACTACCTGCCGCGCCTGGTCCAGGCGGGCTATAAGGTGGCGGTGTGCGACCAGCTGGAAGACCCGAAGTTCGCCAAGAAGCTGGTGAAGCGGGGGGTCACGGAACTGGTCACGCCCGGCGTGGCCTACAACGACAACCTGCTCAAGGCCGGCGAGAATAACTGGCTCTGCGCCATCGCGTTCAGCGGCAAGGAAGCCGGACTGGCCTTCCTCGACATCTCGACCGGCGCCTTCAAGGTCGCGCAGGGTTCGCTCGATTACGCGGAAGTGCTGCTCGGCACCTTCTCTCCCCGGGAGATCCTGGTGGAGCGTTCGTTCCTCGACGGATTCCGACAGCGGTTCGGCCAGCGGGCCTGCCTTACGCCACTCGACCCGTGGATTTTCGTGCCTGAATCGGGCTACCGCAAGGTCTGCGCGCAGCTGGAGACCACCACGCTCAAGGGCTTTGGCGTGGAGCCGCTGCTGCTGGGCGTCGCGGCGGCAGGTGCCATCCTCTACTACCTGGAGATGACGCAGCACAGCGCCCTGGGCCACATCCGCACCCTCTCGCGCATCGACGAGGACGACTATGTGTGGATGGACCGCTTCACGTTCCGCAACCTCGAAGTGTTCCAGTCGCTCGCGGGCAGCGAAGGCCGTTCGCTCATCGAAGCGGTGGGCCGCTGCTGCAGCCCGATGGGCGCACGCACCCTCCGCGAATGGCTCGCCATGCCGCTCAAAGACATCGCCCGCATCAATGCGCGCTACGACACGGTCGATGCCTTCCTCGCCGACGGCGAAATGCGGACGCTGGTGCGCGAGGAGCTCTCGAAAGTGGGCGACCTGGAACGCATCGTGGCCAAGGCCGCCGCGGGCAAGATTCTCCCGCGCGAAACCCTGCAGCTGGGACGTGCGCTGTGCGGCGGCGCGGCCATCCGTTCGCTGATTGCCCGTCCCGAACTCGAATCCTGGTGCGAAAAACTCGACGACTGCACCGCACTGTCCGACCGCATTGCCCGGACGCTGCTGCCCGAAGCGGCGGCCGCCCTGGGCAAAGGCGACGTCATCGCTCCGGGCGTGTCGGAGGAACTCGACACCCTGCGCAACACGCTGCACGGCGGCCGCAAGATTCTGCTCGACATCCAGGAACGGGAGCGCGAAGCCACCGGCATCGGTTCGCTCAAGATCGGCTACAACAACGTGTTCGGCTACTACCTGGAAGTGCGCAACACGTTCAAGGACAAAGTACCCGCCGAATGGGTCCGCAAGCAGACGCTCGTGGGAGCGGAGCGCTACATCACCGCCGAGCTCAAACACTACGAAGAGACGATACTCGGGGCCGAAGAACGCATCCTCACCCTCGAAACCCGCCTATACGGGGAATTGGTGGCAGCCATCCAGGCTGAAATCCCCACCATCCAGCGCAACGCCTCCACCCTCGCCCAACTCGACGTGTTGGCCGGATTCGCGCTGCTGGCCTACGACTGCGGCTACTGCCGCCCCTCGCTCAACGACTCCACGTCGCTCGACATCAAGCAGGGCCGGCACCCCGTCATCGAGCAGATGATGCCCGAAGGCGAGCAGTATGTGGCCAACGACCTGCACCTCGACAGCGTGCAGCAGCAGATCATTATCCTTACCGGCCCGAATATGGCCGGAAAATCGGCGTTTCTGCGACAGACGGCCCTGATCTGCCTCCTTGCCCAGGCAGGGTGTTTCGTGCCGGCAGAGAGCCTGAAAATGGGCATTGTCGATAAGATTTTTACCCGCGTCGGAGCGTCCGACAACATTTCGAGGGGCGAATCGACCTTCATGGTCGAAATGCTCGAAACGGCCACCATCCTGAACAACATCTCCGAGCGCTCGCTCGTGCTGCTCGACGAGATCGGCCGCGGCACCAGCACGTTCGACGGTATGTCGATCGCCTGGGCCATCGTGGAATACATCCACGCCCATTCCCATGCGAAGACGCTCTTCGCCACCCATTACCACGAACTCAACGAACTCGAAAAACGATACAACCGCGTCCACAATTTCCACATCTCCGTCAAGGAAGTGGAGGGCAAGGTGATTTTCCTGCGCAAGCTGCTGCCCGGCGGCGTCGCCCATAGTTTCGGCATCCACGTAGCCCGTCTGGCCGGCATGCCTTCGGATGTCGTCTACCGCGCCGAGAAGAAGCTCCGGGAACTGGAGGCCTCCGCTCCCGACCGCACCCAAAAGGAGCCGGCCGACGCCGCGCAGGGCGTCCAGCTCTCGCTCTACCAGCTCGACGATCCCCTGCTCGTGGACATCAAGGAAGAACTCGCCCGTTTGGATATCAACAAAATGTCTCCGCTCGACGCCTTCGACGCGCTGCGGGGGCTGAAAAAGAAAATCGGACTGTAGAAGGAGCTTTGTGATGAATGATTTTCTGGCGCAGGCTTTCAGGGAACTGAAGGCCGACCGCTTCCGTACGCTGCTGTCGCTGCTGGGCGTGGCCATCGGCATTTTTTCCATCGTAGCGGCGCTTACGCTGGTCGATTCGCTGCAGGCGGCCATCCGCGAGGGTTTCGACGCCTATGGCGGCGATGTGCTGTTCGTGGACCGGGAGCCTCTGGAGCCCGACCTGAATGAGGATGGCGTGTTTCGCTGGTGGGCTTATGCAGCCCGTCCGCCCGTTTCGTGGCGGGACTACCGGTTCCTCCGCGACAATGGTGAAAGGGCGTTTTCACGTATCGCCTTCGCGGCCTATGGGCCGACGGCCACGGGCGTGGCGGGCGACTGGGGGTTGCTGGTGCAGCAGCCGCTGTCGGCGGGCCGAGGCTTCACCGACAGCGAACTGGACGGCGGGGCGGCGGTTGTAGTGGTGGGATGCGAGGTGGAATCCACCGTGGGCGATGCTCTGTGGATCGACGGGGCGCGGTATGAAGTAATCGGTGTCTTCGCGCCGGCAGGTGCGGGCTCTGTGAGCCCTCTTGATATCGACCGCGCGCAACTGGTTCCCTTCGCCGCCTACCGCGGGCCCGTGCTGCGCGGCAGCATCCTTTTGGCAGGGGCCGACGCAGCGCTGGTCCGGCGGCTGATGCGCAGCCATCGCCGGCTGCCGCCTTCCTCGCCCGACGATTTTTCACTCAACCGGCTCTCGTTCCTGCTCGACGAAATGAACGAACTCTTCGCCCTGGCTGCGCGGCTGGGCTGGATTATCGGTATCTTTTCGCTGCTGGTGGGCGGCATCGGCATTGCCAACATGTTGTTCGTTTCCGTGGAAGAGCGACGTACGCAGATCGGCATCTGTCGCGCCCTCGGCGCCCGGCGCCGAACCATCCTAGGACAATTTTTAGGCGAAGCCGCCGTACTGTCGCTCCTGGGCGGACTCTCCGGCATCGCCCTGGCGGGGTTAGGAGTATTTGGGATGCGAGCCTGGCAGGCAGCGTCTTCTTCTGCTGTCGGCATTTCGTTGTCACTCTCCCTCAGCGCCTGTTTCACCGGAGTGGCCGTATCGCTCATTATCGGCCTGGTGTTCGGCGCCGTTCCTGCCCGCGCCGCATCCCTACTCCCTCCAGCCGAAGCCATCGAAGGAAAATAAAAAAACGAAGGGTGTCCGTGGGGACACCCTTGAATTTTATAAGTACTGAGGCCTTATGGCTTTCAGTGATTAGAAGCGAACGCCAATTGTGAGTTGCGGGTATGCGAATGCGCGGAGGTTGTGGTTCGTAGCATAGTACGGGTCCTGGCCGCTCACCTGCAGGTGAAGCAGGGTGTACTGGTAGCACACAGGGGCTACTTCTGCTCCGATGAACAAACCTTCCATCAGTTCGTATTCAATACCGAAGTTAATGCCAGCACCGAAGCCAAGGGCCTGACCAGCGCGGTTGAAGCGGTAGATGTCAAGCTCTTCGAACTCCATGTCGGGATATCCCTCTCCGCTGACGCCAGTCGACTCGCCAACCACCGGATCCTTGTAGAGGTTCGGGTTGATGGTGTTGTCAGCTGCATAATCGGTCGGAATGTACTGGCCGGTGTACGGATAGAAGCTCTCGATGCGAGCCATCTTGAACTGTCCGAAAACGCCCAGGTACGGGAAAATCCGCGGGTTCTTGGTGTGGAAGTAGTACTCACTGCCGAGCTGCACCATCAGGCGGTTGGTCACAGAGCCGAGGATGGCTTTCTGAGCATAGATTCCGCCCGGTTCCACCGTTGCCGGCGTGTACGACACATCATAGCCTGCAGCGTTGAGGTCGCTGATGGAATAGGATTCCCCTTCCACGAAGTTCTTGCTCGGCTGCATGTTGAGGATGTACGCACCGCTCAGGTTGATGTTGATGTGGTCCGTGATGAATACTTTCGTTCCGATGCTGAAGTTGATGGGCGTGGAGTTCAGGCTACCGGTATTGAGGAGCCACAGCTGAAGGTCGCCACTGATGTGGTCGTTGCCAATGCCGTAGTTCGCGTCGGAGCCCAGCATCGAGATGCCGTTGCCGGCAAGCAGGTCGCTCGGAATATCAAGTCCGAGGCCCGTCGCGGTGCCGTCTTCACTCGGCAGCAGGTAATACAACCCGTATGCGTCGTTGAAGAAGTCTCCGCGGCCGACATTGAAGTTGAACTGCCACTGTCCAGCCTTCGGTCCAAACACACACTCACAACTCTCCTGCGGTTGTGCCATTGCTGGCACAACCAGGAGGATTGTCATGATCAGTATGCTTAATCTTTTCAACATATTGTCCTTTTTAAAAAGGTTTTTGTTTGTTGTTGGATTAATCGTTCGTTAGATTAGCCGACATACTTTGCGATGATGGCGTCGTAGCCCTTCTTCGCGATAGCGTAATCGTTCTCAGCCTGCTTGAGTTCGTCCTGAGCGATCTTCAGGTCGTCCTCAGCCTTGGCGATGGCGAGATCCATGCCGTCGAAGCCAGCTTCGAGTTTGGCGAGGTTCTTCTCGGCGGTGTAGAGAGCCTTTTCAGCGGCGACCACATTGTTGTGAGCCTTGCGCATTTCACCAGCGCAGTATTCCTGGACCTTCTTGTAGATTTCCTTAGGATCGGTACCACCGGAATATTTAGCCTTGTCCGGATCGAGGGCGTAGATAGCATCGACATAGGTCTTGAGGGCGTTGCTCAGGCTGGTGAAGTGGGTCTGGATGTGGGTGTACCACGTGGTCTTGTTGTCCCAGTCAAGCTTCTTGGCCGGCCAATCAGCCATCAGTTTTTCGGCGAGCGTCTTGGATTCGCCTTCGAGCGTCCACTTGCCCTTATCGACACAAGCGAGAACCTCGTCTTTCGTGTCAATATCAGCCCAAGCCTTGTCGCCGATCTTCGCTTTCTTGTAAGCAGCCTTGGCGTCGTTCTTCTTCTTCGCTTCGGCGTTCTTCGTGGCAACATTAGAGGTGGCCGTGTCAACTGCCTTCACAAATTCCTCAACATCCTTCTCGATCTCTTCGAGAGCGGCGAGGTATTCGTCGACACCCGTGTAGTAAGTGAGGGTCTGGTTGGCGAGAACCATCTGAGCGAATTCGGTCAGGCCGGCGTCACCAGCAATCACATAAGAGGTGGTCGGAGCGGCACCGTAAACGAAGGTCGGATCGATACCGTCGAGGATGATCTGGATGGTTTCGTTATTGACAACGCCGGTAGCACTGAAAGCGCCTTCGACATCAACCTTCGTGGAGGTCACGAACTGAGGGCCTTCGAACACGAGAGCCTGGAAGTCCTTGCCGAACGTATCCGGCGTGTAGGTAACGGTGAGGGAGTCAGCGGTACCGGTGAAGCCGAGGTTGTACTCAGCGGGATCGTAAGCAAGACCCCAGAATGCGCAGTACACATCCTTGTAGAAGTTGGCGACAGCCACGTCGTATTTGGTTTCAGCCTCGGCAACGGCGGGCTCTACATAGAGGGTCGTACCATCGTAGAAGCCTTCCGGATCGTCACCAGCAGCTTCCTTGTACGTGTACACCTTGTAGGCACCATCTTTCCAAACCTTGGTCTCAAGCTGAGTCATGGTCGGCTTCGGAGCGGCCCAGTCGGCCATCGGGGTGTTGGTCAGGCGGTTGACAACCTTCAAGAAAGCGTCGCAATCAACAGCGGTAGCATCCGGAGCAAGCTTGGTAGCCTTCTTCTGGCCAGCTGCGTCATTGGTGATGGTCTCAGAACCCTTGGTGCTATACTTCAAGCCACCATAGAGAGCGGAGATCGGGAAGGTAGCGGACGGGTTGGGAACAACCACGGCACCGGTAGCATCGAGGCAGTCGTCATCATAAGCACCGTCGACATACTGACGGAAGCCGTCGAAGTCGAGGTCGGCGATGGCCTTATACACCTCTTCCTGCTTGTAGGTGTGAGACACTTCGTCCCAAACCCACTCGCGGACCTTCACGGAGTCAATCTTGTCGGCATCCTTGGTGTTCACACCAAAGAAGGTAGCGCGGGCGCTGATAAAGCCCTTGATAGCGTTGAACAGGAGGGTGGAGTCCTGCGTCGAACCGGTAGCACCGTAGCTGGACTGGAAGTTCTCGATAGCGTCGATGAGGCCCTTGGCCTTCTCAAGCATCGTAGCCTGGTCGGTGGCGTTCTTGGTCACAGCGGCGTCAGCGGCAGCGGCAGCGGCCACGACTTTCTCGTCGGCGAACACACCAGCCTTCAGGGCGGCGAGGTGATCGTTGTAACGTTTGGTCACCTGATCGAGGGAGTAGTTGATACCAACGGTATCGTCGGCGAATTTCTTCACCAGCACGAGGTCGCGCTTCAGAGCGGCCACGATGCCCTTCAGACCGATGGTGTCTTTCGTGCCGTCACCATTGATGAGCTTCTTGGCACCAGCGGCGTCTTCCGCCTTCAGGATGAGGGTGTCTTTCTCAGCACCGACACCAACCTTCAGGGAACCCTTGACAATGCTTTCACCGTTGTACGGTTTCTTGTCAAGATAGGTGGCGATCAGGTTGTTCACGTACGGCTGGTTCGGCATGATGATCTTCTTGCCGTTCTTGAACTCGGTCTTGAAATCGGTGGTCGTGCCGGTAGGCATTGCGTCATAGACGTCTTTCCAAGCTTTCACGCTGTCGGCAACCGTCTGAGCGGCTTCGCAGATTTCCACTTTGTAGTAAGCTTCTTCCTTGGCGACGAGGGCGGCCTGTGCCTTATAGTAGTCGACCGAATCCTGATATTTCTGGTATTCGGCAGACCACTTGGCGTAGTCATACTTCTCGGCGGCCTCGGCCCACATCAGACTGTCGGCCGTGTTGAGCTCGATGTCCTTCTCGGCCATCTTCTTGTCGTTCTCATAGACCTTCTTCCAATCTTGGGCGGTCAGGCCGCGCTCGGCGGAGGTGGAGTCGTATTTGGCTTTCCAGAGAGCTTCCTCGGCGGCGCGGACTTTCTGCTGCGCGGCGATGAGTTTCTGGTAAGCGCCGACGTAGGCGTTCACGATAGCGGCTTCCTCGGTGGTGAGCTTGAACTGGAGGGCAGCGATGTCGGCCAGTTTAGCACGGAGTGCCTCCTGAGCCTCGGCAAGAGACTTCTGGAGGTTCACCAGGTCGATTTCATGCTGCTTCTTCAGGCTGTCGAGTTCCATAGCCCATTTCTCAGCTTCTTTCTCGTTGGCGAGAGCCTGAGCCTCGTTCTGGAGGTTCTTCAGCTCGGTCTCAGCGTTCTTGTAAGCAGTCTCGGCGTCGCGATAGCGAGCGTTGGCCTGCTGCACTGCTGCGTATGCCCGCTGGAGCTCGGCGTCTGCGGCGCGGAGATCCTTGAGCGCACGGATGTATTCAGCCTTGGCGTCCCGGAGGTTCTGGATACCGACGGGCTCAACCTGCTCAATACAAGAAGTGAAAAGACTGCCGGCAGCAATCATAATCACCAGTGAATAAATAATCTTTTTCATAAAAAAATTTGTTAAGTGTGTTTATTATTTTTGGTTAAACATTAAAAATATGTACACAGTTTATCGCCTCAAAATTAGACATAATATTTTGATTGTCCAAATTTTTAGGCAATTTTTCAACGGGATGTTGAAAAAATGTTAAAAAATCTTGCCCTATTGTCTTTAATTTCTGCTTCATTGGCAATTACGGTCTGTAACATGCTGGTCTGATAAGACGCAGCGCGGGCCTGCGCATTGGCAGCATCGGCTTCCGAATAGAAGCTGCCTGCCGTGCGGCCCACCACCTCGAACACATAGACACCGATCTGTCCGCCTACGGTTTCGATGGTTCCCTCGGGAGCGGCGGCCACGGCGCCGATAAAGGCAGGGTCGGTCTGGCCATACTGCACCGAACCGAACGACACGCCCGGATTGTGGCTGATCGTCGCATCGAGCTTCTCGGCAACCGCATTGAGCGAAGTAAGACCCTCGATTTCCGAGCGGACCTCGGCCAGCTTTTTGTCGACAGCCTTCTCGGCCTCGAGCACGGTACGGATCTGCGGAGCAACCTCCTTGATGTCGGTATAGCCTTCCTTGCGCACCTTTGTCACGGCGGTGACAAAGTAGTAGCGGTTGTCGACAATCTTCAGGTCGGACACGTCGCCGGCCTTCGTCTTCTTGTCGAATACCCAATACACCACCTCACGTGCATTGTCGACCGATCCGATGCGGCGCATGTCCTGGGTCATATTATTAATAGGTATGACGGGCAGGTTCTGCTCGCGGGCCAGTCGGTCGAAATTCTCGAACTTCCCGTCGCAGGCGTCGGCGAACTCCACGGCCTTCATCTGGAAGTCGCGGTAGGTGTCGTCGGAAGGAAGCACATTCTTTACCAGACGGGCAAGCTGCACTTTCTTCTCGGGTTTCGTTTTCTCGAAAACATAGAGGGCGATGATGGCCTGGTTGGCCAGGCTCTTGACTTTGATAACCTTGTCTTTGGCGTCGAACGCCGGGTCGAATTCGCTGATGCCGTTGGCTGCGAGGATATCTTGGGTCACCCAGCCCATCTCAGTGAATTCTGCGGGATCGGCTTTCTTGTTCTGGGCCTTGATGAACTCGTCGGCCTCGGCTTCCTGCGTGAGCGGGAACACCTTGTAGCTGATCCTAGCGGAGTCGGCCATGTTGCGAACAGCGGCCACGCGGATGGCTTCGTAGGTGTCGTCGCCGGCGATCACCGGGCTCACGGTGCCGACCGGGGCGTGGAAGGCCGTCTGCTGGAACTCAGGCTGCGAAGCGAGCTGGTCTTCCGAGAAGAAGTACGGGTTCCACTTGGCGTCGGAGTTGAGCGTAATGAAATTCTTGAGGTTGTCGGCCGTGGCGAATTCGGCATAGACGGCGTCGAACTCCTCGCGGGTGTCGGCGAAGTCCTGGGCGGAAGGCACCACTTCCCACATCACATATTCGATGTCGCGGTTGGCCGGCTGCTTGAACTGCTCTTTGCGGTCGTTGTAGAACTTGCGGATTTCCTCGGAGGTGACTACGATGGTGGTGTCCTGCGTGTACGGGATGGGCACGAACACGAAATCGACGTCGGAGGTGACATTGCCCTCGGCGATGAGGCGGTTCTTTTCGAGACCGGTCTGGAAGCAGCTGGCTTCGATAAGCGAACCGTACTTGGTGTAGAGCTGGTTGCGGTACACGGTTTCCTCGAGGAACGACCAGTACATGGCCATGTTGCCCGTCTCGTCGTTGTCGATGCCCTGCACGAAACTGACGAGCGCCTCGCGGCTGAAATTACCGTTGGCATCGGTAAAGGTGCCTTGCTGGAGCAACACCGGGGAGATCTGGTTGCCCTGCGTGAGGTCGATCATTTCGTCTTCACCCACGGTCAGGCCGGCAGCCGTTGCCTTGGGAATGAAGACCTCGTTGTCGAATATCGATTGCCAAGCCGCATTGCGGAGCTGGGCCTGCTCTTCTTCCGAGGTGGGGTTCTGCCCCAGCATCTTGGCTATTTCGTTGTAGGTGTTGAGTTCGTTGTAGAACTCGCGATACGACACGGATTTGCCGTTCATGGAACCTACTTTGTTGTCTGATGAAAAGCGGTCGGCCGCTGAGCGAAGTGTCTGAGGGTCAAGGATGAACGACAGCAGAGCCAGCGCGACGAGCACAGTGATTAAAATTCCGAATTTGACGCGAATTTTCTCTAATACCGCCATTTGCGTTAAGTTTTAGTAATTAATTTTTGTATGTTTCACTTCAGGCCCTTTCGGGGTAGGAAGTGCAAAAGTACACAAAAATCAGTTATTAGATGCAAAAGGGGGATAAAACGTTGCGTCAGATTTTGAAAAAAATTATTTTTTGCGAGGGCCCATCGCGTTGATGGTATCGACGTAGCGGTAGGTGGAATCGCGCTCCACGGCATACCAGTCGAAGGGGCGCAGGATCACGGAATTGCGCGCTCGGTCGTCGGAGGTCATGCCGTAGCCCTGCATCAGTCCGCTGTCGGAAGTGAGCCGCACATAGCAGTCGGTATAGATTTTCTTTTCGACCTTGTTCCAGTAGATAGTGTCGGTCTCCATGCGCTCTCCCTTGATGTGATTGGTCACCACCACATTGCCGAAGGCGCTCCACGACTCGCGACCTTCCGTGGTTATGTGCCGCGCCATGTCGGAATCGATGGTGGTTTCGAGCTGGCCGTCGTCGGTATAGGCGTCAACGTGGAAGCCGTCGGTGTAGAGTTCGTACGACTGCTGCATCGAGTCTTTGTAGAACGAAAAACGCTGCATCACCGGAGCCGACATCCGCATCACGGCTTCGCCCTTGCCCGACTGTAACATCCGCATGTCGTGGACGACCTGCACCGGAACCTGTTCAAAATCGAACACCACAGGCTCCGGCTCCTTGCAGGCCGAAAGCAGGATGGCCGCCGCCAGCGCGACGGCCATCTGTACAGGTCGGATATGGATCGAAGTGGCCAACGGTTATTTGATGGTACGGACCGTGGTGCGCTCGGTCATGCCACCGCAGCTGACGGTGTATCCGCTGCCGTCGGTGATGTCGAGGAAGAAGGCGTCTTCCGTCTTCGGGAAGTAGCGGCGATACTGGGCCGCCAGCGAGTTGGCGTCGTCGGCCACAGCCGGATCAGCCGCCGCGGCGCGCTGCAGATAGTCGACAGCCACCCAGAAGTTGGCACGGCTGCTCACTTCGTCGCCACCGCACTTCTGACCGCCCCAGATGGTACCGATCAGCAGGTAGGCCTTGCCCTTGTAGGACTCGTCGAGCTCAGCGGCTTCCTTGGCCTTGGCCACAGCGGAAGCGGCCTTGCCGCATTTCTTGAAATAGTAGGTGGCCAGTTCGAAGGTGTACTCGGCCTTCGTGGCTACATCGTCGGGATTCAGCAGGCTGATGGCGCGCTCCAGGGCCTCGGCGGCCTTGGTGTTCTCATCACGCGAGGAGTAGAGGCGATAGAGGCCGTACACGGAACTGGCGGTCGGGTTGATCTCATTGAGGGCCACGATGGCCTTGAGGAAGAGTTCGGTGTTCATGCATTCGCTCTTCGACAGCATCTTCACCATGTTGGCCAGCAGGGCCTCGTCGTTCGGGCTGGCTTCGAAACGCGGGGTATAGAGGGCGACCAGGTTGTCGCAGGAGGCTACGCCGCTCTCGATGAAGAGGCTCTCCACATCCTGCTTCGTGCCGCGGATGGCGGGATCGTTGCTCACATCGATGCGCTCATCGAGGTAACCGCTCAAGGTGGTGTAATCGTTCATCACCTGCTCGGCGTCGATCTTCTGATTGCGATACATCTCCACGGCCGATTTCATCATCGTGACATACACGCCCGGAGTCGCGGCGCCCTTGATCTGGGAGAGGATGTCACCCAGCATGTTGTACTGGTCCTCATAGTTGGAACCCAGATAGTTCATCACGTCGATGGCCTTGTTGTCGAGGCTCTTGACCGCGTTCTTCGGATAGTACTGCGCACGCAGGTCATTGAGCAGCAGCAAGGTGTCGACCAGTTCACGGTAGCGCACAGGATCCTTGGTATTCTTGCTGATCTCATAGCGGAGAATCTTCTGGCCGTTGATGAACATGTTCTGGCTTGCCGTAGGCGGGCAAAGCGTGAAGGCTTTGCGCCAGAACGGTGCCGCGTCGGTCAGGTTGTTCTGCTTCACGAGTTCCTGGTAATACGACAGGTATTTCGTGCATTCGGCGCTGTCTTTTCCGAAACGCCCCTGGGCGAAAGTCGGTACGGCAAGCACCAGGGTCAGGAGAATGAGGGCAAACTTTTTCATTATCGTGTTCGATTTGATTGGCAAATTTACAAAATTAATTGTACAAAACAGGGATGAACCAAATATCGTGCAAATTGAATGAAAGCGTGAACAAAAAATACCTTTCGCGGATGAGATTGTTGGCCAGCGTACCCCGCTGGCCGAGTTCTACACCCAGATTGATGCTGTTGTAGTAGCGGAACACGGGAATTCCCACGCCGAAGGTCACGCCGGTGGAAGCCACCTGGCTCCCGTTCAAGCGCATATACGACATCTCCCTGTAAGCGCCCGCCCGATAGGTGAGGCGGCGCATGAAATGACGCACATCGTAACGGTTGGGGGTGATCTCGAAGCCCGCCCGGAAGTTCTGGGCGACGCCCGCTTCGAAATCGACGCCGGGATAGCCGCCGAAAGTCATACCGTTCCAGTCCTGCCGCGTATAGTCGAAGCCCACCATCCAGCGGTCGGCGCCACGCAGCGTGATGCCCACACCCAGTTCGGAAGGCACACGGTAGTTTTCGAGCGAATGCTTCCGGAACACCAGTGTGTCGGTTGCGTCGGCGACGCCATAGGCATAGCGCGTTTCCGTGCCGCGGAGTTTCGAAGAGAAAGTGTAGGTGGCGCCCACGACGGCCACCATGGTCTTCGACAGCGGCTGCGTATATTGCAGGCCCAGTTTTCCCCCAAAACAGCTCACGTTGTCGGTCCATCCTGAACTGATGCTGCGGTAAGAGGTTTTGGTCGCGAACGCCGCGTTGGAATAACGGTTGATTTCGCCGAAATAATAGTCGAGATCGGCGCCGAGGCTCAGGCGGTTCCATAGCGTGACGCCGGCGCCGAGGAAGGCCTGGTAGAGTCCACCCTGCCCTCTCCGGGTATAGCGGATATCACCCACTTCAGCCATCAGCCGGTCGGAGGTTTCATCGGCCTGGAAAGCGTAATTGACCGTGCTGTAGGGCACCACGCCCAGTTTGAAGGCCGAGTGCGTCGCGATGGGGAGCGAGGCCACGATGTGGTGCATGTTGAAGGTGTTGCTGGCCGATGTGAGCACGCCGGAAGCAGTTTCGCTCACCGAGGTGGCGGCATTGCCCTGATAGAGCACGTTGCGGCTTTCCAGCCCGAAATCGAACATAAAGGAGCGCGCTTCGCGCGCCGTGACGGCAGCAGGATTCAGATAGTTGAGATACCGGACGTTGCGGTCGCCGATGCCGATGCCGGCCATCGAAAGGTTGTATGCCGTTCCTTGACGGACAGGGTCACCGAACCCGAACAGGGAATAAGGGGAATATCCATTACCGGCTACCAAGTCTTGCGCCGAAGCCTGCTTCAAGGAGGATCCCAGCAGAAGCGCGGTCAACGTCAGTAGAATCTCTATCTTTTTCACCATTTTCTTTCGCGTGTGAATTGCAAAAATAGAAAAAATCAAAGATTATACCAAAAAGGGCGCCAGAACCTTGGCCGCAGCCTGTACAGAAGTAATGTGTTCCACCTTGAAATAGAGTTTTCCGCCCGATTCCAGCAGGTGGATGTTTCCCTGATGTGCGGCTATCCGCTGAAGGATGCCGTCGAACTGTTCGGACTGGAAGAACGGATGGTTGCGGTCGGAGATGAACCAGGCCACCATCACGCCTTTCTTGAGCACGATGCGCTCGATGCCCATCTTTCCCGCCTTCATCCGCAGCCGCACCACGTCGATGAGTTCGAGCACCGGCGTGGGAATCGGCGAGCCGAAGCGGTCAGCGAGGTTGGCCGTGAAACGCTTCAGGAGATCTTCCGACTTGATGCCGTCAAGCTCCTTGTAGAGGCGGATCTTTTCGGAAGGCACGTTGACATAGCTGTCGGGAATCAGGATTTCGAGGTCGGTATCGACCTGTGTGTCCAGTTCGTACGTCAGCGGCAGGGGCGATGCCTCCGCTCCGGCGGGACGCGAGAGTGCCAGTTCGTTCATCGCCTCTTTCAGAATCCGCATATAGGTCTCAAATCCCATTTCCGCCATGAAGCCCGACTGTTCCGCACCCAGCAGATTGCCCGCGCCACGGATGTCAAGGTCCTGCATGGCGATGTTGAAGCCGCTGCCCAGGTCGCTGAATGCCTCCAGCGCCCGGATGCGGCGGCGCGCATCGTCGGTGAGCGTTTCTTCCTCCGGCACGATGAGGTAACAGTATGCTTTCACGTTGCTGCGCCCTACCCTGCCTCTCAACTGATGCAGGTCGCTCAGGCCGAAACGGTGAGCCCTGTCGACGATCATGGTGTTGGCGTTGGGGATATCGATGCCGTTTTCGATGATGGTGGTCGAGAGCAGGATATCGTAGTCGCCCGCAATGAATTGCAGGACCTTGTTTTCAAGCTCGCGCGCCTCCATCTGGCCATGAGCCACACAGATGTCGGCCTGCGGACAGATTGCATGGAGTTTGTCGCGCAACTGGAAAATGTCGTCGATGCGGTTATGCACAAAATACACCTGGCCTCCGCGTTCCAGTTCCCGGGAAAGTATTTCCGAGAGGTATTCCTCGTCGAAGCGGATGACTTCGGTGGTGACGGGGATGCGGTTGGGCGGCGGCGTACTGATAATCGACAGGTCGCGGGCGCCCAGCAGCGAGAACTGCAGCGTGCGCGGGATGGGCGTAGCAGTGAGGGTAAGCGTATCGACCGCTGTTTTCATCTGCCGGATCTTCTCTTTCGCCGTGACGCCGAACTTCTGCTCCTCGTCGATAATAAGCAGGCCCAGGTCCTTGAACCTGAGTTTCTCGTTGAGGATGCGGTGGGTGCCGATCAGGATGTCGGTCTTGCCGGAAGCCACGTTTTCCATGATCTGCCTGACTTCCTTGGCGCTGCGCAGGCGGCTGATGTAATCGATGCCTACGGGGAAATCCTTGAGACGGTCAGTAAAGGTATGGTAATGCTGCAGGGCAAGAATGGTGGTAGGCACGAGCACGGCCACCTGCTTGCCGTCGCACGCAGCCTTGAACGCAGCACGGATCGCCAGTTCCGTCTTGCCGAAGCCCACGTCGCCGCAGATGAGGCGGTCCATGGGATGAAGGCTTTCCATATCGACCTTGATGGCCTCGGTGGCCGTAGCTTGGTCGGGGGTGTCTTCAAACAGGAACGACGATTCCAGTTCCTGCTGCAGGTAGCCGTCGGGCGAAAAAGCGAAGCCGCGTGCCTGCTGCCGTTCGGAATAAAGCCGGATGAGGTCTTCGGCGATGTCTTTGACCTTTGATTTAGTGTTGCGCTTGAGGTTTTCCCAGGCCTTGCTGCCCAGCCGATAGATTTTCGGCGGCTCGCTGTCGCGGCTCTTGAACTTCGAAATACGGTGGAGCGAATGGATGGAAACAAATACCACGTCGCCGCCGGCATAGATGAGTTTCACTGCTTCCTGAACCCTGTCGCCCACACGGGTTTTCACCAAACCGCCATACTGCCCCACTCCATGGTCGATATGCACCACATAGTCGCCCACGCGCATCGCGTTGAGGTCGTTGATGGTCATCTGCTCCGAACGCTCCACCTGCCGGCGGATGCTCAGCTTGTGGTAACGCTCGAATATCTGATGGTCGGTGTAGTAGCAATTCTTCGACGCCTTGTCAATATAGCCTTCATGGAGTGAAACCGGCAGGAAACGGGGTTTTACACCACGGAGAATCTCCTGCAGGCGCCGTGTCTGGCTCTCGTTGGGCGAAAGGATCGTAACGGTGTAGCCTTCGATTTGTTTCTTGACGATATCGTCGGACAGCAGCTCGAAGTTCTTGGCAAACACGGGCTGCGGCAGGATGTCGGAATTGTCCTGTTTCAGGATATCTTCGCGCAAATCCCATTGTATGGTATTTTTGGGAAGCAATTCCTCGAAGGTGACATATTCCGCAGCATCGCCGATTTCGTCGAGGTTGGGATAGATGGCCGTTTCGGTAAGCTGCGGCCCGATGGAAAGCTGGTTATCGGGGTTGAAATGCCGGATCGATTCGATCTCGTCGCCGAAGAAATCGATGCGTAGCGGCTGCTCGTCGGCAAAACTGTAGATATCCACCAGGCTGCCACGCAGTGCGAATTCTCCCGGTTCCGTCACAAAATCGACTTTGCGGAACCCTTCGCTAAAAAGCACCTCGCTGATGGCTTCGTGTGAGAGTGATTCGCCTTTTCGCAGCGGCAGCAGCGATTCGCGGATTTTCCGGGCGCGGAGCACCTTTTCTACCAACGCTTCGGTATAGGTTACCAGCACGGTAGAAGGAAACGGTGTTTTTTGAAGGAGACCGGGCGTTATTTCATAGGAACCGTCAGAGTCGGCAGTATCGTTACTCCCGGCTTGACCGGGGGTCTCGGCGGTCCATCGCGCAATCTCCGAAAGCGCGGCGGTGCGCTGAAGCTGCGCCGTGGTTTTCTTGTATTCCGATTTTTCGGCTGTAGCGGGAAAATAGAACAGATTCTCTTCCAGCAGAAAGTTGTCGAGGTCGGAAGCCAGGTAATAAGCCTGCTTCTTGGTGTCGGCTATAACGACATGAAGCGCACCTTTCGGGGCGCGCTTGACGGTATTGGCGATATAGACAGCTTGGGCGGAAAGAATCATTCAGCGGGGAATTGATTCAGAAAAGGATTGAAATCCTGATAGAATTTCTGGCATGCAGCTGCATTGAGAGAACCCTGTCCATACATGGATTCCATCATTATTTCCATGTTCTTTACTACCCATTCCTCTCTCCATTCCGTCAGACTCATGCAACGAAACGCTTCGGCTACGTTGAAATAATTCTTTCCATTGCCACGACGGAGCGGAAATACTTTTGCGCGGCGTTCCAAGGCCCAGTCGCACATCTGGCAATTATTGCCTTTTCCGCTGCCTTTCAACATATATTCCGGCTGATCGGCACCCATCGCCACAAACAGTGGAACCGCGATACCGCACGGCGGATAGCCCAGGATGGTCCACATTATGGTCAAGTCCGGATTCTCGCCCGGTTTCACACCTTTAACGACGATGGAAGCGCTGGTGCTGCGCCTCGGAATGAAATCCTGGTCTACAAACCATCCGTCGGGTGCCAGTTCCGGATTCCGGTTGAGGTCGATACCCAGCAGAGAATTGTAATAACTGCGGGAAAGGTTGTTGAAAATCCATTGCGGCGTGAATTCCTCACCCCGGATCCAGCCTTTGTGGATGATTTCATTGGCCGTGTTGTAGCGGACGTAACCCATGCCTTCGTCTTTGCGGCCGGTATAAGAATGATTGGTATATACCAGAAAACCTTCGGGAGCGATCTTAGGATCGTTCACGTCGATCTTACGCCATTCCGTGTTGTTCACTTCATAATAGGCGGCACCCCCTTCCGCGTCGATCACGCCGAAGTTTGCCTCAACACCCCGCGGCTTCTTCATCTTGTCGAGCAACTTCTCAAAATCCTTCAGCGTCTTGCAGCTGGCCAGTGCCTGGTACATCACCACACCTTCCTGGTCTTCGAAATCAGCCGCTTCGCTCTGCAGGTTATAGGATGCCGTATTCATGATTGAAAAGCCCACTTCATTGGTTCCCGTCCACACTTCCCCATCCTGCACCGGACTGTTCACCAAACCGATGAAGCTGTATTTGCGTCCGTTTCCGGAAGGGAAAAATTCGATGCGGTTGTTGAGTTCACCCGTGTCGCGGTGTTTCCAAAGCAGCGGCCGGCCATCGGGCGTGGATTTACCGGTGAATATGGCGGAAGTACAGGCATCGGCGGGCAGCGCTGACAGGAACGCCAACACCACGACGACACTAAGAGAAAAGATCCGTTTCATGGTTTGTGTTGAATTTTCCAAGATGTTTATAAGCCAGATCGGTGACGACGCGACCGCGTGGCGTGCGGGTAAGGAAGCCTTCCTTGATCAGGAAAGGTTCATACACTTCTTCCAGCGTGCCCACGTCTTCACTGATGGCAGTGGCCAGCGTACCGGCTCCCACCGGACCGCCGCCGAATTTATCGATGATGGTATTTAAAATCTTATTGTCGATGGCATCCAGACCACGCTTGTCGATATTGAGTGCACCCAAGGCAAAACGGGTGATTTCCAAATCGATGACACCATTTCCCTTGACTTGCGCAAAATCGCGTACGCGGCGCAACAGACGGTTGACAATACGCGGGGTTCCGCGACTGCGCAATGCTATCTCCTGCGCCGCCTCGTCTGTGATTTCAATGTCGAGAATCCCAGCACTGCGCTTTACAATATTGAAAAGCACATCCGCATCATAGTATTCCAAATGGCACTGGATGCCGAAACGGGCCCGCAACGGCGCGGTGAGCAGACCGCTGCGCGTGGTTGCGCCAATCAGCGTAAAGGGACTCAACGCTATCTGCACACTGCGCGCACCCGGCCCTTTGTCGATCATAATATCGATCCGATAATCTTCCATCGCGGAATAAAGGTATTCCTCTACCACAGGGCTCAAACGATGAATCTCATCGATGAAAAGCACATCGCCCGCTTCCAGGGATGTCAGCAATCCCGCCAGGTCGCCCGGCTTGTCGAGAATCGGTCCGGAAGTGATTTTGAGGTTGACACCCAGTTCCTGCGCCACGATATGAGCCAGCGTAGTCTTTCCCAGACCGGGAGGGCCATGGAAAAGCACATGGTCGAGCGCTTCGCCACGGAGCATGGCCGCCTTGACGAATATCTTCAGGTTTTCCAGCACCTTGTCCTGTCCTGAAAACTGGTCGAAACTCTTCGGACGGATCGCTTCGTCGAAATCGCTCTCCCGAAAGGCCTGTTCCGAACGCGGATTAAAATCTTCTGCCATCGTGTGCGGAGTTTGTCAACAACACAAAATTAATAAATAAATTTTTTAAAAAGCTTTCTCCGGTTATTCTTAGCCTGTTGAAATGGTTGATAACTCTTTTTGATAAAGATATTCACGAGGGTTTCCACAGAAAATCAACACCCGTTTCCTACATTGAAGAGAAACGGGTGCTGAAGTGTTAATAACGAGGTTGGAAGGAATTGTTGAAATATCCCTTGTTAAAAAACATCGGATAAAAGCAGGTTAAAGTCGTTTTTATCAACAATGGGACAAAAAATCAACAACCTATGGAAGATTTCCACTAGTCTTTCAACTTCGCTTTCAGGAATTCTCTGTTCAAGCGGGCAATATGGCTGACCGTAATATGCTTCGGACATTCCATTTCGCAGGCACGGGTATTGGTGCATGCGCCGAATCCCAGTTCGTCCATCTTGGCAACCATAGCTTTCGCACGACGGGCACCTTCCACTTTACCTTGCGGAAGAAGCGCGAGCGAGCTGACGCGGGCTGCGACAAACAGCATGGCAGAACCATTCTTACAGGTAGCTGCACAGGCACCGCAACCAACACAGGCTGCTGCATCCATGCTTTCGTCGGCATCTTTTTTCGGAATGGGAATCGCGTTGGCGTCGGGAACGCCGCCCGTGTTGACACTGATGAAACCACCGGCCTGCAGGATCTTGTCGTAGGCTCCACGGTCGACAACCAGGTCTTTGATCACCGGGAAACCGCGGCTGCGCCATGGCTCGATGGTAATGGTGCTGCCATCCTTGAATTTACGCATATAGAGCTGGCAGGTGGTTACACCGCTTTCCGGACCATGTGCGCGACCGTTGATATAGAGCGAGCAGGCACCGCAGATACCTTCGCGGCAGTCGTGGTCGAAGCTGACCGGACCGCTCTGCTTGCCGTGGCAACCGGCATCAAAGGACACCGGGTCGATTTTCTCACTGATGAGCTGCTCGTTGAGGATATCCATCATCTCCAGGAAAGAAGTGTCTTCCGAGACGTCTTTCACCTGATAGGTCTCAAAATGTCCTTTGCTTTTCGCGTCTTTCTGACGCCAAATTTTAAGAGTAAAATTCATATCACTTCTTTCTTAAAAATTAGTCTTTGTAGTTGCGGGTTGCCACATGGGCGAATTCGAACTTAAGCGGTTCCTTGTGGAGTTCAGGGGCTTTTCCTTCGCCGGTGTACTCCCAGGCGGCCACGTACATGTAGTTTTCGTCGTCTCGTTTGGTCTCGCCTTCTTCGGTCTGCATTTCTTCACGGAAGTGACCGCCGCACGATTCGTTGCGGTTGAGGGCGTCGCGGGCCATCAGTTCACCGATTTCGAGGAAGTCGGCCACACGAAGGGCTTTTTCCAGTTCCTGGTTGAAGACACCCGTTTCACCGGCCACATAGACATTGCTCCAGAATTCCTTCTTGAGGTCCTGGATCAGGTCGATGGCTTTCTTCAGACCGGCCTCGTTGCGGGCCATACCCACATATTCCCACATGATGTGGCCCAGTTCCTTGTGGATGGAGTCGACGGTGCGCTTGCCTTTGATGTTCATCAGCTTGTCGATCTTTTCCTGGACGGCCTTCTCGGCGGCTTCGAATTCCGGCGCGTTGGTGTCGGTCTTCGGCTCCTTGAACTTGCTGGCCAGGTAGTCGCCGATGGTGTACGGCAGGATGAAATAGCCGTCGGCCAGGCCCTGCATCAGTGCGGAGGCGCCGAGGCGGTTGCCGCCGTGGTCGGAGAAGTTGGCTTCGCCGATGGCATAGAGGCCCGGAATGGTGGTCATCAGGTTGTAGTCGACCCAGAGACCGCCCATCGTGTAGTGGATGGCCGGATAGATCATCATCGGCTCTTCGTGCGGATCGACGTCGGTAATTTCTTTATACATGTCGAAGAGGTTGCCGTAGCGGGCGTCCACCACTTCGCGGCCGAGGCGCTTGAAGGCATCCTGGAAGTCGAGGAATACGGCCTTGCCGGTATTGTTCACGCCGTAGCCCGCGTCGCAGCGCTCTTTGGCAGCACGCGAAGCTACATCACGCGGCACAAGGTTGCCGAAGGCAGGATAGCGGCGTTCGAGATAATAGTCGCGGTCTTCTTCGGGAATCTGTGAACCCTTGATCTTGCCTTCCTGGAGTTTCTTGGCGTCTTCGAGTTTCTTCGGGACCCAGATGCGGCCGTCGTTACGCAGCGACTCCGACATGAGCGTCAGCTTGGACTGCTGGTTGCCGTGGATCGGGATGCAGGTGGGATGGATCTGCGCGAAGCACGGGTTGGCGAAGAAAGCACCCTTCTTATAGCACTGCCATGCGGCGGAGCCGTTGGAGTTCATGGCGTTGGTGCTGAGGAAGTAGGTGTTGCCGTAGCCGCCGGAGGCGATCACTACGGCGTGGGCGCCGAAGCGTTCGATCTTGCCGTTGGTGAGGTTGCGGGCGATGATACCCTTGGCCTCGCCGTTGATGATCACAAGGTCGAGCATTTCATGGCGAGGATACGATTTCACTTTGCCATTGGCCACGGCGCGGTTGAGCGCCGCATAGGCGCCGAGAAGCAGCTGCTGTCCGGTCTGGCCGCGGGCATAGAAGGTACGGGAGACCTGTGCACCGCCGAACGAACGGTTGTCGAGCAGTCCGCCGTAGTCGCGAGCGAACGGAACACCCTGTGCCACGCACTGGTCGATGATGTTGTTGCTCACCTCCGCCAGACGATATACATTGGCTTCGCGGCTGCGGTAGTCACCGCCCTTGATGGTGTCGTAGAACAACCGGTAGATGGAGTCGTTGTCGTTCTGGTAGTTCTTGGCGGCGTTGATACCACCCTGTGCGGCGATAGAGTGGGCACGACGCGGAGAATCGCTGATGCAGAACACCTTGACATTGTAACCGAGTTCGCCGAGCGACGCGGCTGCGGAGGCGCCGCCCAGTCCGGTACCGATCACGATGATCTCCATTTTGCGTTTATTGGCAGGACTCACGACTTTGATGTCGGCTTTATGCTTCGACCATTTCAGTTCGAGCGGTCCTTCCGGAACCTTTGAAATCAATTCAGTCATATAGTAACGATTTAAGTGTTTCAAAAACATACAAATGTCGCAAAAATCGGTCATATTTGCAATAATTTGTATCTTTACTGACAAATTTTTAAGAAATCGAGTATGAAAAGCATTCGTGACATTCTTATTCTTTTGCTGTCAGGATTGATTCTCGTTTCCTGCGGCGCTTCGTATCAGGAATCAAAGGCCCGCCGCTCAGCCGAAAAGGAAGCTGAACGCCAATCGATTATAAAGGCACTTACCAACGCCGATTTTACGTTGGATGTGACACGAATCATTCCGAAAGGATACCCTTCCCGCGAATCGACCGGTGAATATAGCCTCCGTCTGAAAAACAGCGAGGTAACCACCCGCCTTCCTTTCATAGGCGATTCCTATGCCGCCTCTTTCGGCAACGACGAAATATCGATTGTGTTCAACAAGGAAAAAGTGACGCTGATCACCGATTTCTCCGATGCCGCTTCCAAAGGGGAATACCGTTACCGCTTCGCGGGAGGCGAAGGCCCCAACAAATGGACGGTCGATCTCCAGATCTACGACAACGGCTCGGCCCTGATCGGCTGTTCCGGAACAGGAAGCCGTTATATCAGTTTCTACGCAAACCTTGTTATGCCCAACGAAAATGACGAGAATTAAGGTTTTTCTGTTGATCACAGTTTTCACCCTGTCGCTCGTCCAGTCGCCCGCTTTCGCGCAGACTTCCAATACCTTCGATTTCGTGCCGCAGCCTGCGTGGGTGCAGTACGGAAATGAGCATCCACTGATCGGGAGTTTTACGCTCGACAAGAATGTCAAGATCGTCGGGGGCGATCCCTTTAATGTGCAGTATCTGCAGGAACACCTGCACCGCGTGCTCGATTATTCGGGCGACAGCTGGAATCCCTGCTCGCCCGGAAGCATCGAATTCGTGCGGACGAAATCATTTCCCGAAGAAGGTTATGCCATCGAAGTGGCCGGCCGACGGATCCTAATCACATCGACCACGCGCGCCGGCGAGTTTTACGCCATCCAGACGCTGCTGCAGATGCTTCCGCCGCAAGTCTACCGGAAGGTATCCGGGCCCGACGCGATGCTAATCCGCCAGTGGGAGATTCCCGCCCTCACGATCGTGGACCAGCCCCGCTTCGCCTGGCGCGGCAGCATGTTCGACGTTTCGCGCACCTTCTTCGACAAGGAATACATCCTGCGGCATCTCGACTGGCTGGCTTATCACAAGATCAACAAATTCCACTGGCACCTGACCGACGACAACGGCTGGCGGGTGGAGATCAAGAAATACCCGAAACTCACTTCGGTTGGTGCCTGGCGCGGCTATGGCGAGGCGCTGCAGCCCTCGTTCAATTCCGGAAAGGAGCGCTACGGAGGATTCTATACCCAGGAAGACCTGAAAGAAATCGTTGCGTACGCTGCCGACCGTGGCATCGAAATCATCCCCGAAGTTGACCTGCCGGGCCATTCCAAGGCGCTGGCCGTGTCGTACCCCGAGGTGGTGTGTCGGCACGAGGCCGATGTGACGAGCGTACAGGGCGAAGTGCATAACGTGCTCTGCGTGGGCCGCGAGAAGAACTATGTGATGCTCGAGAACATCATCAAGGAACTCGCCGCCATTTTCCCGTCGAAGTATTTCCATGTGGGCGTGGAGGAAGTGGCCACGGAATCGTGGAAACACTGCCCCGACTGCCAGGCGCTGATGAAGAAACTCGGCTATACCGATGAAAAACAGCTGCTGGGCTATTTCACGGAGCGCATGGAAAAGATTCTGGCCAAATATGGCAAGACGTTGGAAGGCTGGGAGGACATCGTGGTGGGCGAAAACCTTTCGCGCAACGACCTGGTGCTGGTGTGGCACCGTCAGGATATGCTCCAGAAAGCCCTCGACGCCGGATTCCCGGTGGTGACGCAGAACTGCGACTATCTGTACTTCGACATGAAACAGACGCCGGCGGAACGCGGCCATAGCTGGGCTTCGATCATCGACGTCGAGAAGGTGTATTCCTTCGATCCGATGCAGGGCCTGGAACTGAAGCCCGGAGAGGAATGGAAGGTGAAAGGCCTGCAGGGCGGCCTGTGGACGGAACTTCTCTATTTCCCCGCCCATTTTTCCGAGTATCAGCTGTTCCCGCGACTCTGCGCACTGGCTGAAGTCGGCTGGTCGCCGCAAGAACTTCGCAATTATGCCGATTTCGATGCGCGAATGGCGCGCACGCATTTCGAGCGTATGTGGAACATGGGCATCCAGTTCCGTATTCCCGCTCCGGAAGTCGACCGCAACGGCCAGGTGCGCTGCCCTTACCCCAATATGGTGGTACGCTATACGTTCGACGGCTCGGAACCCACGATCAGTTCACCGGTGGTGACGGGTCCCGTGGTGACCGACCACCCCGAAAACCTGCGCTTTGCCACCTTCTTCGGCGATGTGAAGAGCATGACGGTCTGCGTGCCGGGCGCACAAAAATACCTGACCCCCGCGGTGCATGTCGAGACCTCGCTGGAAGCAAATAGCCGTTATCCGGTGGAAAATCTCGAACAATATGAGAACGATAAGTATATGCGCACGGCAAGGGCGCCCCAAAAGGGCGATTACGTGCTTTTTACCTTCGATGAACCGCTGGAATGCCATCGCATTACCGTGCAGACCGCCGATCCGAAAAACAACTTCTACGGTATAACCGACGGCCATGTGGAGGTGCTCTTTGCCGACAGCGACCGCTTCGGTTGGAACGGCGGCCAAGATAGATTCGATATGTACAACCGGGTTTCCTTCTGTCCAAATCGCCCCGTGAAGGCCGTAAAGATCGTGGTCGACGGCCCCGGCGAGGGTAAACCCGTGAGCATCCAGCATCTGATCATCGAATAGTATGGAATTCTTTACGATTGCTTCGGGCGTCAGCGTCCACGTGTGGGATACGAAAGACGAGGGTTCCTCCGGCCCCTGTTTGGTGCTGCTGCACGGGTACCTCGAGACGATGTACGTCTTCAACGAGCTCATCGATGCGCTCAAGGGCCGCTACCGCATCATCACGCTCGACCTGCCGGGTCACGGCCTCACCGATTCCGCCCCGGCAGACGCCTCCGGAGAGCGCGTCAACACCCTCTCCTTCTGCGCCGACGTGGTGGCAGGCGTGCTGCAGAAATGCGGCGTGGAGAAAGCCGTGCTGGTGGGCCATTCCATGGGAGGATATGTCACGCTCCAGACGCTGCGCGACCATCCGGAAGTGGCCGAAGCGGCGCTGCTGATTCCATCTCATCCCTACCCTGACGCGCCCGAAAAAGCCGCCGACCGCGAGCGTGAAAAGGATATCATCCGTTCAGGGAAGCTTTACACGCTGGCTCAGGTGTCGATTCCCAAGATGTACTTCGAGGAGAATCTGCGCCACTGCGACGAGAAGATCCGTGAGACAGTGGAACTCTGCGAGACACACGACCCCGAGGGCATTGTGGCTTCAATCGAAGGATTGCGTCGGCGCGACGACCTGCAGGACGTGATGGCGCAGCCGCCCGTGCCGCTGGGTATCATCCACGGCGACCACGACGCATTCCTGCCGATGGAACTGGCCATGAAACTGAAGGAAGGATTCCCGAAGGTATGGATGCGGCTTATCCCCGAGACGGGACACAATCCGTTTATCGAGAATCAGGAAGCGTTTGTGGAAGCGCTCGACGCTTTTACCACAAGAAATTGTTGAACGGATAACGGCCGGCGTGGATTTCCGCCACCATCTTGTAGAGGTCGCTCCGGAGTTTGTCGACGCCCGTCTTCTCCAGCGCCGACAGGAAGATGCACGGCGTGTGCTCGCGTGAGATCCACGTGTTCTTGAGTTCGTCGAGCGTGTAGTTCTTCAGCGTTCGCTCCTGCAGCGAGAACTCGTCGTAGGGCTCGTATTGGTATGCGTCGATCTTGTTGAACACCATATACACGGGCTTGTCCTGCGCCCCGATTTCTTTGAGTGTCTGGTTGACCACGCGGATCTGGTCTTCGAAACGCGGGTGCGAAATGTCCACAACATGCATCAGGATGTCGGCTTCCCGCACCTCATCGAGGGTGCTCTTGAACGATTCCACCAGCTGCGTGGGCAGTTTGCGGATGAATCCCACGGTGTCGCTCAGCAGGAAAGGCACGTTTTCGATCACGACTTTTCGTACGGTAGTATCGAGTGTGGCGAACAACTTGTTTTCGGCAAACACATCGCTCTTGGCCAGCAGGTTCATGATGGTGCTTTTTCCTACGTTGGTGTAGCCCACGAGCGAGATTCTGACCATTTGCCCGCGGTTGGAGCGCTGAGAGGCCATCTGCCGGTCGATTTTCTTGAGCTGATCCTTGAGCCGTGTGATTTTTTCCAGCACGATGCGCCGGTCGGTCTCGAGCTGGCTTTCGCCCGGACCACGCATGTTGAGGCCGCCCTTGCCGCCGCGCTGCCGTTCGAGGTGCGTCCACATGCCCGTCAGGCGCGGATACAGATACTGGTACTGCGCCAGTTCCACCTGCGTCTTGGCGTAGGCGGTCTGTGCACGGTCGGCGAAGATGTCGAGAATCAGGCCGGTACGGTCGACCACGCTGCAATGGTGGTCGGGCCAGTGTTCGTTGATCTCGCGCTCTACGTTGCGCATCTGGGAGGGAGAAAGTTCGTCGTCGAACAACACGTAGTCAATCTCGTTGGCCCGCACATATTCCTTGATTTCCTGGAGTTTGCCGGTTCCGATATAAGTGCGCGGATTGGGATGGTCGAGCCGCTGGGTGAAGCGCTTCTCCCCTTCCACCCCGGCGGTCAGGGCAAGGAACTGCAATTCGTCGAGGTATTCGTTGACCTGGGCTTCGTCCTGCTGCTGCGTGATCAGCGCCACAAAGACCGCGGTCACGATGCTGTTGTCTACTGTTTCGTACATCTCTCGTCGCCCCCGACCTGACCGGGGGTCTCATTTTTGCAAAAATACGATTATATTTGTAGAAAATCTATTGCCATGAAAAGATTCTTCGCTTCTGTCATATTGCTGACGCTTGCGCTGGCTGCCCTTGCGCAGCCGGAAGGGCGCGGCCGCATCCGCGATTTCGGCATTACGCCGGGTGTTTTCAAGCCGGGTGCCTACAACGCCATTACCGACGTTCCGGGCGTGAAAGTCGGCCAGGTCACCATCATCGAAGGCAACGATATCCGCACGGGCGTCACCGCCATCGTGCCGCACGACGGCAATGTCTTTCGCAAGAAATGCCCTGCCGCCATCTATGTGGGCAATGGTTTCGGCAAACTCGCCGGCGTGACGCAGGTGAAGGAACTGGGCAACATCGAGACGCCCATCGTGCTGACCAACACGCTGTCGGTGGCACAAGGTATCGAGGGCGTCCTCTCTTACACGCTCAACCAGGTGGGCAACGAGAAAGTGCGCAGCGTCAATGCCGTCGTGGGCGAAACCAACGACGGACAGCTCAATGACATCCGCGGCCGCCACGTGAAGGCCGACGATGTGGTGAAGGCTATCCTGAGCGCCAAGAGTGGCCCGGTGGAAGAAGGTTGTGTGGGTGCCGGCACAGGAACTATCTGCTTTGGCTGGAAAGGCGGAATCGGCACTTCGTCGCGCGTGTTGCCGGAAGATCTCGGCGGCTACACGGTGGGTGTGTTGGTTCAGTCGAATTACGGCGGTATCCTGGAGGTTGACGGCGTTCCCGTAGGCCAGCGGCTGGGACAGTACAGTTTCCGCAAGAGCGTGGAGAATCCCGATTATCTGATGTCGCCCGACGGCTCCTGCATGATGGTGGTGTTTACCGACGCTCCGCTGGATGCACGTAATCTGGAACGCCTGGCAAAGCGCGCGATGATGGGTCTGGCAAAGACAGGCGGCATTGCTTCGAACGGCAGCGGCGACTATGTGATAGCTGTGAGCGTAAACAAGGAGAATCTGATCGACGAAAGCACGGCGCGGTATTATCCGACGCTGTTGCACAACGACGATATGAGCCCGCTGTTCGAGGCGACGATCGAGGCGACGGCCGAGGCGCTTTGGAATTCGCTGTTTATGGCGACCGACATGACAGGCCGCGACGGCCTCTTCGTCCCCGCCCTCCCCATCCCTTCCGTCCTGGAAGCGATGCAGCATCCGATTTTGTAATTTTTTTGCTTACGCTGGTTCCGGGAACAACCACCCACCCGCGCCAGTGTTGCGTAAGCAAAAAAAAGGCTGTCCGTTTGGGACAGCCTTTCAGGTGTAAAAGCCCTTGATTAGCGGAGCTGGAAGACCACAGGGAAGTTGTAGACCACCTTCACCGGCCGTTCACGCTGCTTGCCCGGCGTCCACTTCGGGGACATCGAAACAATGCGCACAGCCTCTTTGTCGAGCGAGGAGTCAACGCCACGGAGCACCTTCACATCGCTCACGGAACCGTCGGTGTTGACCGTGAACTGAAGCGTCACGCGGCCCTGCACGCCGTTTTCCTTTGCGATTTCAGGATACTGCAGATTCTTGTTGACCCAAGCGGAGAACGTGTTGGCATCGCCGCCCTGGAATTTGGGCTTCTCCTCCACCAACGCGAACGGGATGGCTTCTTCCTCAACTTCTTCTTCTTCGACGGCCGCATGGTAGTCCATGATCTCGACACCGAGGTTCGCATTGTCCTCCATGTCGATGAAGAGGTCGTCGTTGACCTGGATATCATCGTCCACAATGTCGATGATGTCGGAGAGGACAGGAATCTTGGGCATCTCCGGAGGAGTCTCAATCTGTTCCTGCGTGTTGATGATCTCTTCTTCTTCGATGGCCACCGTCTGGGCGGTGAGGTCCATCGTCTCGACCTTATCGGAAGACGACCATTCGAAAGCGAGCAGGCAGATGCCAAGGGCGGCAATCAAACCGATCTCGAGGAACAGGCCGTTCTTCTTGGTCAAGTCAGCTTTGGGAGAAATTTTACTTTCCATATCGTTGCGTTTTTTATTGTTTCATTTCAACTTTCGCACCATTCCATGTGCTAGAGTACCCAAAATTAAGAAGAAAAAATCATAAAATCCAATTTTTCTTCATAAAAATTGTTGACAACTTTCCTGAAGAAAACGCTAATCGGCTGAATGTTAACGAGATAAAATCTTGCTCTCGTAAAGCACGTTATTAACATTCTTTACGGCTGCGGCACTCTTGTCGAAAGCGGCCTTCTCTTCGGCGGTCAGTTCGTACTGGAGAACCTTCACGCAGCCACGTTTGCCGATGACGGCGGGAACGCCGATGCAGACGTCTTCCTGGCCATATTCGCCTTCGAGATAGCAGCAGCAAGGGAACACTTTCTTCTCGTCGAGCAGGATGGATTTGACCATGGCGGCGCAGGAAGCGCCCGGTGCATACCATGCGGAGGTGCCGAGGAGCTTGGTGAGGGTGGCACCGCCGACCATCGTGGCGGCCACGACCTTCTGGGCAGCGGGGCGGGTGAGGAGCTTGGTCACGGGCACGCTCTTGTAGGTAGCCTTGCTGATGAGCGGAATCATGGTGGTGTCGCCGTGGCCGCCGATCACGATGCCTTCCACATCGCTCGGAGCAGCCTTGAGGGCCTGGCTCAGGTAGAAGCAGAAACGGCTGCTGTCGAGCTGGCCGCCCATGCCGATCACGCGGTTCTTCGGCAGGCCGGTGGCCTTGAGGGTGAGGTAGGTCATCGTATCCATCGGGTTGGAGATGATGATGAAGATGGCTTTCGGAGAATATTTCAAAGCATTGGAAACCACGCCATTGACGATACCGGCATTGACGCCGATGAGTTCCTCGCGGGTCATGCCCGGCTTGCGGGGGATACCCGAGGTAATGATGATCACGTCGGAATTGCGGGTGGCGGCGTAGTTGTTGGTGACGCCTTTGATGCGGGTGTCGAAACCATACATCTTGGCAGTCTGCATCATATCGATAGCCTTACCCTCGGAGAGACCTTCTTTGATGTCGAGAAGAACGAGTTCCGAGCAGATCTTCATGTGTGCAATGGCGTTTGCACAGGTAGCGCCCACGTTGCCGGCGCCGATGACTGTTACTTTAGACATAATTTTATTTGTTTGAGTAGTTTTTGTGTTAATTTTGCTATTGCAATCTGCAAATGTACAAATTTTTATGATTCGGTATTTCACAGAAGATACAAGATTCTCTTTGAAAGGGAAAAGGTTGATCAGTAAATGGTTACGTGAGGTCGCAAAGGGCAGGGGATATGCCGTCGGCGAGCTGAACTACATCTTTTGTTCCGATCCTTACCTGCTCGAAATCAACCGGCAGTTCCTGGGCCATGACTATGAGACCGACATCATCACTTTCGACAACTCCGACGACTTCCTGCTGGAAACAGGCCGAAAGGGTGTGAGCGCCGACATCTACATCAGCATCGACACGGTGCGGGCCAACGGCGATGTGTACGGCGAGGGTTTCGACCGGGAGCTGCTGCGCGTGATCGTGCATGGCCTGCTGCATCTGATGGGTTACGACGATTGCGATCCCTGGCACCAGAAGCGGATGCGTGCGGCGGAGAACCGAGCCCTGTCTCTGTATTGCGACATGCTGCTGCTCGAGGCTTAGGAGATGGTCGCCGAATACGACATCATCGTGGTGGGTGCCGGCCATGCCGGATGTGAGGCGGCGGTTGCCGCCGCGCGGCTAGGCTCGCGTGTCCTGCTGGTAACGCAGGACATGAACAAGATCGCGCAGATGTCGTGCAATCCGGCAATGGGCGGCATTGCCAAAGGGCAGCTGGTCCGCGAGATCGATGCGCTCGGCGGATGCTCAGGTCTTGTGACCGACGCTTCGACCATCCAGTTCCGGATGCTCAACCGTTCGAAGGGTCCGGCAATGTGGAGTCCGCGCGCGCAATGCGATAAATTGAACTTTTCGCTGAACTGGCGGTATATCCTCGAAAATACCTGTAACTTAGACATTTGGCAAGATTCTGTGACGGAGATAACGCTCCGAGAATCGAAAATTTCAGGGGTCCGTTTGGCGATGGGCGCCGAATTTGGCGCCAAATCGGTGATTCTGACGGCCGGCACTTTCCTCGAAGGTCTGCTTTTCGTGGGTCTGTCCATGTCGGAAGGCGGGCGCCTCGGCGAACTTCCGTCTAAGGGTCTTTCTCGACTTTTGGGCGAAGCGGGACTCAAGGTCGGCCGGATGAAAACGGGAACCCCGCCCCGGATCGATGTCCGCTCGGTCGATCTGTCCCGGTTGCAACAGCAGCCCGGCGATGCCGATCCTGCCCGTTTTTCATTCCTGCCGGTTCCGACGGCGATCCAGCAGGGGAGAGCGCAACGATGCTGCTACCTGGTGCACACCAACTCGCGGGTTCACGATATTCTCCGCACCGGCTTCGACCGGTCGCCGCTTTTCACCGGCCGGATCCACGGCATCGGCCCGCGCTATTGCCCTTCGATCGAAGACAAGCTTCGCACGTTTGCCGGGAAGGATTCACACCAGTTGTTCCTCGAGCCGGAGGGTTGGAATACGCATGAGTATTATCTGCAGGGTTTCTCCTCGTCGCTCCCGCTTGAGACGCAAATGGAGGCTCTCCATGCTATCGAGGGTCTCGAGAATGTGACGATCTTCCGTCCTGCCTATGCGGTTGAATACGATTATTTCGATCCGACCGATTTGCATGCCACACTTGAATCCCGCGTTGTTCCCGGGTTGTATCTGGCAGGCCAGGTGAACGGAACTACAGGATATGAGGAGGCGGCTGCCCAGGGTCTGATGGCGGGCATCAACGCGCATTTAAAGCTCTCTGGTCGCGAGCCGCTTATCCTGAAACGCGATGAGGCTTATATTGGTGTGCTGATCGACGATTTGATTACGAAAGGCGTTGACGAGCCTTATCGGATGTTTACCTCTCGTGCGGAATATCGGATTTTGCTCCGTCAAGACGACGCAGACCTCCGTCTCACGCCCCTGGGAAGGGATTTGGGTCTGGTTTCGGATTTCCGCTGGAAGGTGTTTCAAGAGAAGTACGAGAAGGTTGAAGCGCTCGACCGGACGCTTCGTGAGACTTCGCTCAAGCCAGAGGAAGTCAATGATTATTTGCTTTCGGTGGAGTCAACGCCCATCGAAACAACCCATAAAGCCTCTGATTTGTTAGTTCGCCCCGGTGTTTCTTTGGATGGGTTACTTGCAAACGTTCCACGTGGAACAATCGACGGCTTGTGGGAACAAGCGCAAGAGGGTGGCATGGTTTCCGGAACAGCAACCCACCCGCACCAAAATGCACAAGCCGAGCAAGCCGAGATCGCCTTTACGCCATGGGATGGGCGAGAACGGCAGGAGGTCGTTGTCGACGAGCAGGAAGTGCGTGATGCGGCCGAAATCCGGATCAAGTATGAAGGCTATATCGAACGGGAGCGCAAACTTGCCGACAAGATGCTGCG
>LUZC01000035.1 GCA_001603505.1 Bacteroidales bacterium Bact_11 | reverse complement strand
CGTGGGCGCCGCCCTCCACAAGCTCGGGGCCGAGCTTGTGCCCGGCTGGCGCCTCTTTGGCGAGATGGCCGGCCTGGAGCAGCATATTGCCGAAGCCGACATCGTTTTTACCGGAGAAGGCCGTTTCGACGGCCAGAGCCTTGATGGCAAACTCATCTGGGGCATCCTTTCGCTCTGCAGGAAATACAAAAAGAAGCCTGTCGTCGTCTGCGGGCAGTGCACTCTTCCTGCCCCCGTATGGAAAAAAGCGGGCATCGCCGATGTCTATGCCCTCACCGAGTTCGAACCCGACACCACCCGCTGCATCGCCGATGCAAGGGCCCTGCTCTCCGGCAGCCGGACGCTCATAGCCGGTTGCGACGAAGCGGGCCGCGGCTGCCTGGCCGGCCCCGTGTTCGCAGCTGCCGTCATCCTTCCGGAAGGATTCTCCCATCCGCTCCTCAACGACTCCAAGCAGCTCACCGAAGCCCAGCGCGACGAACTCCGTCCCGTCATCGAACGCGAAGCCCTGGCCTGGGCCGTCACGGCCGTCGACGCTGAAGAAATCGACCGCATCAATATCCTGAACGCCTCCATCGAAGGCATGAAACGCTCGCTCGACAAACTGCCGGTCTGTCCCGGCCTGGTGCTCGTCGACGGCAACCGCTTCAAGGGCTGGAACCACACCCCTTCGCACACCGTTGTCAAAGGCGACGCCACCGTGCAGGCCATCGCCGCCGCCAGCGTCCTGGCCAAGACACACCGCGACGAGTTCATGCGGAAACTGGCCCTGGAGTATCCCCCCTACGGCTGGGACCGCAACATGGCCTACCCCACAGAAGAACACCGCGCCGCCATCCGGCAGCACGGTGTCACTCCCTATCACCGCCGCAGTTTCAATCTTCTCGGCGATGAAAGCACGCTCTTCTAGCGCTATTTCTGAGGCGCTACACTTTTGAGGAACAGTTCGTCCATCTGCACGTCGTCGATGCGCGAAGGCGCGTCGAGCATCACATCGCGGCCCATGTTGTTCTTCGGGAACGCAATGTAATCGCGGATGGTCTCCTGCCCGCCGAAGAGGGCGCAAACACGGTCAAAACCGAAAGCCAGACCGCCGTGCGGCGGGGCGCCGAACTTGAACGCGTTGATAATGAACCCGAACTTGTAGTCTGCATCTTCCTTCGAGATGCCCAGCACCTCAAACATCCGCTGCTGCACATCGGCCGCATGGATACGGATCGAGCCGCCACCGAGCTCCACGCCGTTGAGCACGAAGTCGTAGGCGTTGGCGCACACGCGTTCCAGGTCTTCCTTCCTGTCGCTGTAGAACAGCTCCAGATGTTCCGGCTTGGGCGCCGTGAACGGATGGTGCATCGCATAGAAACGCTGCGTCTCGTCGTCCCACTCGAGCAACGGGAAATCCACCACCCACAGCGGGGCGTATTCGTGCGGATTGCGCAGGCCCAGACGGCCGGCCATCTCGAGACGGAGCACGCCGAGCATGTTCTGCGTCTTGCGCTTGGCGCCGCAAAGCACCAGCACCAGGTCGCCTTTCTTCGCGCCGACAGCCGCCACGACTTTCTCGAGGTCTTCCGGCGAGTAGAACTTGTCGACCGACGACTTGAGCGTGCCGTCTTCGTTCACCTTGACGTACACCAGGCCCTTGGCGCCCACCTGCGGACGCTTCACCCATTCGGTGAGTTCATCGGTCTGCTTGCGGGTATAGCCGGCGGCGCCGGGAACGGCGATCGCACCCACGTATTCCACACTGTCGAACACGCTGAAACCGTGTCCCTGCACCAGCGGGGTGATCTCGTGGAGCCGCATGTCGAACCGGATGTCGGGCTTGTCGCTGCCGTAATGATCCATGGCATCGTACCAGCTCATCCGCGGGATTTTCGGGGCGATGGTCACATCGATGACCTCCTTGAAGAGGTGGCGCATCATTCCCTCGAACAGGTCGAGCACGTCTTCCTGCTCCACGAAGCTCATCTCGCAGTCAATCTGCGTGAACTCCGGCTGGCGGTCGGCGCGCAGGTCCTCGTCGCGGAAGCAGCGCACGATCTGGAAATAGCGGTCGTAACCCGCCACCATCAGCAGCTGCTTGAACGTCTGCGGGCTCTGCGGAAGCGCATAGAACTCGCCCGGATTCATGCGGGAAGGCACCACGAAGTCGCGGGCGCCTTCGGGCGTCGATTTGATGAGGAACGGGGTTTCGATCTCCAGGAAACCTTTCTCATCGAGATAGTTGCGCACCTCGTGCGCCATGCGGTGACGCAGCATCAGCGCTTTCTTCAGCGGGCCGCGGCGCAAGTCGAGGTAGCGGTATTTGGCGCGGATGTCCTCGCCGCCGTCGCTCTCGTCCTCGATGGTGAAAGGCGGGGTCTGCGAAGCATTCAGCACCTTGAGCGCCGTGAGGCGGATCTCAATGTCGCCCGTCGGCATCTTGGCGTTCTTACTCTGGCGTTCTTCCACCACGCCCATGGCCTGGATCACAAATTCCCGGCCGAGCCCGGCGGCAACGGCACTGACTTCGGGATCGGTCGTCTCGTCGACGCGCAGCTGCGTGATACCGTAGCGGTCGCGGATGTCCACGAAACTCATACCGCCCAGGCGGCGGCTTTTCTGCACCCAGCCGGCCAGCGTCACGGTCTGACCCACGTTGCCCAGGCGCAATTCTCCACAAGTATGCGTACGATACATAGTTATTATTCAGCGATTTTGTTGAAATCCAGATTCTGCATCATGCGATTGCCTTTTGCCAACTCGGCAGCCCAGAGGAAATAGCCGAGCGCCGACAGATGGATACCGTCGGTCGTGCATTCCGAACGAAGGTCCCCGTTTTCATCGGACAGCAGCGAAGCGATATCCAGATAGAAATACTGATAACGCTCTTTGCCGGCCGACAACATCTTGTTGACTTCGGCGGCCTTCTCGTTGAAGCCCTCGTAGAACTTGGTCTTGGGATTCAGCGGCAGGATGCTCTGCACGTAAATCAATGTACTGGGACACTGGTTCCGCAGGTCGGCGATCAGCGACTCATAACGGTTCCAGACCTCCGAAACCGGAACGGAAGCGTCGTTGATAAAATCGTTCGTGCCGGTCATCAGGAAGATTTTGTCGGGGTTTTCGCCCACGAATTCATCGATGCGCTGATGCACGCCGTCAATCACGTCACCGCTGATGCCGCGGTTGATGACATAGCCCATCGGGAAGAGTTCTTCCCACAGCCCGTTGTTGTTCAAACTGTTGCCCAGCATCACAATCTTATGCTCCGTAGCGGGAAGGGAACGGAACATCGACACGCGATGCTTGTAGTAGTCCGATACCTCGAGCGGATAGGTTTTGTCGTCCGCTGTGTTGAGGGCCGGCTTGCCGACTTCGTCCTCAATGGCCTTGGCATAAGCTTCATAGCCCGCGCCATTGAGGTATTTCCCGCCATCCCAGGAATACGCACCGCTCTTGATGCCTTCGCTCAGGACGGCATCCAGGTCGATGCAGGTAAAGCCCGCCTTGGCCGAGAGCTCCTTTACGGCTTCGTTGACCTGGGCGCCCGCAGCGGCCTGTTTCTCGTCGAGCGGAGCAAGCACGATGTTGAGCCAATAGAGTTTGGTGTTGGGCGAAGCCTTCTTGGCGGTGGTGAAGATTTTTTTGATGTTTTCGGTGATGACCTCCGGCGCCGTGCCGTGGAGCAGGTCGTTGAAACCCGCGCTCACGAAGATCTTGGCCGGCTTACGGGTCGCGATCGGCTCGATGCGGTAGAGCACGTGTTCCGTGGCGTCGTAGGTGATACCGCGGTTCTTGAGGGTCGTGTCGCCGTAGAACTCACTCCAGATTCCCCGGTCAATGTAGTCGTCGCCGACCATCACGATATTTCTCGGGAAAACGGGCATCTCCTCATACATGCCGTTCTTCTCCTCAAAATACGTAGGATTGGTAAACCAGTCGGGTTTTGCGGCGCGATGCTGGGAGCATCCGGTGCTGCAGACCGCCAGGACTGCCGTCATCGCCGCAACAAAAAGCATTCTTTTCATCATATGGATTGTTTGTATTATACGTTGAACAGGAAGTGCATGATGTCGCCATCCTGCACCACATACTCTTTTCCTTCGCTGGCCAGTTTGCCGGCCGCACGACACGCCGCTTCGCTCTGGAGCGACACGAAATCGTCGTATTTGATGACCTCCGCGCGGATGAAACCCTTCTCGAAATCGGTGTGGATCACGCCCGCCGCCTGCGGCGCCTTGTCGCCCCGGTGGATGGTCCAGGCGCGGCATTCGTCGGCACCTGCCGTGAAGAACGTCTGGAGATTGAGCAGTGCATACGCCGACTGGATGAGGCGCACCACGCCCGATTCTTCGAGCCCGATCTCCCCAAGGAACATCGCGCGCTCCTCCGGGTCCTCCAGCTCCGCGATCTCGCTCTCGATCTTGGCCGAAATCACCAGGATCTGCGCATCTTCGCCCGCTACGGCACTGCGCACCGCCTCCACATAGGCGTTGCCCGTCGCCGCGGACGCCTCGTCCACGTTGCACACATACAGCACGGGTTTGTTGGTCAGCAGGCAGAATTCCTTCGCGATGCGGCGGTCTTCCTCCTTGTCGAGTTCCACTTCGCGTGCGTTGCGGCCCTGTTCGAGCACTTCCTTGTAGCGAAGCAGCACGTCCACGGCTTTCTTCGCCTGCTTGTCGCCGCCGGTCTGCGCCTGTTTCTGCACCTTGGCCAGACGGTTGTTCACCGTCTCAAGGTCTTTGATCTGCAGTTCGAGGTCGATGATTTCCTTGTCGCGCACCGGATCGACGCTGCCGTCCACGTGCGTCACATTCTCGTCGTCAAAGCAACGGAGCACATGCAGGATGGCGTCGGTCTCGCGGATGTTGGCCAGGAACTGGTTACCCAGGCCCTCGCCGCGGCTCGCCCCTTTCACCAGGCCCGCAATATCTACGATCTCCACGGTAGCCGGAATGGTCCGCTTCGGATGGCAGATGTCGGTCAACACCCCCAGGCGCCGGTCGGGCACCGTGGTCGAACCCACATTGGGTTCGATGGTGCAGAACGGGAAATTCGCCGCTTGTGCCTTCGACGAGCTGATGCAGTTGAACAAGGTGGACTTACCTACATTCGGCAACCCTACGATTCCGCATTTCAAAGCCATTTTTCTCTCTCAAAAATTATAACTTGCAAAGATAGCAAAAATGGATTGATATTTTTACTAACTTTGGAACCATGAAAAAGATCCTCCTCCCCCTCGCCATCCTCTGCTGCAGCATGCTGACTGCCACGGCGCAAGACTACAACTGTTTTTCCATTATCGCCGGCAGCGCCGCCACCGTCGACGGGTCTGTGCTCATGGCCCACAACGAAGACGACAGCGGCGAACAGATGCTCAACGTCTACGTGGTTCCCGCAACCGACAAGAACCTCCGCTACATCTGGTGTGAGTTTCCCGGTATGGAAGTAGCCGATGTATTCATGAACCAGTTTGGCGTGTCGATTGCCTCCAACGGCTGTCCGTCGCGCGAAGACAAGGGCGAGTTTACCGATGGCGGCGTCCTCTACGAGGTCCGGCTGTCCGTCGCCAAATACGCCCGTTCCGCCCGTGAAGCGGTGGAGCTTATCGGTTCGATGGTCGAAACCTTCGGCTACAAGGGCAGCGGCCGCAGCTACATCGTAGCCGATCCGGCGGAAGGATGGGTCGTTTCTGTGGTCAAGGGCAAGCATTGGGTAGCCCAGCGCGTCCCCGACGACAAGGTGATGACCATCCCCAACTACTATGTCATCGGGGAAATCGATCTCGACGATGCTGTCAATTTCGCCGGCGCGGAAGACCTGGTGGAGTATGCCGTTTCCCGCGGCTGGTACGATCCCGCCAAAGACGGTGCCTTCAATTTCGCAAAAGCCTACGCATCCGAGAAATCGGTGAAATCAGAGAATAACATTTCCCGCCACAAAGAGGCCTGGGAGTACTTTTTCGGCGCCGAGAAGCCGGGCGAATTCGCCTCGGTCCCGCAGAAAAAGGTATCGCTCCGCGACATGATGAACGTGCTTGCGCTCCACGAGCCGGTCACGGCCGACGGCCATCTGGAAAACAGCATCTGCAACGACCACACGATCCTGTCGAGCATCTTCCAGCTCCGCAAGGGAATGGGCTTCGACACCGGCTGCGTGATGTGGAACGCCTTCGGGCGGCCTTGCTGTGAAGTGTATGTGCCCTGGTATGCAGGCATCACGAAGGCGCCCGCCGGCTTCGGCCGTTTCGCCACGCCGCAGGAGGCCGAACAAAAGCACATGACCGACGCCAAAGACAAGCGCAAGAAGTATCCCGACCACTTCTACTGGAAACATGTCGACGGTCAGACGGTCGGCACCGACACAGAAGAACAGCAACGTGAAATCTTCAAGGCGCGCAAGAAATTCGAAAAGGAAGGCAAGAAAGACTATAACGCCTTCATCCAGAGTCTTTATTAAGACTTATCGCAATCGTTTGATATATGTGCTCAGGGTGATGACGTGGTCGTTTTTGGCCGCGTAATAGCCTTGTTTGGGTTTCTTCTCGAGGCCCTCAACGATTGTGGTCAGGGGCGTGGAGGCAAGGGTTTCGTTGTAGGAGCGAATGTCGTCGAGCGCATAGGTATTCACGGCATCCCAAAGGCCTTGCAACACAGGTATCTGCTCCATTTCGTCGCGGTTCCAGCGGTTGTGCGCCGCCAGATACTCCACGCCTTGCGCAATCTGTTGTTTTGTGTATCTTGCCGCGACCTCGGGCTCCTCTGCCAGGGAATCCGGCATCGCCGGCGTTTCCGGAACCATCAGGGTGTCGATAGTCACCGGGACATCCACGACACCGGCGGTCTCAATCGTCAAAGGCGATGCACTGATCCGGTCGCCCGTCCGAAGACCGACCACGAAGCCAAACAAAATGGCGCACCCCAGCGCAGCCACGCTCAGCAGTCTTTTCCATATATTGGTTTTTCCTTCGGATGTCATTCCGTCACTTTGCTCCATAATAATGCGCGATCAAGCAAGCTTGTCGCGCATTCTTCTTCCGCTTAGCGGTGAGGGGGGGATTCGAACCCCCGGTACGGTAATCCCGTACGTCAGTTTAGCAAACTGGTGGTTTAAGCCACTCACCCACCTCACCGGGGGAATGCAAAGATAGGGGGTTTTCTGAAATACGCCAAATTTTTTTGTACCTTTGCGGCAGATCGGGATGTGGCGCAGTTGGTAGCGCGCTTGGTTTGGGACCAAGGGGTCGCACGTTCGAGTCGTGTCATCCCGACACAAAAATAGCGGCATCTGCCGCTATTTTTGCTAATAGTAGAACCCTATCAGCCGGGCTCGTTCTTTCGGAATCCAGTCCAGGGAACTCGACGAGTACATGCTCCTTTTCACCTCGTCGAACGTGATACCCAGGTCGTTGGTCAGCACCACATACCCCACGTCCTTTTCCGGAATCCCGTCCTTGCCCCACAACAGGCCCTGGTACTTGTAGGTGGTCCCGTCCCGGTCGGTGCTCCAGGTGCCTGCGTCGTTCTTCCAGTAATCCACGAACATGTGGTACTTGCCCGCAGCGCCGTCGGGTATCACCGCATCAAGGATAACAAGTTCCCCCGTGGCCACCACCAGGTCGCCATTAAGGACATATTCCCCCTTGGGAAGAGAGTACCTGACATTCTTCAGTCGGAGAACCAAATAGGAATCCGCCACTTTCGCAATACCGACCTTGCCGGAGAAAACTTGGGTCTCATCGTCGTCCCGCACGGTGCTCGACAAGGGCGACACCAGCGAGAGCTTCATCCGCTCGACCTTGAATTCCCCGGATTTCAAATCCCCCTCATAATACAGGCTCAGCGATACCGGCTCATCCATGGACGACCCTCCCGTCCGGCTGACGATGAGTTTGTCCGACACCACCCGGGCAAGCTCGAATTTGATTTTCCTGCCATCCGGCGTTTTCAGGATGCAGTCGCCGCCCGTTTCCACGAGTCCTTCAAAAGAGACACAGGAGAACAGCAGCGGCATGACCGCGAGAAACAATAAGATCAGTCTTTTCATGGCCATTGGTTTTACTACTACATAAATGCAGCAAAACCCGAAACCTTGCGTCATCTGACAACGGTCGGCGGTGTAGTCGGACTGTATGAAGACCGGGCTCCCGGAGCGGACGAAGCCGCTTTCCCCCGGTTCACGGCATCGTACTCGAGGAATTTCTCGAAACTGCATTCCTCCCCGCTAAGTTGCATGATACGCTGGTAAATGGCCCAGCGGGACGGAGCATTGAAATACTCGAAATTCTCATTCATCATACTGTTGGCCGAAGGCCGGTAAGCGCCGAGGCTATACAGGGCGCATCCCTCGAAAACGCCGACTTCATTTTTATAGCGGTCATCCGACAGGAAGGCGCTCCAATGAATCTCCGCCGGGTCGTTCGTGAAGTCCGCGTTCGCAAACCATCGGGCGCAACCGTCAGATATGGATCCGGCTGGCATGCCTGCATCGACAGGAGGCCCAGAAAAAAGAAGAAGACTAAGCGCTTTTTCTTCGGACAAGGGTTTGTGCTAAATTTTATGAATCTGACGGAACAACGGTTTCATACTCACCTTTTCGGTGACAATGTCGCGCAGGCGCTCGATGGGGATGCGCTCCTGCTGCATCGAGTCACGGTCGCGCAGCGTCACGCAGCCATCTTCCAGCGTATCGTGGTCGATGGTGATGCAATACGGGGTTCCGATGGCGTCCTGGCGGCGGTAGCGCTTGCCGATGGAGTCTTTCTCGTCGTACTGGCAGTTGAACTCGAAGCGCAGGTCGTCCAGTATCTCTCGGGCCTTCTCAGGCAGGCCGTCCTTCTTGACGAGCGGCAGCACGGCCAGCTTGACAGGCGCGATGCAGGCGGGCAGGCGCAGCACCACGCGCGTCTCGCCGTTGTCGAGGGCCTCTTCCGTGTAAGAGGAGGAAAGGATGGCCAGGAACGTACGGTCGAGGCCGATGGAGGTCTCGATGACGTACGGCGTGTAGCTCTCGTTGGTCTCGGGATCGAAATACTGGATCTTGCGGCCGCTGAACTTCTGGTGCTGCGACAGGTCGAAGTCGGTGCGGCTGTGGATGCCTTCGAGCTCCTTGAAACCGAACGGGAATTCGAACTCGATGTCGGTGGCGGCATTGGCGTAGTGCGCCAGCTTTTCGTGGTCGTGGAAGCGGTATTTCTCATCGCCCAGGCCGAGGGCCTTGTGCCAGGCCAGGCGCGTCTGCTTCCACTGGTTGAACCACTTCATCTCCTCGCCAGGACGCACGAAGAACTGCATTTCCATCTGCTCGAACTCGCGCATGCGGAAGATGAACTGCCGCGCCACGATCTCGTTGCGGAACGCCTTGCCGATCTGCGCGATGCCGAAGGGCACCTTCATGCGGCCGGTCTTCTGCACGTTGAGGAAGTTCACGAAGATGCCCTGCGCCGTCTCGGGACGCAGATAGATGGTGCCCACGCCACCGTCCACGTTGCCCAGCTGGGTGCTGAACATCAGGTTGAACTGACGCACGTCGGTCCAGTTCTTGGTGCCGGAGATCGGGCAGGCGATCTCGCAGTCCACGATGATCTGGCGGAGCTCCTTGAGGTCGTTGTCGTTGAGCGCCTTGGTCATGCGGGCATGGACCTCGTCGTATTTGACCTTGCTGCGCTGTACGTTGGGATTGGTGGCGCGGAACTGCTCCTCGTTGAAGGCTTCGCCCCATTTGCGGCGGCCTTTTTCCACTTCCTTGTCCATCTTTTCCTCGAGTTTTGCGAGATACTCCTCGATCAGCACGTCGGCGCGGTAGCGCTTCTTGGAGTCCTTGTTGTCGATGAGTGGATCGTTGAAGGCGCCCACGTGACCCGAGGCCTCCCAGATGCGCGGATGCATGAATATGGCGGAGTCGATGCCCACGATGTTGTCGTTGAGGTGGACCATCGCTTCCCACCAGTATTTCTTGATGTTGTTCTTCATCTCGACGCCCATCTGGCCATAGTCGTACACGGCGCTCAGTCCGTCGTAGATTTCACTGGACTGAAAGATGAAACCATATTCCTTGGCGTGTGCAACCAGCGTCTTGAATACTTCTTCCTGTGTCATATTGTGATATCGTTTAATAATTCTTGTACGTAAGGACGCTCCCAGATTTGCGGATGCGGGATGTCCAACCGATCGATATGTATTTCTAAATCGTTGTATTTCAGTATGTCGATGTCGATGGTACGGTCGTGGAAGATGCGTCTGCCCTCCGCGTCGTATTCCGCCGTGTGGCGGGGCCGCCCCAGCCGTACCTCGATGTCCTGGCAGAGGTCGAGCAGCGCTTCCGGCTCAATATCGCTCTCGAAACACACCGCCTGATTGAGGAACGCCGGCCCTTCAAAGCCCAACGCCTCCGTTTCCAACACCTGCGAGCACAGCATGTCCACGCGCAGCGCTTCCGCCAGCAGCGCTTTCGCCTGCTCCAGGTTCCATTCCCGGTCCCCAAGATTCGATCCCAGCGCCAGATAGATCATAGCAGTCCCAGTTCCAGTTTTGCCTCTTCGCTCATGCGGTCGGTGGTCCACTCCGGCTCGAACACCAGGTCCACCTGCACATCCTTCACCCCCGGCACATCGGCCACCGCCTCGCGCACCTGCATCACCACCTCGTCAGCGATGGGGCAATTGGGCGCCGTGAGCGTCATTTTGATAAACACCTGGCCGTCGGCATCCACCTGGATGTCGTAGATCAGGCCCAAGTCGTATACGTTCACCGGAATCTCAGGATCGTACACCTGCCTCAATGCCAGCACGATATCCGCTTCCAAATCTTTGCCCGCAGCCGGTTCCGGAGCGCTGAACGACGCCGCATACTGCTTGATCGTCTCGATCATCGACACCAGGCCGTTGGCACGTGTGGGCGAAAGATTCTCCTTGAGGCCGATCTGCTCAATAAAGCCTTCGTCGGCGGAAAGGATGTCTTCGGGCTTCTGCCCATTATATACTTTCAGCAACAGGGATATGATGCCCTTGGTGATGATGGCGTCGCTGTCGGCGGCAAAATACAGCCGTCCTTCCACCTTTCGGCACGAGAGCCATACCCGTGACTGGCAGCCGCTGATCAGATGTTCCTCCGTCTTGTCCTTCTCGTCGATCACGGGCATGCCCTTGCCCAGTTCAATGAGATATTCGTATTTATCCATCCAGTCGGAGAAGACGGCAAATTCTTCGACAATTTCTACTTGTATTTCCTGAATGGTTTTCATCTCAACATGTTGATGGCCCGGCGAAGCGCCGCCATGAAAGACTCGCACTCCGCCAAGGTGTTATACGGGGCCAGCGACGCACGCAGCACCGACGTCTGCCCAAAGCGACGCAGCAGCGGTTCTGCACACAAGTGGCCAGACCGCAGCGCAAAGCCCATTTTATCGAGAATCTGGGCAATATCGCCTGCAAAGGCGCCTTCCACGGAGAACGAGATCAGGGGAATTTTCCGGGATCTCTCGTGCGGCAAGCCGTAGATCCGAAGCCCCTCCACCCTGTCCAGCTCTTCCAGCAGGAAATCCCGCATTTCGCATTGTGCCTGCTGCAGTTCCGCACTTTCCGCCATCATCCGGGCCATTTCCAGCGCAGGGACCATGCAGGCCGCAGCCAGGAAATTGGGCGTTCCAGCCTCGAATTTCAACGGCAGCGGAGCGTAAGTGGTCTTTTCAAACGATACGGATTCAATCATCTCTCCGCCTCCCATATAGGGAGGCATCGCTTCGAGCCATTCCTTTTTGCCATACAGCACCCCGATACCCGTCGGCGCATAAATCTTGTGTCCGGAAAACACATAGAAGTCACAGTCGAGCGCCTGCACGTCAACGGGTTCGTGAACGATGCCCTGCGCCCCGTCGAGCAGCACCGGCACATCATAGCGATGTGCAACCTGCACGATTTCCTTCACAGGATTCACGATTCCCAATACATTGGAAATATGCGCGATCGCTACCAGCTTGATGCGGCCTTCTGCCGCCCGGAACCGGCTCTCCAGCGCCGCAAGGCTGTACTCCCCATTTTCATCGACCGGCAGCACCTCCAGCGTAGCCCCGTGCCGCTGGCAGGCCATCTGCCAAGGAACGAGATTACTGTGATGCTCCGCCTCGCCCACCAGGATGCGGTCGCCCGCTCTCAGGAAACGTTCCGTGAAGCAATGGGCCACCAGATTGATGGAAGCTGTCGTTCCGCTGGTTAGAATGATGTTCTCCCGCGCAGGTGCATGCAGGAAGGCCCGCACAGCCTCGCGACCGGCCTCGTAATGGTCGGTGGCCTCTGCAGCTAGATGGTGGACGGCACGATGGACATTGGCGTTGGCCTCCACGCTCAGGCGCTGCTGGAGTTCAAGCACGGTGCGGGGCCGCTGTGCAGTGGCCGCATTGTCGAAATACACCAGCGGCCGCCCGTAAACGGTCTGGTCCAAAGCAAGAAATTCTTCTCGAATGTCCATAATCTTGCAAAATTAACTATTTTTACCGATAATTTTTGAAAAAACAGCCTTATGTACGAATATATCACCGGTACGCTTACCGAACTCACGCCCACCGACGCCATTGTGGAGGCTTACGGCGTGGGCTATGACCTGATGATTTCACTGAGTACTTTTTCGAAAATCCAAAATATGTGCGGCAGCCCCGTGAAGCTCTACACGTGCCACATTGTGCGCGAGGGCGACGAGTCGCTGTATGGTTTTGCCGACAGGATGGAACGTGCGGTCTTCCTGCAGCTCATCGCCGTCAGCGGCGTAGGCCCCGGCTCTGCCCGGATGATCCTCTCGGCGATGACGCCCTCGGAGGTGCAAGAAGCCATCATTACGAACGACGTGAAGAAATTCAAGTCCGTCAAGGGCATCGGCCTCAAGACCGCCCAGCGTATCATCGTCGATATGAAAGACAAGGTCGACCAGACCAGCGGCGAATTCACCTTCGAAACGACGACCGGTGTATCGACCGTCCGCGAGGAGGCGGTTTCAGCCCTGACGCTCCTCGGCTTCCCGAAAGCCTCTGTCGAGAAGGTTGTCAGCGGATTGCTCAAGGACAATGCCTCGCTCGCCCTGGAAGGCGTCATCAAGCTTGCACTGAAGATGTTGTAAATAACCAAGGGGAATCCCGGTTGGGACTCCCCTTGAACACATCACATTTTTGATTTTTTACAAATCAGATTATTTCCTCATACTGCGCAGCAGAAAGGAGAGTATCAAATTCCGACGGATCGGAGAATTTGATCTTGATCATCCATCCTTCCCCATAGGGGTCGGAATTCACAAGCTCGGGAGCGCCTTCCAGTGCCGGATTGACTTCGGCCACTTCGCCGGAAACCGGCATGAACGCATCGGCCACTGTCTTCACCGCCTCGATCGTACCGAACACCTCTTCCTTGGCCAGCATTTCGCCTTCCGTCTGGATGTCGACAAACACAATGTCGCCTAATTCGCTCTGCGCGAAATCGGTAATACCGACAATGGCCACATCGCCCTCGACGCGAACCCACTCGTGATCTTTTGTATATTTCAGTTCAACAGGTGTATTCATAGAATTATCCCATTTTTATCAACCAACCGCAAATCTACAAATTCTTTACCAAAAATCCAAATATTCTTGAAAAAAGTTTTGTTTTTTGCGGAGTTTTCCTATTGCTCAGTTTGATAGATCTCTGAAATGATCTGCGCATACCACTTCTGGAGGTTGCGACGCTTGGGTTTGAGCGTTTGGGAAAGCATGCCGTTGTCGGGCGTCCACTCGTCGAACACAAAGTGCGGGCGCTTGATGGCCTCATGCGCGGCGAGTTTCGCGTTCACGGCAGCGACCTCATGATTCAGAAGCGACACAATCTTCTCGTTTTCAAGATATTGCGCTTTATTGTCGACGTGGATTCCATTGGCCTCAGCAAATTCCCGCAACTTGGCCGCCGACGGGATGATGATGGCCGAAGCAAACTTTTCGTCGGCTCCGAACACGAAAGCGTTGTCAATGAATTCATTTTCGCGGAGCAGCGTCTCGATGACCTGAGGTGCGATATATTTACCCGACGAGAGCTTGAAAATCTCTTTCTTTCGATCGGTTATCTTGAGGAATATGCCGTCCTGGAGATACCCGATGTCGCCGGTATGAAGCCAGCCGTCGGCATCGATGATTTCACGCGTAGCCTCAGGGTTCTTGTAGTAGCCCAGCATGACGTGCGGACCGCGGGTCAGGATTTCGCCATCTTCTGCAAAGGAGAGCTCGGTGCCGTCCATGGCCTTGCCCACCGTGCCAATTACGTTGTATTTGTCGGCCGGCGAGTTGACCGCAATCACGGGAGAGGTCTCTGTCATACCGTAACCCTCAAAGATATAGAGCTTTGCGGCATTGAACGTACGCACGATCTTGGCCTGGATCGACGAACCGCCGCTCACCACGAGCATCTCGTGTCCACCCAGGTTTTCGCGCCATTTGCTGTACACCAGCTTGTCGAAGAGTTTCTGCTTCTGCAGATAGAACCAGCCGTTGTTTTCGTTGTCGAACGTGTTCGCATATTTCCAGGCGGCAGAATAGATCTTTTTCTTGATGCCCGTTAGTTTTTTGCCGGCGTCTTCCAGCTTGCCGTACATCATTTCAAGCACACGCGGCACGGCGCAGAAACCATCGGAATGGCAATCCTTGAGGTCGGAAGCGATGGTGGCCAGGCTTTCGGCGTAATAAGTGCTGATCGCCAGCTCCTGGTATTCGTAGTTCATGGTCCGCTCGTACATGTGGCAGATCGGCAGGAAGCTCACCATCTTGTGGCTGTAGTTCTTGGTCTGCCGGATGGCATGACCGTGGGAATTGAACATCATGTTGCGGTGCGACAACATCACGCCCTTCGGCAGACCGGTCGTACCGGAAGTGTACACGATGCTGGCACACTCATCGGGGCTGATATTCTTTTTATTGTCTTCCACCACAGGCGCAAAGCGTTCCTTGTTCTCGCGGCCGAGCTCGTAGAGCTTGGCCAGCGACATCACCTCGTCGGAATCGTCCATCATCAGGAACTTGATTTCGCGGTCGATTTCGCCGGCGATGGGCGCGATGCGCTTGTACAGCGCGGCCGTACCCACGACAATAAGTTCCACGTCGGAGTTGTTGAAGATATGGACATAGTCGTCGTGGCTCAGGGTGCTGTAAACCGGGATATGGATCATGTGGGCCAGGTTGATGCCCATGTCCATGAAATTCCACTCTGGGCGGTTGTTGGTGATGGTGATGACTTTGGTTCCGGGCTTGTATCCCAGCGCAAGCAGGCCGTAGGCCACGGCGTGGGAAATCTCATAGTACTGGTCTATGCTGTACTTGATCCATTTGCCGCGGGACCGTCGCGCCAGAATGTCGTCTTTCGGAGGATAGGTTTTCAGATTCTCAAGCAGGTCGAACGTACGAAGAATTTCCATGACTATTCAGTTTATTCTACAAATATACGACATTTTGTTCCACGTGGAACCCTACCGGCCGAAATAGACCAGAAGAACCGAAATATCGGCCGGAGAGACGCCGGAAATGCGCGAGGCCTGGGCGATAGTGCGCGGGCGATAACGGTTAAGTTTGATTCGGCACTCCATGCTGAGAGCCGTTACTTTTTGAAAATCGAAGTCCTGGGGGATAGCGAGCGATTCGAGCCGCAGCATCTTGTCGGCAAGTTTGCGCTCCCGTTCGATATAGCCTTCATACTTGATC
>LUZC01000034.1 GCA_001603505.1 Bacteroidales bacterium Bact_11 | reverse complement strand
TATAAACTGTTTGTCAACGGCGTGTCGACCATCGAACAGATCCGCTTCCGGCCGAAGGCCCACTACTTCCGGATGCGGCCGTATGCCCGCTTCCACGAGAGTTCCATCTTCCCGCAGGACGACGCGTGGCTGGCCACGGAGGGATCCTATCCTTCCGGCCACACCATCCGCGCCTGGAGCGCCGCGCTCATCCTGACGGAAGTGAATCCGGACGCGGCTGAGGCCCTGTTCCACCGGGCGGTGGAAAGCGGGGAAAGCCGCGTCATCGCCGGCTGTCACTGGCAGAGCGACGTCGATGCCAGCGCATCGGCCGCCTGCATCGGCTACGCGTTCCTCCAGGCCAACCCTGAATACCGCGCCCAGGCGGAGCGCGCCCGCGTTGAGTTCCGCAGGGTATCCGGCATCCCGCCACTCAAGCCGGAATTCGTCTGCGACTTCGCCGATTGGACGCCGGAAGACGAAGAAGTCACCGGCTCCACGCAAGGGTTCGCTATGCACGGCAACTACGCCTTCGTATTGCACGACAAGGGCCGCCTCTGCATCTTCGATATGAAAAAGAAGAAAATGGTCGCCAATTATCTGCTGGAAGGCAACACCTCGCATTGCAACAATGCCTGTTTCGGGGTGGAAAAGGCCTCTCGCAAGTCGCAATTCCCGTTGCTCTACATCGCCTCCTGCGGTGGTGAAAACTGTTGCTACGTGACGGATGTCACGTTGAAGGGCAGCCGTATCGTCCAGAAGATATTTTACACCGGTACGGACTACGCCGGCACCATCGACTGGTGTCTTGACGCAGAGAACGGCTTCATCTACACCTACGGGGGCCGAAACGGCGACTACAAGTTGCTCAAGAAGTTCCGCCTGCCGCGCCTGGCCGATTCCGACGAGAACGGAGAGGTACACCTGACCGACGCCGACGTGCTCGACGTCACCCGACTTGACAGCGGCATCAACATCTGGCAGGGCAGCATCGTGCGAGGCCGGTATGCATACCTTCCTGACGGCTACGCCCCGTACGACCTGCTGCTACACCTGGTCGACCTCCAGGACAAACGGATCGTCCTCTCCCGTAACCTCAACGACCTGAAAGACGAGCCAGAAGGTATCTGCCTGACCCCCGACTACGCCTACGTCGTCTTCCACACCTCCCGCGAACCCCGCCACTCCAAACTCTGGCGATTCAGTTTGAAATAGAGACGGTTGCCAGAGCGGCTCATACCGGGCCTCTACAACACCTCGCAAACTACGAAATTACTGCCGCCGATGAAGATCAGGTCTTTGTCGGCGGCTATGCCGTCGGCCAGCGCGAGGGCGTCGCGGACGGTGAAGGCCACAAGGCCGTTCAAGCCGTGGTCGGCCATTTCATTGGCCAGGTCGACGGCGGGAAGGGCGCGGGGGCTGGATGCCTGCGTCCAGATGTAATGGACGTTGCGGGGCAGCAGCGGAGCGATAGCGTCGATATCTTTTTCGCGGGCAAAGCCCAGAATGAAAAACACGTTTTCGTAGTCGCAGGAGATGCGGTCGATCTGCTCGGCCACCCAGCGGAGGCCATGGGCATTATGGCCCGTGTCGCAGATGATCTTCGCTTTTCCGGCAGCCGGATCGGCTTCACGCAGCGTTTCCCAGCGACCGCGGAGACCAGTGCGGTGCGCCGCATGGCAGACGCCTTCGCGGAAAGCGTTCAGATCGAATCCCAGCATCGGCTGCAACACACCCACCGCCGCCGACAGCGTGCATAGGTTGCGCTGCTGGTAGTCACCGGGCAGGTCGAGATCCGCAACTCCCAGATCAAGGCATGCCGGCGCCTCCGTCGCAAAGACCAGCGGACTGCCGCAGGCAGCCGCCTTTGCTTCGAACACCGGTCGCGTCTCGGGCAGAGACTCCCCCACCACGGCCGGAACGCAGGACTTGATGATCCCTGCCTTCTCGCCGGCGATAGCCTCCAGCGTATGGCCCAGATGCTCGCAGTGCTCGAGGCCGATATTGGTGATGATGCTCAGGATGGGCGTGATGACGTTGGTCGAGTCGAGACGGCCGCCGAGGCCGGTTTCGATCACGGCGATATCGACGGCTTCTTTGGCAAAGAAGTCGAAAGCCATGCCGGTCGTTATCTCGAAGAAAGAGGGACGGTGCTCCTCAAAGAATGGCTGCCAGCGGTCGATGAAACCCTCCACCCACTCTTTCGGGACCATGCGAAAGCCGCCGCCTTCCACGATCTTTATCCGCTCGCGGAAGTCAACCAGATGCGGCGAAGTGTAGAGTCCAACTCTCAGGCCGCAAGCCGCCAGGCCCGCCGCCAGCATGTGGCTCGTGGATCCCTTGCCGTTGGTTCCGGCGATATGGATACTGCGGAACCGTAGGTGCGGATGCCCCAATGCGTCATCGAAGGCTTCCATCGTCTCAATCCCCGGCTTATACGCCACCTTCCCTACTTTCTGGTAGGATGGGAACTGGCCGAACAGCCACGCGATCTTTTCTTCGTATGTTTTCATCTTCTCTTTATTCATCATGCCCGCATAAGCCGTTTGAGACAATGGATGCGACGATTTGTGAGCGGCAGGAAAGAGGCGTGCGAGCGGGAGTCCCGCCTTGTGACGGCGTGTGTCTGACGACCGTTAGACTCGCCGGAGGCGAGGCTAAAAGGGAGGAGTTAGCCGTCAAGGGACGGACGCGAAGCAGGCCCCTGCCGCGAACCATGAGGAGCATCCATGTCACAAAACGGCCAGGGCATGACGTTCAAGTTACGACGAGAATTGTTCGCGGAGGGCGAGGTTGCGGAGGTCGGCGTTGTTGCCACGGGCGCTGAAGTAGAACTTGATCTTCGGTTCCGTGCCCGACGGGCGCACCGTCACCTTGCAGCCGTCTTCGCTGAAGAACTGCAGCACGTTCGACTTCGGCAGTCCCGTCTCCTCCGGCTTGTTGTAGTCAACCACCTTCACCACCGGCGAACCGGCCAGCGCTTTCGGCGGATCCGTACGGAAATCCACCATCATCTGCTGAATCTGCTCGATGCCGTCCTTGCCCTTCTTCGTCACCGAGATCAGGCTCTCCTTGAAATAGCCGTATTCCGCATAGATTTCCTGCAGATAGCCGTAGAGCGTCTGCCCGCGGTCGGCCAGCCAGGCCGCGCACTCACAAAGCATGCAGCATGTTATCACTGAGTCCTTGTCGCGGACGAACGATCCCACATTGAAACCGTTGCTCTCCTCACCGCCGCAGATGAAGGTCTTTTTGCCCTCCAGGCGATGCTGCATTTTAGCGATGTATTTGAAGCCGGTGAGCACGTCGAACAGTTCCACACCGTATTTCTTGCAGATCTCGTGCATCAGGTCGGTTGTCACGATGGTCTTCACCAGATACTGCTTGCCGTCGATCTTGCCCAACTCGCTCCAGCGTGCCAGGGCATAGCTCGTGATCAGCGTGGCTGTCTGGTTGCCGGTCAGCAGCACCATTTCACCGCGGTCGTTGCGTACGGCGCAGCCCACGCGGTCGGCGTCGGGATCGGTGCCCAGGGCGATGTCGGCCCCCACTTCGTTGGCCCGGTCCATGACCATCTTCATGGCCGTCGGCTCCTCGGGATTCGGCGAGGCGACCGTCGGGAAATTGCCATCGCTCACATCCTGGGCATCCACATGATAGACATTCGTAAAGCCGGCCTGCTTGAGACCCGCAGGCACCAGGCGCACGCCCGTGCCGTGGAGCGGCGTATAGGCAATCTTCATGTCGCGATGCCGGGCGATGCTTTCGGGCGAGAGCAGCAGCGAGAGCTGGCTGTCGAGGAACGCCTTGTCGACTTCGGGGCCGATACCCTCCGGATAACTGTTCTCATCGATGAGCACCTGGTCCATCGACGTGATCTTGTTCACTTCAGCAATGATATTCTTGTCGTGCGGAGCGATGATCTGTCCGCCGTCCTCCCAGAACACCTTGTAGCCGTTGTATTCCTTGGGATTGTGCGAAGCGGTGATCATGATGCCCGCCTTGCAGCCCAGATGGCGGATGGCGAAACTCAGTTCCGGCGTAGGACGGATGTTATCGAATACATAGGTATGGATGCCGTTGGCCATCAGCACGTCGGCCGAAACTTTCGTGAACAGGCGGCTGTTGTTGCGGCTGTCGTAGGAGATGACCACGGATATCTTCTCGTCGGTAAAATTCATCTTGAGGTAGTTGGCCAGACCCTGCGTCGCCATGGCGACGGTATAGCGGTTCATCCGGTTGGTTCCGGCGCCCATGATGCCACGCAAACCGCCGGTGCCGAATTCCAGCGTGCGGTAGAAGGCATCTTCCAGTACTTTCGGGTCATCTTTCATCATTTCCAGCACTTCGCGCTGGGTTTCCACATCGTAACTGTCGCTAAGCCATGTTTTGGCTACTTCAAGATAATTTGCCATGGTTTTATGTTTTATCTTTCAAATATACGGAAAAAAACGGTAAATTTGTAGAGATGACGGAAGAAATCTTCATACGATTCGTCCTCGACCACGAAGACGAAGATTCCGGTCGCCTGCTGTTCTCTGCCGACCGCTGGCCCGACATCGACGTGCGACGGGCAGCACGCATCATCGAAGCCCGCCGGAAGATCCGGGAAAAGGTTCCGTCGTGGTATGCTCATCCCGAACTCGACTACCCGGGCAGCCTGCCGCTGGAGCAATGCAGTTCCGAGGCAACGGCCCGCTACAAGCAATCATTCGTACCCCGAGGCGGCCGCATCGCCGACCTCACGGGCGGCCTGGGCGTAGACTGCTGGTTCCTCAGCCGACAGGCCGCCGAAGCCCATTACTGCGAACGCAGCGCCGAACTCTGCGCGGCAGCCCGCCACAACTTCGCCGCGCTGGGCGGCCACATTGCCGTACACGAAGGCGACGGCATCGCCTGGCTGCAGGAGCAGACAGGATGTTTCGACCTCATCTATCTGGATCCCGCCCGACGCGGCAAGGCCGGCCAGCGCGTGTATGACATCGCCGGATGCGAGCCGAACCTTCTGGAAATCAAAGACCTGCTGCTTTCCCATGCCCATCGCGTCCTGGCAAAGGTTTCACCGATGGCCGACATCACCCGCACGCTGGCCCAACTCCCCGAGACCAGGGAGTTGCACGTCGTGGCCACCGGCGGCGAGGTGAAGGAACTGCTGATCCTCCTCACCCGCGAAAGCACGGAAACACCGCTCATCGTTGCCGCCGACGACACGCAACGCTTTTCCTTCACGCCCGCGGAAGAACACGCGGCCACGGTCAGCTATGCCGAAACCATCGGGGAATACCTTTTCCTACCTTCGAAAGCCGTACGGAAAGCCGGCGCCTTCCGGCTTCTTTCCGAACGCTTCGACCTGGCCAAACTCGCTCCCAGCACCCACCTCTACACGGCCCCTACGACGGTGGAAGGATTCCCGGGCAAGACCTACGTCGTTGAAGATGTCCTGCCCTGGGGCAACGCCGCCCAGCGCGAACTCCGCCGCCGCTTCGACCGCTTGGAACTTGCCACCTTTAATTTCCCGATGTCGACTGACGCCCTGCGTCGGCGGCTCGGCATCCCGGGCGGAGGCGGCCATTATATCGCCGCCACCGCCCTAAACAACGAAAGAATATTGATAATCTGTAAGATATGAGAGAGAATTACACCCAAGTCGATGAGTTGTACGACCTCCGTCAATTGATGTCCCACAACGAGACCCTCCGCCATTGCGCCTTCCAGGCCATCAATTTTGAGAAAAGCGGCTTCCCGCTCGAGAACTACCGCTTCGAGGACTGCCTTTTCATGGGCTGCATCATCCCGCCCCGGATGTATTTCGCGATGGACGAAGCCTGCATCGTGCTGCCTCGCGTGAAGATGCCTTTCAAGGTTTTCCCCAGCAAACTCTACGACGCCCATTCTCTCTACCTGCACTACAAGCCCGGCTACCACGAGACTTTCTACACCTGCTACGATACCATTGTCTATGACCGCTACATGGCGATGGGCAAGGCGACCAGCAACATCAAAGAGACGCTCTGCCGCCTGCTGCACGACCACTCCATCAGCAACGCAATTGACCAGTTCATCGCAGATTACGATGAAAAAGACATCGTGGCCGTGATGGGCGGGCATGCGGTCAAACGTACGGATCCCCACTATCGGCAAATCGTGGAAATCAGCAAACGCCTCACCGAACTGGGCAAACTGATGGTAAGTGGCGGCGGACCGGGCGCGATGGAGGCCGTCCACCTCGGCGCATGGATGGCGGGGCGCAGCGAGGCCGAACTCGAGGATGCCCTCTCCCTCCTGTCAGGCAGCCCCACTTTCCGCGACAGGGGCTGGCTGACGAGCGCATGGACGGTAATGGACAAATACCCCCGCGATCCCCAGTTCCACAGTCTCGGCATCCCCACCTGGTTCTATGGACATGAGCCTGCCACACCCTTCGCCTCACAGATCGCCAAATTTTTCGACAACAGCCTCCGCGAAGATTGCGTCATCTCCCTCCCGAAAGGCGGCATCATCTATACCCCGGGCAGTGCCGGCACATTTCAGGAAATCTTCCAGGATGCCGCGCAGAACCACTACAAGACACTGGGCTTCTCCAGCCCCATGGTCTTCCTGGGAAAGCAGTATTATACCGAAGAGACCCCCATCTATCCCCTGCTGAAAGACCTGCACGACCGGGGGAAATACATGAACCTGATCTTAAATATCACTGACGATACCGAAGAGGTCATACACTTCCTTTTGGACTTCCATCGGCCGTACCACTTATAGTGCGGGCGATCTTCTGAATGTTCAAACTCCGTGCGGAGGCGTCTATGATTTCCTTGTAGACGCCTCCCTTTTTATAGGCCTCGTCAGGGTGTCCGGATTCCTCCACGCGGCCGGTGCGAAGGGCATACACCATCTCGCTGTCGATGATCTGCGAAATGCTGTGCGAGATGATGATGACCGTACGGTCTTTCTTGATGGCGTCGATGCTGTTCTTGATCTGCTCGGTGGCGATGGCGTCGAGACTGGCCGTGGGCTCGTCGAGGAAGATGACGGGCGGGTTTTTGAGGAACATGCGGGCGATGGCCACGCGCTGCTGCTGGCCGCCCGACAGGTCGGCGGCGTTGTTGTCAAACCCTTTGGGCAGTTCCATGATCTGGTCGTAGAGATGCGACTTCTTCGCCGCTTCGACCACCTCCTCGTGCGTGGCGTCGGGCTTGCCGTAGCGGATGTTCTCCTCGATGGTGCCGTCGAAGATGTGGTTCTTCTGCAACACCAGGCCGATGTGCTCGCGGAGGTATTTGGTGTCGTACTCGCGCAGGTCCACGCCGTCGAGCAGGATCCGCCCTTTCTGCGGCTCGTAGAACTTGTCGAGCAGGTTGACGATGGTGCTCTTGCCAGCGCCCGAGAGGCCCACCAGCGCGGTGATCTTACCCGGCTCGATAGTCATGTTCACGTCGTAGAGCGCCTGGTTGCCGTTGGGATAGGTGAAATCCACATGCTGGAGCTCGAACTTGCCGTGGATCTGTTCGGGGCGGTAGTTGCCGGTCTGTTCGATCTCCTGATCGGAATTCAGGATACCAAAGAAACCCTCAGCGTAGATGAGCGCGTCGTTCACATCATCGAAGATGCGCTGCAGCTGCGTGATGGGCGCGATGACATTGCTGAACAGCATCACGTGGTACATGATCTTGCCGATGGTCATGCCGGGATACTCGATAAGCACCAGATAGGCCGTCAGGATAATCACCAGCACCGTACCCACCTGCTTGACAAAGCTCTTGAGACCGTTATAGTAGAAGGCCACCTTGCGCGTCTTCATCTGATTATCGGTCACCTGATTCTGGATATCGAGCTGCTTGCCGGCCTCGATCTTTTCGCGGTTGAAGCTCTTGATGACATTGATGGAATCCACGATGTTCTTGATGCCCTGACTCTTCGATTCCAGGTGCGAGCGCATCTCCCGCCGCCAGCCCTTGAGCCGCCGTGCCTGCCGATAGGTTATCCAGAAATAGACCGGCACGATCCCGAGGGCCACCAGGCCCACATAGACGTTGGCCAGGAACATCAGGATCAGGGCCAGCAGGGCGCTGGTGAACAGCGGCAGCAGGTCGATGAAGAAGTTCTGCACCGTACGCGAAAGGCTGCTTACACCCTGGTCGATGCGCGCCTGCAGTTTGCCTGTCGCATTTTCCGTGGAATTGAAGTAGGCCATCCGGAAGGTCAGCACCTTTTCGATGACGCTCTGCGAGAGGTCGCGGCTCACGAAAATCCGCATCCTTTCCCCGAAGTAGTTCTGGGCGAAAGTGATGAACGCGGAAAGGATTTCCTTGCCCAGCAGGACGATGGAAATGATGGTCAGGATGCGGGCTGCCTGGGGCCAAGTGAAATCGGTTCCGATCAGTGCGTTGATGGCATCGACCGTCCGGTCGAGCACGATGGCGTTGACCTGTGCCATGAGTGATCCTACCAGCGTGAGGATCAGCGTTATAACCACCAGCCATCGGTAGGGCCGCACATAGGGGCGGATGTTCTTGAAAAGTTGGATAAGATTCATGGGGATTGAAAGTCTGGCAAAGGTAGGAAAAATGTCTTTTTATTTGTATTTTCGCGGCGGAATTGAAAAAAACAAAACATCATCATACAATGCAGAACAAGTTGCAAGATCTCACCGACCGGCTTTACAATGAAGGGCTTGCCAAAGGCCGAAAGGAAGCCGACCAGTTGCTGGAAAAAGCGCGCCAGGAAGCGCAGGAAATCGTAGCCCGTGCCCAGGAAGAAGCCGAGGCGATCCGCTCCGAAGCCGAGAAGAACGCCGCCGATACGCGCACCATGGTGGAGGGCGACCTCAAGATGGCCGCCACGCAGACCATCGCCGCGCTGAAACAGCAGGTGGAGAACATGGTGGTCGCCGAGGCCGTTGCCAAACCGGTGGGCGTCGCCCTTTCCGACGAGCATTTCGTAAACGACCTGATCGCGATGGTGGTCCGCTCGTTCAATGCCGCCAATCCCGACGGTGTGGCTCTCGAGGTCATTCTCCCCACCGCTGCCCAGAAGGAACTGGAGCGTGCCGGTCAGAACGAAGCCCTTAAGTGCCTTTCCGAAGGCATCGAGGTCAAGCACGTCAAAGGCCTCGCCAACGGATTCCGCATCGGCCCGAAGGACGGCGGCTACCGCCTCAGCTTCACCGCCGACGATTTCACGCAGCTCGTGGGTGAATATCTGCGCCCTGCCACGAAAAAGATCCTGTTCGGAGAATAATGTCGAACTATCCCTACATCATCGCCAGCTTCCCCGACCTGCTTCTGGATTTCGGGAAATATCCCGTTGACCCGGAAGCCGTAGTCGCCGAAGTAAAAAGCCGGCTTTCCGGGAAGGACTGCGCGCTCGTGGACTGGCTCGAATTCGGATGGGACGGAAGCCACCTTACCCCCCATTTCTACCGGAACATCCGGCAGACCCGCTGCCGTTTTCTGGAAGAATGGTTTGCTTTCGACCGGAAGATGCGCCTGGCCAAGGTCGCATACCTGGAAGGGCGACCGGTAGAAGAGGAATTTGAGGAATGTGACAAGGCACTGATGATCTTCCAACGCGACAACCTCTTCGAGCGGGAGAAACTGCTCGACCGGCTGTATTGGAACAAGGCAGCGGAACTGGTGCAGTTCAACGTCTTCGATATCGATGTCATCCTCTCCCTCCTGGTGCGGCTCCATATCGCAGCGCGCTGGGACAAGCTCGATCCGGAAGCCGGAAAGCGCCTGTTCAAACAACTCGTCGGGGAGGTCACAGGCACATTCAAAGGAATTAACGCTGAACAAATATAACGTATCAATATAACATGAAGACTACAGGTATAGTTACCGGCATCATCTCCAACCTGGTCACCGTGCGCTTTGAGGGCGACGTGGCCCAGAACGAGATATGCCACATCAACCTGGGCGGCACGAAAATGATGGCTGAAGTCATCAAGGTATCGGGCAAGGACGCATTCGTGCAGGTGTATGAAAGCACGCGCGGCCTGCGCCAGGGCGATAAGGTGGAGTTTGACGGCCATATGCTCGAAGTCCAGCTCGGACCCGGCCTGCTGTCCAGCAGCTACGACGGCCTCCAGAACAACCTCGCCACGATGGAAGACGTGTTTCTCAAGCGCGGGGAATACACCGCTCCGCTCGACCACGACAAGATCTGGCATTTCACGCCGATCGCCGCGCCGGGCGACACCGTCTATGCCGCAGACTGGCTGGGCGAAGTGAAAGAGGGCTGGCTGCCTCACAAGATCATGGTCCCCTTCGCGTTCCAGGATACCTACACCGTGAAATCCGTTGCCCCGGAAGGAGATTATAAGATTGACGACACGATGGCCGTGCTCATCGATACCCAGGGGGAAGAACATATTGTCACGATGGTCCAGAAATGGCCCGTGAAAGTGGCAGTGGGCGGCTACGTCGAAAAGCCCCGCCCCTTCCGCATCATGGAGACGGGCGTCCGTTGCATGGACACGCTCAACCCGATCGCCGAAGGCGGCACCGGCTTCATCCCGGGACCGTTCGGCTGCGGAAAGACCGTGCTGCAGCACGCCATCGCCAAGCAGGGCGACGCCGAAGTGATCGTGATGGCGGCCTGCGGCGAGCGCGCCAACGAGGTGGTGGAGATCTTTGCCGAGTTCCCGGAACTCATCGACCCACACACGGGACGCCACCTGATGGAGCGTACCACCATCATCTGCAACACCTCGAACATGCCGGTAGCTGCACGCGAAGCGTCGGTCTATACCGCCATGACCATCTGCGAATACTACCGCGCCATGGGCTTGAAGGCCCTGCTGCTGGCCGACTCCACGTCCCGCTGGGCGCAGGCCCTCCGCGAGATGAGCAACCGTATGGAAGAGCTTCCGGGCGCCGACGCGTTCCCGGTCGACCTCTCGGCCATCATCTCCAATTTCTACGCCCGCGCAGGTATCGTGAAACTGCGCAACGGCCAGACCGGCGCCGTGACGTTCATCGGCACCGTATCCCCCGCCGGCGGCAACCTGAAGGAGCCCGTCACCGAATCGACCAAGAAGGCAGCCCGCTGCTTCTATTCACTGGCCCAGGCCCGCGCCGACAAGAAACGCTACCCCGCCGTCGATCCCATCGACTCTTACTCCAAGTACCTCGAATATCCCGAAGTGGTGGAATACCTCAAGGAACGTGTGGACAAGGACTGGGTGGAGAAAGTGGGCCGCGCCAAGAACCTCATCCGCCGCGGCAAGGAAATCGCCGAGCAGATCAATATCCTGGGCGACGACGGCGTGCCCATCAGCTACCATGAACAGTTCTGGAAGAGCGAGCTCATCGACTTCGTGATTCTCCAGCAGGACGCCTTCGACCCCATCGACTCGCTCTGCCCGATGGAACGTCAGGAGTATATGCTCTCACTCGTGCTCAAGGTCTGCGACGTGCCTTTCGAATTCGACGACTACGAGCAGTGCGCCGAAAAGTACAAGGAGATCATCAACATTCTCCGTCAGATGAACTATTCCGAATTCAAGAGTGCCGCTTTCAACGGCTACCTTGAGCAGCTTAATACCCTTTTGACCCATGAGCAGTAAAGCATTCCAGAGAACCTATACCAAGCTCGAAGCCATTACCAAGGCAACCGTGACGCTGCACGCGCAAGGCGTCAGCAACGACGAGCTGGCCACCGTGGCCGGACGTCTGGCACAGGTCGTAAAGATCAAGGGCGACCTCATCACGATGCAGGTCTTCGCCGGGACGGAGGGTATTCCGACCAACGCCGAAGTGCTTTTCCACGGCGAACCGCCGACCATCGAGGTTAGCGAAGAGCTCTCGGGACGTTTCTTCAACGCCTATGGCGACCCCATCGACGGCGGTCCGCGCGTAGAGGGTCAACGCCGGCAGATCGGCGGCCCTTCGGTCAATCCCTACAAGCGCAAGCAACCCTCGCAGCTTATTCCCACCGGCATCGCCGGCATCGACCTGAACAACACGCTGGTCTCCGGCCAGAAGATCCCGTTCTTCGCCGACCCCGACCAGCCCTACAACCAGGTGATGGCCCAAGTGGCCCTCCGGGCAGACGTCGACAAGATCATCCTCGGCGGCATGGGCTTGAGCAACGACGACTACCTGTACTTCCGCCACGAATTTGAGAGCGCCGGCGCACTCAACAAGATCATCAGTTTCGTCAATACCACCGACCAGCCGCCGGTGGAGCGCCTGCTGATTCCCGACATGGCCCTGACGGCTGCCGAATACTTCGCCGTCGACAAGAACGAGAAGGTGCTGGTGCTGCTCACCGACATGACGCTCTACGCCGACGCCCTCTCCATCGTGAGCAACCGCATGGACCAGATTCCGTCGAAAGACTCTATGCCGGGTTCGCTCTATTCCGACCTGGCCAAGATCTATGAGAAGGCCGTTCAGCTGCCCAGCGGCGGCTCGATCACCATCATAGCGGTTACCACGCTCAACGACGGCGACATCACCCACGCCATCCCCGACAACACGGGCTACATCACGGAAGGCCAGCTGTACCTGAGGGCCGATACCGACACGGGCAAGGTCATCATCGACCCGTTCCGTTCCCTCTCCCGTCTGAAACAGCTCGTGCAGGGCAAACAGACCCGCGAGGACCACTCGCAGGTGATGAACGCCTCCGTGCGCCTTTACGCCGACGCAGGAAATGCAAAGACCAAGTTGGAAAACGGTTTCGACCTCTCCGACTACGACCGCCGCTGCCTCGACTACGCCAAGGACTATGCCGTGGAGATTCTCTCGATCGACGTAAACATCGGCCTGACAGAGATGCTCGACACCTGCTGGAAACTCTTTGCCAAGTACTTCAGCAAGGCGGAAACCGGCATCAAACAGGCATTGATCGACAAATACTGGCCTGCCGCTTAACGTATGGCGATCAAGTTCCAATATAACAAGACATCCCTGACCAACCTTGGCAAGCAGCTGAAGGTGCGCCAGCGGGCGTTGCCGACCCTTAAGAACAAGGAATCGGCGCTCCGCGTGAGCGTAATCCAGGCCAAAGCCGAATCGGACCGGCTCCAGAAAGAACTGGAAACGGCCCTGCAGGCTTACGACTATATGGCAGGCCTGTGGACGGAATTCGAACCCGGCCTGATTGCCGTGAAGGATGTAGTGCTGACCACCGTCAAGGTGGCTGGCGTGCGGACTCCGGAGCTCAAGGACGTCATCTACGAGGTCAAGCCATTCAACGCGTTCGCCAAGCCGATGTGGTACGGTGAAGGCGTGGCCATCCTCAAGAATCTCGCGCAGCTCGGCATCGAGAGCGAGGTCTATCTGGAGAAGAGCCGCATCCTGGAATTCCAGCGGAAGAAGACCACCCAGAAAGTGAACCTCTACGAGAAGGTGCAGATTCCGGGCTACCAGGAGGCCATCCGAAAGATTAAGCGCTTTATGGAAGACGAAGAGAACCTTTCCAAGGCTTCGCAGAAAATCGTCAAGAACCGCCACCAGGCGGAAGAGGAGGAAGCGTCATGATTACGAAAATGACCAAGTACACGTTCCTGCTCATGACGAGCGACACGGAAGCATTCCTCCAGGCGATCCAGGACTTGGGCGTGCTCGACATCACCCGTTCCCGCAAACCGGTCGATGCAGTCTCGGGACGGCTCTACCGTGAGGCGGAAGACCTGCGCAAGGAGATCGAGATCATCGCCAAATGCGACTATTCGCGTGACGAGCAGCATCATGCGCTGTGTGCGAAACTCGAGGCGGCGCAGTCCGCGCTGGCCGAGAAGGAGCACTGGGGAGACCTGGATCCCGCCAAGGTCAAGGCCTTGCGCGAAGCTGGCTGTCAGATTCACTTCTACACCGTCCCGGTCAAGAAATTCAACCCGGCCTGGATGGAACAATACGCCATCGAGGAGATCGACCGCGACGAGAAGTACGTTCGTTTCGTACTGTTAGACCGGGCGTCGGAAGGGAGCAACAACTTCCAGGTGCCGGAAACGCCGGTGGCAGTGGAATCGATCGGGGAATTGACCAAGCTCGCTGCCTCGTTGCAAGAGTCCATCCTGGATCGCGAACGGCAGATGGAAGCGCGGAAAGAAGAGATTCCCGCACTGGAAAGGGCCCATGCAGAAAAAGCACAGGAACTCCAGCGCTATCTGGCCCACAAAGGCTCTGAACTTGCTGCAGACGACTATATTACCGTACTCACAGGCTTCGCCCCCACGGAAGAAGATGCACGCCTCCAATCGGAACTCGACCGCCAGGCCATCTACTACTTCAGCGAACCCGCCACGAAGGAAGACAATCCGCCCATCCGTCTCAAGAACAACTGGTTCGCCCGTAATTTCGAGACGCTGACAGGGATGTACGGCATGCCTGTATACGACGAATTCGACCCGACACCGATCCTGGCGCCGTTCTTCCTGCTGTTCTGGTCGTTCTGCATGGGCGATGCGGGCTACGGATTGATTCTCATTGCGCTGGGTCTGCTGCTTCGAAATGGCAGTTTCGATATCCTGGGCTTGAAGAAGCACTGGCGGCTGGTTACCTCGCTGGGCGTGGGAACCTTTGTCATCGGCATCTTCCTGGGTACATTCTTCGGAGTCAACCTCAAGGAGGTTTCCTGGTTGCCGGAAGGCCTGCGCAACCTGATGCTGGTGGGCAAGGTCGAAGTGGCCGGCGGCTCCTACGATATCGCCATGGTGGCCGCCGTTGCCATCGGTATCCTACACATCTGCCTGGCCCTGATTATCAAAGCGATCAGCATCACGAAACGTGCCGGATTCAAGGAAGCCATCTCCACCTGGGGATGGGTCATCCTCATCGTCGGCGGACTCATCGTTACCGGATTGGCACTGACGAACGTGCTCGATGAAGTAGCCACGAGAATCGCCGTCATCGCAGTCGGCGTGCTTTCGGTGCTGGGCATCTTTATTTTCAACAAGCCAGGACGGAATCCGCTGGTGAATGTAGGCGCTGGCCTCTGGGATTCATACCAGATGGTGACCGGCATCCTCGGCGACACGCTGAGCTACATCCGTCTTTACGCCCTGGGCCTCGCCGGCAGCATGCTGGGATCGGCCTTCAACGACCTGGCTTCGATGACCCTCGGGGAGAATCCCACCTGGCAGTGGATCTTCTTTGCCTTGATTGTTCTGATCGGCCATGCGTTGAATTTTGCGATGAGCTGCCTGGGCGCGTTCGTCCATCCGCTCCGTCTGACGTTCGTAGAGTATTTCAAGAATAGTGGATATGAAGGAAAAGGAATGGAATACAGACCTTTAAAGAATGAATAATCAAAACAATAATAAATAAAAAAATTACGCTATGTTAACAGTTATTCTTGGTTATGTCGGTCTGGCGCTGATGCTCTGCCTAGCCGGCGTCGGATCCAGCATCGGCACCACGATTGCCGGCAATGCGGCCGAAGGTGCGCTGAAAAAGAATCCGGAGAAATCCTCCAGCTACATGATTCTGTCGGCCCTCCCCTCGACACAGGGCCTCTACGGTTTCGTTGCGTTCCTGTTCTGGCCGAAGACCATCGAAGCAATGCAGGAAAGCGGTTACCTTTATTTTGCTGTCGGTATCGCCGTCGGTGTGATCTGCCTGTTCTCGGCCATCCGTCAGGGTCAGGTGTGTGCCAACGGTATCATCGGCATCAGTCAGGGCCACGATGTCCAGACCAACACGATGATCTATGCTGCCCTTCCTGAATTCTACGCAATCCTTGCGCTCGTCGCTTCGCTGATGATCTAATTCTTGGTATTCTTTTGAGTAATAGACCTTCTGCCGACTGGCAGAAGGTCTATTCTTTTTTTATTGGTCATTTATTGTTATCTTTATTGGATGAATTCAAATCATATAAAGATATGCGACGACTTTTCCTGACCTTCGTTTTCGTCCTGTCGGTGACGGCGGGATATGCCTGTACCAACCTGATTGTGACGAAAGGGGCGTCGGCCGACGGTTCTGTAATGGTGACCTATGCCGCCGATTCCTATACGCGCTACGGCACGCTGGTACATTATCCGGCAGGTCGGCACAAGGCCGGCGAGATGCGCCGCATCCTGCAGTGGGGCCAGGATCATTATCTGGGCGAGATTCCGGAAGCGCCCTACACCTACAACGTAGTCGGCAACATGAACGAGCATCAGCTCGTCATCGGCGAGACGACGTGGGGCGGCCGGCCGGAATTGCGCGATCCGCAGGGCATCGTAGACTACGGTTCGCTCGAATACATTTGCCTGCAGCGCTGCACCAAAGCCCGCGAAGCCATCGAACTGTTCGTCCAGTTGGCCAACGAATACGGCTACGCTTCTTCCGGCGAGTCGCTGAGTTTCGCCGACACGGAGGAGGCCTGGATCCTGGAAGTGATTGCCAAGAAGCCGAACGTGGTGGACGGCGTAAATCTGAACAAGGGCGTCGTTTGGGTGGCAGTCCGCATCCCCGACGGATACATCGCGGCACACGCCAATTCCGCGCGCATTGCAACCTTCCCGAAAGACGATCCGGATAATTGCATCTACGCCTCCGACGTCATCTCTCACGCCCGGGAAATCGGCATTTACGAGGGTTCTGACGAGGATTTCAGCTTCGCCGACACCTACTGCCCCCTCTCCTTCTCGCTGATGCGCAACTGCGAGGCCCGCGTATGGAGCTTTTTCAACCGCTGGGGCGACCTCGACATGAACCAGTATCTCGATTTTGCGATGGCCGACAATCCGAAGAACCGGATGCCGCTCTATGTGAAACCCAAGGCCAAGCTCTCGATGAGAGACCTGGCGGAGATGATGCGCGACCACTATGAAGGCACGCCCTTCGACATGACCACCGATATCGGTGCGGGAGGCAACGAAACGCCCTATCGCTGGAAGCAGAACGACTGGACGGTCGACGGGGTGAAGTACTCCAATGCCCGTCCCATCTGCACGCAGCAGACGGGTTTCTGGTTCGTGGCGCAATGCCGCGGCTGGCTGCCCGACGAGATCGGCGGCGTGTTCTGGTTTGCGGTCGACGACGCCGGGACCTCGGCGCTGACGCCGATTTATTCGGCCTCCAGGGCGGTTTCGGAGCATTATGCGCTGGGCAACGGCTCAATGGTGGAGTATTCGGAGACTTCGATGTTCTGGTTGAACAACCGCATCGCGCAATTTGCCTATTTGCGCTACAATCCCGTTGGCCTTGAAGTGCAGGAGCGGATTAATAAGCACGAGCAGAAGATGGTGGAGAAGGTGGCGCAGTGCGATGAGAAGGCATTGACCATCAAGTCGGAGAAAAAGCGGCTGAAGTTCCTCACGGATTTCTCCATCGCCGAAGCCGATGCGCTCTTCGACGAGTGGTACAAGCTCGACAAGTATCTGTTGGTGAAATATATGGACGGAACGGTGAAGCATCAGAACGAGGATGGTTCATTCAAGACCAACGGCAGTACCGACTACATCCCCGTCTCTCCCGACTGGCCCGGATACTCCATGAAATTCAAACGTGCCATCGTCCAGGACAACGGCGCCCTCCTCAAGGTTCGATAGTAATTAGGCTTGTGCTTCTGAGCGCTCGGGTAGTCGCTCCTGAACCGTCTCGCTTCGCTCGACCCCTCCCATGCTGATGCATGGGCCCCTCCCTCTTACACTGCCGAGGGTGGCATGGGTTCCGGAGCAACTACCTCTCGCGCAGTATCGCACAAGCCCGCACGGCGGGCCGTTGCGGAACGATAACGTTCTAATGCGCGAAGCGCTTCTTGCGGAACAAGGCGGCAGAATGCCGCCGCCTTTGAGCCCTTTTCGGGCATAAAAAAAGCCCCAGGCTTTTTTAGCCCGGGGCTCAAAGGTGGCGGCAACCTACTCTCCCACTTGGTGTAGCAGTACCA
>LUZC01000033.1 GCA_001603505.1 Bacteroidales bacterium Bact_11 | reverse complement strand
AATTCGCCGAATCGGACATAGATGCCGTTTTGCGGATCGACCACGTCACGGCCATAAATGTCCTTGGTCTTCATCACTTCCATCGCGCTCTCGATAATCTCGCGGACCCGCTGGATGTCGGTGCCGTAGGAAACGCCCACGATAATCTTCGTGAACTCGTAGGAGTTGTTCTTCGTCAGGTTGTTGAAGGTCTTGCCGAAGAGCGCGGCGTTGAGGAACGACATCTCCGTTCCGTCCACGGTCTCGATCTGGGTGCTCTGGTATGTAATGGATGTCACCTTGCCGCGGACGCCGTCGCACTCGATCCAGTCGCCGACCCGGAGTCGTCCGCTCATCAGCTGGATACCATAGATGAAATTGTTGAGGATATCCTTCAGGGCGAGACCGATACCGGCCGACAGACCGCCCGCCACCAGGCTCAGCGAGCCGAGCGGGATGCGGAGCGTCATTACCACGACGGCGACATAGATGAACCAGATCAGCACCGAGAGGACGCTGTTTCCGAGTGAGAGATTGATCTCATTGTTGCGCACGGTCTTGCGGTGATGCTTGCGCAGGAATGCATTGTAGCGGAGGAACTGCCACAACGCGCGGGCCAGTTTGTTGATATACCGGAAAATGAAGAAGAGCCCGGCCAGCAGGATGATGTTCCGGAAGGAAATCGTAAAGATAGCAACGCCCTCCTTGTCGTACAACTGGACGAAAGGACTGTAGAAGATCCTGTCAAAGAGGGTATCGAAATCGAAAACATCCAGGGAGAGATGGAGGCAGAAGGGAACCGAAAGAATCAGCAGGACCGGCAGGACGACGTCGACCACCAGTTCATAGAACCAGGTGAAACCGAACATCAGCGCACCCTTGTCGGGTCCGGCTACGTAAGTGATTCTCAAGCGATAATCACTCTCCCGGGGATCCATCCATTTTTCCTTGTAGCGGTTGATCAGATACGCCAGGCAGATGATGGTAAGAATGATGGCCAGCTGGAAATACCACCAGACCAGGATCATCAGCGCAGCGAAGGTATAGCCGAAAATCGACACACCCAGCGCCAGCCCCGCCACGCCCAGCGAGATCCATCCGAAGGTCAGGTCGCTTCGGTCGGCCTTTCCCGAATACCAGATGCAGAAGGTAAGCTGCCGGATGAAGACAATCAACAGGATGGGGGCGATGATGAAATTCAACAACTTGTCGGGCATAAAACTGACCCGGCACATAATCACCACCAGCGCCATTATAATGGTAGGGATGTAGAGCCGGATGCTGTATTTGACCTTGTCGGGCCTGACGCGGACCAGCAGAGCCAGGATAATGACGATGAGCAGCCAGATGAACGTCCGGAACATCCGGTAGGCAGAAGCGATGTAGGGATCGTTTTCACCGTGGCCGATCAGGAAGATAAGCAGATAGATGACGATGCCAATCAACAGGGTGATCAGCGGCCTCCGCTCCTTGGCAATCGTCAAGCGCTTCTTGACAATCCGCCGGAAGAGCCAGAAGAGGAAAGCGCCGATCAGCCAGCATAGCGACAGCCCGATAAGCTGGAAGACGACGTTGAAGAGCAGCAACGTATTCTCCGCCTTGCCGGCACTGCCGTCGTCCGGAGCGTCGGCTTCCGAAGCGATATCCACGATCTGCTTCGACAACGAGTCCTCCGGACTCAGATGCACGGTGGAACTGTCTGCCGGCCCTTCCGATTCGATGACTTTCACCATATCCGTCAGACTATACTGGGACCGGGTGTCGACGAGCATTTCGTGCCAGTACAGTTTCGGATCGGATAGGATCTCCAGCCACGAGGTCTGTCCTTCCTTGAAAATATAGTCCTGGAGCTTCAGATAGCACTCCTCCACATAGTCGTAGGACTCCTTGAGGCGAAGATATGCCTCCTGATAATAAATGCTGTCCCGGGTAATGGTATCCCGGTTGGCCACATACATCTTGAGCAATTCGGAAGCATAGCGGATGCAGGAGTCCCGGTAGGCCTCCCCTTCTTCGTCCAGGATGAAAGGCGACATCGCCGCGGTATCGCCCTGGGCCACTTTCTCCACTTCCTTTTCCAGGGAGAACTCGCTCAGGTTCTCTACAAAGAGATCCAGCGAGTCATTGCGGTAGAGGAGGCTGTCCGGGATGATCTCCGCCTCGATGGTCTTTCGTTCCGGCGGCAGACGCCGCAGGGCTTCGATCAACCGGGCATAACGGTCTGTTTCCAACTCCAGGTCCTGAAGGATCTTCTGATAGGGCCTGCGGTCCTCGTTGAAATGATGATACTCTTCAGCCGCTTCCTTCAGTACCCAGACCAGGTCGAAGGTGAAATCGTGGCTTTGGGTATAGATGAGAAGCGAGAGCTCGTTGCTTCGCTTGATGACATCCAGCATCTGCTGATGCTGATGGTTATAATCTTCCAGAAATCTTTTCTGTGATTCGCTTCGTGACTGGTATGTCTCTCTCAGCTCGAGATGCAATTCACTGAGGGTCTTGGTCAGGCTCTGTCCCGAGATGAGTGCATAGAGCGGCACGGAAAGGACGAGCAGGATAAAAAGCAGGAGGAACGCTCTCTTCTTATGCATAATATCTTTCATTCCAGTTAACAAAAGTACTAAAAAATGCATAACTTTGGTGTGCAATGAAGAATATCCGGCTTATTATTCTCTTCTTGTTCCTTTTGCTGCCTGCTGGCCGCGCTTCAGCACAGTGGTCCGGCAGCGTCGATGCCGTGGGCGGATTTGGCGCCGTTAAGAGTCTTCGCGGCGAACTCTGGGAAGAAGAGGGGCTGCCAAAAGCCATTTTTCACAGTTTGGGGCAGGGCTCCGTCCGCATCAATTACAAGGCCCCTACCTTTCAATGGACTTCCCTGCTGGAAGGAAGGGTGGAAAAGGTTTCGACCGACAATTTCCATCTCACCGCATTCGTGACGGATGAACAGGATGAAGAAAACGGGTTCGACTTGAAGGCCATCGTGAAGATGAACGAGGGGCTTCCCATCCGCGCCCAGTATCGCACGGAAGCCTCCTGGCAGCCCGCCGACGGACGACGTTATACGCTTTGGGGACGCTACCAGCTGAATTATACCCAGAGCAGCAACCTGACGTATAAGGCCGGATGGAAGGATCTGACGGAAAGCCTGTCCCAGGAGGCCCCCGTCACCTGGGACCATACCGCGGAAGGCGGCTTGCGCACAGTCCACGAACTGGGCGGTTCCCGTCGTGTCCTCTCCAGCGCCTGGTCATTCACGATGAACGATATCCGCCAGGAGACGACCTGGACCACCATCGGCGTCCAGCTCGGAGAAGATGGAGAAGAAGAGGAAGATGTGTGGATGGGGTGCTATAAACTCACGCCGCATTCCCGATTGTCAACCTTCACCGGAAACATCCATTACCGCGACTCCCTTCTGAACGGGCCGGTACGGCTGATGGTCAACCCCGGCGTACGGGTTACCGGCATCAAGTCCATCCACGAGAACAGCGGCGCCGTCCTGGACCAGGAGGCAACTTCCGTCGAGGGACTGGTGTGGCGCGATTCGACCCAGATCCGGGAATGGTTTCATTTCGCATCCCAGGAATTTCAACCCTACCTGGTGGCGGATTTCTCCTGGAAGGACATCCGGGTTCACACAGATTATGCGCTGATGATTTACGCTCGGAAACTCACCGATTCAACGCATTTCGAGCGATTCAAATGGCAGTCGCCCTATCTGGTAGGGAATGGCAGCATCGATTGGCAGGTTGCTCCACAGCACCGTTTCTCGCTGTCCAACCATCGCTCCGTCCATCATCCGAGTTATCTGCAAGTTTGCTGGTTCGACCGCAGCGGCGGTTATATGGAACAATTGTACCGCGGCTCGGAGACCCTGCGTTCTACCCGCACGCGGCGGTACAAGCTATCTTATGAATTCAACTATAAGCGGTTCGTAGCTTCCACGTCCCTTGCCTATTCGTGGCGGAACGACGAAATCGAACAAACCTGGTTCAAGGAGGAAATCGACAACCGGTCCTATAAAGTCTTTACCTGGCTGAACGGCGCCGACAGCCGGATCCAGAGTGTGTCGCAGCGGGTGGGCTGGCGCGGCAAGGTGCTCTCTGCCAATCTGGGGGTAGATTACAACTACACCGTCCGTACCTGGCGCGACAGCGACAGAATCAAGAAATCCAACGACTGGCGCGCAATGGCCGATATTTCCGCCCACCTGAAGAAAGGCTGGTCCTTCTCCACAGATATCAATTATCAGAGCGCGGTTTCCACCTTTTTCGCCATCTTCAAGGAATACTGCGTGCTGAATGCCCGCATCCAGAAGGACTTCAAGCACTTTACGCTTTACTTGCAGGGGCGGGACCTGCTCGACAAGCCCGTGGAATCCGAATATATTTCCGAAGACGAGAAGGAGTTCTGGACAGAAAGCACCCTCCACAACCGTCGTATCATCCTTCTCGGATTCAGCTGGAAATTCTGATCCTGAAAGCAAAAAAAGCCGCCCGTTCGGGGCGGCTTTTTGCATACACGACGGCTTACTCTACGCCGGCGAGGCGCTTGTAGGTGCCGAGGCGCCACTTGGCGAATTCTTCGGTCTTGGCGAAGAGTTCGGCGGCGTTCTCGGGGAACGACTTCATGAGCGAAGCGTAACGGACCTCACCCTTGAGGAAGTCCTGGAACTTGGTCCAGTCCGGATCGGGCTTGCTGTCGAGGCGGAACGGGTTCTGGCCGGCGGCTTCGAGGGCCGGGTTGTAGCGGTACAGATGCCAGTAGCCGCACTCCACGGCGCGTTTCTCCTCAGCCTGGCTGTGGCCCATGCCCGCCTTCAGGCCGTGGTTGATGCACGGCGCATAGGCGATGATGAGCGACGGGCCGTCGTAGGCCTCGGCCTCCTTGATGGCATTGAGGAACTGCGGCTGGGAAGCGCCCATGGCCACCTGCGCCACATACACGTAGCCGTAGCTGATGGCCATCATGCCGAGGTCCTTCTTGCGGATCTTCTTGCCGGAAGTGGCGAACTTCGCCACGGCGCCGGCCGGCGTGGACTTGGACGACTGTCCGCCCGTATTGGAATACACCTCGGTGTCGAGCACCAGCACATTGACATTCTCGCCCGAAGCGAGCACGTGGTCGAGTCCGCCGTAGCCGATGTCGTAGGCCCAGCCGTCACCGCCGAACACCCACTGGCTGCGGGCCGGAATGAAGTTCTGGAGCTCGAGCAGCTGTTTGCAGATGTCGCAGCCGCACTCTTTCATCAGCGGAACGAGCGCGTCGCAGATCTTGCGGGTCGCAGCCGCATTGTTACGGTCGGCGAGCCACTGCTCGAACAGCGTCTTGATCTCGGACGAGCAGCAGTTGCACTCGAGGCCTTCCTGCATCAGCCGGGCGACGGTCGCGCGGACGCGGTCGGAACCCAGATGCATGCCCAGGCCGAACTCGGCGTTGTCCTCGAAGAGGGAGTTCTGCCAGGCCGGACCATGGCCCTCGGCGTTCTTGCAGAACGGCGACGACGGGAATGCGGCGCTGTAGATCGACGAGCAGCCCGTGGCGTTGGCGATCATCATGCGGTCGCCGAAGAGCTGCGTGATGGCCTTGATGTACGGCGTCTCGCCGCAGCCGGCGCAGGCGCCCGAGAACTCGAAGAGCGGCTGGGCGAACTGGGAGTTCTTGACGTTCTGCTCCTTCGGGGCCACGTTGTCCTTGTAGCCCACGTTGGCGTGGAGATAGTCGAAGTTGGCCTGCTCGACGTTCTGGCTGTCGAAGCTCTTCATCACGAGGGCCTTCTCCTTGGCCGGGCACACGTCGGCGCAGTTGCCGCAGCCCGTGCAGTCGAACGGGGAGACCTGCATCGTGAAGGTGTAGTCCTTGAACTGGGCAATGCCCGGTTTGCGCTTGATGGCTTTCGGGGCCTTCTCGCCTTCCGCGGCGGTCATCAGGAACGGGCGGATGGCGGCGTGCGGGCACACGAACGCGCACTGGTTGCACTGGATGCAGTTGGCGGGGTTCCACTCCGGAACTTCCACGGCCGTGCCGCGCTTCTCATAGGCGGCCGTGCCGGCCGGGATGGTGCCGTCGACCATGTCGCCCGCGAAGGTGCTGACCGGGAGGTCGTTGCCGTTCTGGGCAGCCACCACGTCGGCCACGTTGCGGATGAATTCAGGCGCAAGGCGGTTGTAGTTGGCGTTGACGAAGCGGCCCGTGGCGTTCTTCCAGGATTCCGGAATGGCCACTTCCACGTAGTCGCCACCGCGGTCCACCGCCGCGTAGTTCATCTTCACCACGTTCTCGCCCTTCTTGCCGTAGGACTTGTCGATGGCTTTCTTCATGTAAGCCACGGCTTCCTCGTAGGGGATGATGCCCGTGATCTTGAAGAAGGCGCTCTGCAGGATGGTATTGGTGCGGCCGCCCAGACCGATCTCCGCCGCAATCTTGGTGGCGTTGATCAGGTAGAGGCGGATGTGTTTCTCGACGATGGTCCGCTTCACGAAGTCCGGGATGCGGGTGAAAGTCTCCTCAGTGCCCCAGAGGCTATTGAGCAGCAGCGAGCCGCCGTCCTTGATGCCCTTGAGCACATCGTATTTGTAGAGGTACGATGGCACGTGGCAGGCCACGAAGTCGGGCGTGGACACGAGATACGGCGCGTGGATCGGCTGGTCGCCGAAGCGCAGGTGCGAGCAGGTGTAGCCGCCGGACTTCTTGGAGTCGTAGTCGAAGTAGCCCTGGCAGTATTTCGGGGTGTGGTCGCCGATGATCTTGATGGTGTTCTTGTTGGCGCCCACCGTGCCGTCGGAGCCCAGTCCGAAGAACTTGCACTCGTAGGTGCCCTTCTTCACGATGGAGACTTCTTCCTTGAGCGGCAGCGACTTGAAGGTAACGTCGTCGACGATGCCGATGGTGAAGCCGTTGCGGGGTTCGCGGAGCTTGAGGTTGTCGAACACGGCGATGATCTGTGCCGGGCTGGTGTCCTTGGAGGAGAGGCCGTAGCGGCCGCCCACCAGTATCGGGGCGTTCTCGCCGAGATCGGCCAGCACGCTCTTGACGTCGAGATAGAGGGGCTCTCCCAGCGCGCCCGGTTCCTTGGTGCGGTCGAGCACGGCCACGCGCTTGGCCGTCTTGGGCAGCGCGCGGAGGAAATACTTCGCGGAGAACGGGCGGTACAGACGGACCGCGATCATGCCGAGTTTCTCGCCGCGGGTCTCGGCAAGGTAATCGATGGTCTCGCGGATGGTCTCGCACACGGAGCCCATGGCGATGACCACGTTTTCAGCGTCGGGCGCGCCGTAGTAGTCGAACGGCAGGTAACGGCGGCCGGTCAGTTCGCTGATCTCGCCCATGTAGCGGGCCACGATGTCGGGAACCGCGTCGTAGTACGGGTTCGAAGCCTCGCGGGCCTGGAAGAACACGTCGGGGTTCTGGTTGGTGCCGCGGGTCACGGGCTTGTTGGGGTTGAGCGCCTTGGCGCGGAACTGCGCGAGGGATTTGTCGCTCACGAGCGGGCGCAGGTCTTCAGCTTCCAGCACCTCGATCTTCTGGATCTCGTGGGAGGTGCGGAATCCGTCGAAGAAATGGACGAACGGCACGCTCGACTTGAGGGTGGCCAGATGCGCCACGGCAGCCAGGTCCATGGCTTCCTGCACACTGGCGGAGGCCAGCATCGCGAAGCCGGTCTGGCGTACGCTCATCACGTCCTGGTGGTCGCCGAAGATGGAAAGCGCCTGTGCGGCGAGGGTACGGGCCGACACGTGGAACACGGTCGGAAGCAGTTCGCCGGCGATCTTGTACATATTGGGGATCATCAGGAGGAGGCCCTGCGAAGCGGTGAAGGTGGTGGTCAGCGAACCGGCCTGCAGCGATCCGTGCACGGCTCCGGCGGCGCCGCCTTCACTCTGCATCTCCGTGACTTTCACTACCTCGCCAAACATATTCTTCTTGCCGAAAGCGGCCCACTCGTCCACGAGTTCCGCCATGGTCGAAGAAGGGGTTATCGGATAGATGGCCGCGTGCTCACTGAACAGATACGCCACGTGAGCCGCGGCAAAATTGCCATCGCAAGTGATGAACTTTTTCTCTTTTGCCATACGACTGTCAGTATTTAAATAATTGTTTTCCAGGTTCGGATACGGGCACGAAGCACACTGCCCGAATATCGTTCAAAGATACGGACAAATTTCGGTAATTGGAACGATTATTTTACGAGAGACCGGAAATATCTTCCATCCCGGGAACGATCTTCCGCACGAGGCCCTGAAGCACGGTGCCCGCCCCCACTTCCGTGAAGGAAACGGCGCCGTCGGCCACCATGTTGCGGACGGTCTGCGTCCAGCGCACCGGCGAGGTAAGCTGCATCAGCAGGTTGCGGCGGACCTCGTCGGGACCGGTGTGCGGCAGGGCATCGACGTTCTGGTAGATCGGGCACGAAGGCGTGCGGAATTCAGCCTTTTCGATGGCTTCGGCCAGTTCCTGCCGGGCAGGTTCCATGAGCGGGGAATGGAAGGCGCCGCCCACGGGGAGCAGCAGCGCGCGGCGGACGCCGCGGGCCTTAAGTTCGGCACAGGCCGCCTCAACGGCTTCTTTCTCACCGGAAATCACGATCTGTCCGTCGCTGTTGTAATTGGCCGGAATCACGGTTCCGGGCGTTTCGCGGCAGACTTCTTCAATCAGTGCGGCGTCGGCGTTCAGGACGGCCGCCATCGCGCCGGGCACGGCCTCGCAGCAGCGCTGCATGGCCTGCGCCCGCGCGGCCACCAGCCGCAGTCCTTCCTCGAAGGACAGCGCGCCAGCGGCCACCAGCGCCGAAAACTCGCCCAGCGAATGGCCCGCCACCATGTCGGGTTCAATCCGATAGTGTCGCGCGGCCGCCACGCTGTGGAGGAACAGCGCCGGCTGCGTCACCCGCGTCGCCTTCAGGTCTTCGGCCGTGCCGGTGAACATCACCTCGCGCAGCCCGAAGCCCAGGATGCTGTCGGCCGCATCGAACAGATCCCGCACCTCGGGATCGCGCACATACAGCTCCTGCCCCATCCCCGTGAACTGGGACCCCTGTCCCGGAAAAACATATGCTTTCTTCATGAACAATCTTATTATTTCGGCCGCAAAGATAATATTTTTGAATAAAACGACAGGCTTGTGCTTTGGCGCTTGGGGGTTTGCTTCTCAGACCTTCGCTTCGCTCATCCCTCCCATGCTACGCATGGGCCCCTCCCGCTATCAAGCGCGGGTGCTTAGGGTCTTCGAAGCAATATCCCACTCGCGCCGGCATCACAAGCCCGCATCAGCGGGCCGCGTCGCTTCTGCGACGCTTTGGTTCCCTGAGGGAACCATAAAAGGAGGGGTCAGAGAAGGAGGCGCCTTGGCGCCGACTGGTACAAAACAAGCTTGGCTTTGAGCCAAGCTTGTTTTGTACCCCCGTGCGGAATCGAACCGCAACCGTCAGAACCGGAATCTGAAATTCTATCCATTAAACTACGGAGGCCCGTATCGGACTGCAAAGATATTGTTTTTCTTCCAAACAAATGTTATCTTTGTCAACTGTTTTGAAAAATCTTCAATCAAATCATAATTACATCGCTACAATATGGCTCGTGAAATCAAATTCTCTCTCGTGTACCGAGATATGTGGCAGTCCTCCGGCAAATACACCGCCCGCGTGGACCAGCTGCAGGAAATAGCTCCGGTAATCATCGACATGGGGTGCTTCGACCGCGTGGAAACCAATGGCGGCGCGTTCGAACAGGTACAGCTCCTCTATGGACAGAACCCGAACAAGGCCGTGCGCGCCTTTACGGCGCCGCTCCACAAGGCGGGCATCCAGACGCACATGCTCGACCGCGGCCTCAACGCCCTCCGCATGTATCCCTGCCCGGTCGACGTGCGCAAGCTCATGTACAAGGTCAAGCACGCCCAGGGCGTGGACATCACCCGCATCTTCGACGGCCTCAACGACGCCAACAACATCATCCCCTCCATCAAGTACGCGATCGAAGGCGGTATGATCCCGCAGGCCTCCCTGTGCATCACCTACTCCCCCATCCATACCGTGGAGTACTACACCAAACTGGCCGAGAAACTCATCGAAGCCGGCGCACAGGAGATCTGCCTCAAGGATATGGCCGGTATCGGCCGTCCCTGGTCGGTAGGCCAGATTATCGCAGGCATCAAGAAGAGTCATCCCGAAATCATCGTCCAGTATCACGGCCACACCGGCCCGGGCTTCTCCGTAGCTTCAATGCTCGAGGCCGCCAAGGCAGGCGTCGACGTGCTCGACGTGGCCATGGAGCCGCTTTCCTGGGGTAAGATCCATCCCGACGTAATCACCATCCGCGCCATGCTCAAGGACGCCGGATTCCAGGTAAAGGACATCAACATGAAGGCCTACATGGAAGCCCGCGCCCTCACGCAGAAATTCATCGACGACTTCCTGGGCTACTTCATCGAGCCGACCAACCATCACCTCACCTCCCTGCTCGTGGGCTGCGGTCTGCCGGGCGGCATGATGGGTTCCATGATGGCCGACCTCAAGGGTGTCCACCCCGCCGTGAACATGTACCTCCGCAACAACGGCAAGCCCGAAGTCTCGCTCGACGACCTCGTGGTGAAACTGTTCGAAGAAGTGGAGTACGTGTGGCCGAAGGTCGGTTATCCGCCGCTCGTGACGCCGTTCAGCCAGTATGTGAAGAACATCGCCCTGATGAACATCATGGCCGAAGCGCAGGGCAAACCGCGCTACAGCCTCCTCACCGACAAGAGCATCTGGGGCATGATCCTGGGCAAGAGCGGCGTGCTGCCGGGCCCCGTGGCGCCGGAAATCAAGGAACTCGCCGCCAAGCAGGGCTTCGAATTCTTCGAAGGCGACGTGCAGGCGCTCTATCCCGACGACATGGACGAGTACCGCAAGGAAATGAAGGAGAACGGCTGGGAACTGGGTCCCGACGACGAGGAACTCTTCGAACTGGCCATGCACCCGACGCAGTACCGCGACTACAAGAGCGGCGCCGCCGAGAAGCGTTTCAAGACCGACCTGGAGGCCGCCCGTGCAAAAGCCGGCGCCCCGATCATCGTGGAACGCCCGGTCGTGGAACGTCCCGCTTTCGACATCGATAAATACACCGAGCAGCATCCGGACGCACAGCCGATCCAGACGCCTGCGGCCGGTGTCCTCACATGGACCGTCGATCCCGCCGGCGAGTCGGTACCCCCGGCCATCGGCACGAAGATCGAGGAAGGCAAGCCTGCCTGCTGGGTCCAGGCCTACTACGGCATCGAGGAATGCAAGGCGCTCAAGAGCGGCCGCATCGTCTCGATCAACGCCAAGCAGGGCGAGAAGGTCGTCAAGGGCCAGATCGTGGGCTTCATTGAATAAGAAAAAAGGGCCGTGTGACATGAACCCCGAAAGTTAGACAAAAAACTTTCGGGGTTTTGTTATGCGTAAAAAGCAT
>LUZC01000032.1 GCA_001603505.1 Bacteroidales bacterium Bact_11 | reverse complement strand
GGGTGAAACCTTGCACCATGTGACATTGCTGGAAATACTCCAGGCCTTGTTGGCTACGAAGTTGACAGAGATGCTACCACCCTGATTATCAAACTCTAGGGGGGGAGTAGAAACGGTTAATAATGTCTCGGGCGTACATCCGGCAAATACCGCCGGAAGCAGCGCGAGCAGTAGCAGAAGTCGTTTCATTTTCGCAATTTGGTTTTGGTATTTCTACAAAGATACGAAAAATAGGGCTTGGTTTTTGTGAAAACGACGGGATTGTGTTAAATTTGTTTAATTATCAGAAACTATTCAAGAAATGAAACGCACCATCCTCATCACCGGCGGCGCAGGGTTCATCGGCAGCCACGTCGTACGTCTGTTCGTCAACAAGTATCCTGATTATCGGATCATCAATCTCGACAAACTCACCTACGCCGGCAACCTGGCCAACCTGAAGGACATCGAGGGCAAGCCCAACTACCGCTTCGTGAAGATGGACATCTGCGATTTCGAGGGTATCCTGAAACTGATGCAGGAAGAGAAAGTCGACGGCGTGATCCATCTCGCCGCCGAGAGCCACGTGGACCGGAGCATCAAGGATCCGTTTACTTTCGCCAAGACCAACGTGATGGGCACGCTGACCCTTCTCCAGGCTGCGAAACTGGCATGGGAGCCGTTCGCCTACCGATTGCCCGTTGCGGGTGCATCTCCTTCACGGAGTTTTTGCGGGGAGGCCAGTGCGGATCGCCGTAGCGGATGTGAAGGAGATGCACCCGCAACGGAGTGCCGCTTCTACCATATCTCCACGGACGAAGTCTACGGCGCCCTTGAAATCACAGATCCGGCGGGCGTGGAACCGCCCTTCTCGACGAAGGCTTCCAGCGGAAAGCACCACCTGGCCTACGGCACGCAGTTCTTCACGGAAGACCTCAAGTACCAGCCGCACAGCCCCTACAGCGCCGCCAAGGCCAGCTCCGACCACTTCGTGCGCGCCTACCACGACACCTACGGCCTGCCTACCGTGGTGACCAACTGCTCGAACAACTACGGCCCATACCAGTTCCCTGAGAAACTGATCCCGCTGTTCATCAACAATATCCGCCATGGAAAACCCCTGCCGGTGTACGGCAAGGGCGAGAACGTGCGCGACTGGCTCTACGTGGAAGACCACGCACGGGCCATCGACCTGATTTTCCACAAAGGCAAGGTCGCCGAAACCTACAATATCGGCGGCTTCAACGAATGGAAGAACATCGACCTGATCAAGGTCCTCATCAAGACCGTCGACCGCCTGCTGGGCAACCCCGAAGGAACGAGCGAGCATCTGATCACCTACGTTACCGACCGTGCCGGCCACGACCTGCGCTACGCCATCGATTCGAGCAAACTCCAGAAGGAACTCGGCTGGGAGCCGTCGCTTCAGTTCGAGGAAGGCATCGAGAAGACGGTGCGCTGGTATCTCGACAACCAGGAATGGATGGACAGCGTCACCAGCGGCGACTACCAGCGGTACTACGAGGACATGTACAAGAACCGCTAACTTTTGCGCTGCAATGTACGCAATTAACAGTCAATGACTTGCAAGAACTGCTCCCCTCGAAAATGAGGGGGAGTAATATATGTAACTAATTGGTTTTCAATTGCGTCCGTTGCAGGCCGCCAGATGATTTTCCATGATTCAGATGCTGTCGAAGAACGAGATAAAGGAAATAAGGGCGCTGGGACAGAAAAAGTTCCGCGACGAGCGGCGGCTGTTCGTGGTCGAAGGCGAAAAACTCGTGGCAGAGGCCCTGCAGTCGGGCTGGGACGTCGTGGCACATTTTCGCGCCGAAGACATCGGTGAAGAGGCCATGGCCCGCATCAGCCAGCTCACCCATCCGTCGCCCGCCCTGGCTGTCGTCCGGCAGCCCAATCACGAACCCCCGGTCATCGCTCCCGACGAACTCGTCCTGGCCCTCGACGGCGTGCGCGATCCCGGCAACCTGGGCACCATCGTCCGCATCGCCGACTGGTTCGGCATCCGGCAGATTCTCTCTTCCGAAGACACCGTCGAATGTTTCAACCCCAAGGTCGTCCAGGCTACGATGGGCGCGATTTTCCGCGTGAGGGTACACTATTGCGACCTGACGCACTGTCTGGCGCGAGCGCCAATACCCTCCGCCACGGAAGCCATTTCCGTTTACGGCACTTTTCTAGAGGGTGATGACATCTATCAAACTCCGCTGACTAAAGGCGGTATCCTCGTCATGGGCTCCGAAGCCAACGGCATCTCGCCGGCAGTCGCCGCCACCGTTACCCGAAAACTCTTCATCCCGCCCTTCCCGCAAGGCGCCCACACCAGCGAATCCCTCAACGTCGCCGTCGCCACCGCCATCGCCTGCAGCGAATTCCGCCGCCGTCATTGATCGAAGTCGGTAATCGGCTGTCCCGATGAGGACTTATTATTGACAAGAGGAATCGCGACAACGCGCGTCAGGGAAAGGATCAAAAACCCATGGCCGCCCGTGGCCATGTGAACGGGAGGGCCCCAAAGCCTTGACTTTGGGAGGGATGAAGCGAAGCGAAAGGTTTTTGAGCCATTCCCTGCAAGCATGCGATTCATCGTATTTATTTTGTATATTTGCAAACTATGCGGAGAATCGGGATTGTTTTCGGACTGATGCTGCTGGCGGCGGGCTGCTCTACGACACGCCTGCTGGAGGAGGGCCAGTCGCGCCTGGCCGAAAACCGCGTCGTCGTGACCAATGGCCCCAAATACAACACCGCCGGCCTGACTCCCTACATCAAACAGAAATCCAACTACTACCTCATCGGCCATTGGCACCCCGGCCTGTATGTCTATAATTGGCAAAACGGGAAAGATGGCGGCTGGGACCACTTCTGCCAGAAAATCGGCCAGGCTCCCGTGGTGTTCGACTCAACCCTCGTCGACGACTCCGTGCAAAGCATGCTGGGCCATCTTGAATACGAGGGCTACTACAATTCCGCCATCGTACCCCAGACCTTTTACAAGAAAAAGCTCGCCCGCGTCGAATACGACGTGACACTCGGCAAGCAGTTTCCCATCAATAACATCGACTACCAGGTGCGTGATACTGCGTTGGCCGCCCTGCTCGAGGCTGATTCCACCAACTTCACCCTGCAGCGGGGAGACTTCCTCTCACAGGAAGCGCTGGAAGCCGAAAGCGAACGGGTTACGCATCTTTTCCGTAACAATGGGTACTGGGGCTTTTCGAAGAACTATTTCTTTTTCTATGCCGATACCTCGACCGTGCGCAACCAGGCCGACCTGATTGTCAAGATCGAAGACTATACCCGCAACGAAAACCCCGATGCGGCGCGGCCCCACCGGAAATATCGGATTGGTACCGTGTCGCTCCTGCCGCAGCCCGGTATGCGCGTGCGCCCGAAGTTCCTGCACAACCTCAATCAGTTGCAACCCGGGGAACTCTACAGTGAGGAACGGATCAACCAGACCTATGCCCGTTTTTCCAGCATCCCGCTTTTCAGCAGCGTCAACATGCTGCTCCAGCAATCACCTTTGGACTCGTCGCAGGTCGACTGCCGGATCCTGCTCCAGCAGGCCCGGTTGCAGGCCGTCAAGCTCAACCTGGAAGGTTCCTTCAACTCCACGGGCCTGTTTGGCGTTGCCCCGTCGCTCGCTTATAGCCACAAGAACCTGTTCGGCGGCGGTGAGGTGTTTACCCTGGGCTTCCGCGGCAACTTCCAGTTCATGGTGCCCAATCCCACACGATCCACGGAACTCACCTTTTCCACAGGGCTGAGCATTCCCTGGTACCCCGAGTTTGTGTGGAAGATGCCCCGCATCAACCTGCCGCAGATGGACGTCAAATTCTCCTACAGCTACCAGAACCGTCCGGAATATACCCGCAACATCTTGACGGGAACGTACGGTTTCAGCTGGAACGTCGACAAACGCTTCTACTACCAGGTGTTTCCCTTGCAACTGAGTGCCGTCAGCGCCACGCGCATCGACGAGGACTTCTACAAGAGCATTACCGATCCCTATTTGAAAAATGCATTCCGCAGCCATCTCGACATGGGCGGCGGCGGCATGTTCTACTATACGACCAATCCGGCCGTCAATCCCAAGACCACCTATTTCTACACGCGTCTGCAGTGCGACATATCGGGCAATGTGATGAGCCTGCTCAACGGCACCGGCATCTACAAGCAGGGTGAACACGGGGAATACACCATTGCCGGCGTGCCTTATGCCCAGTATGTCCGCGGCGAACTGCAGGCGGTGGAGACCCTCCGGCTGGGCGAGGACGACCAGTTTGCACTGGCCCTGCGCGGTCTGGCCGGTCTGGGCTATGCGTACGGCAATTCCTTCTCCCTGCCGTTTGAGAAACTGTTCTATGCGGGTGGTGCGAACAGCATGCGTGGCTGGCGGGCGCGTTCCGTGGGTCCGGGCATGGCCCCGCGCGACACAAACTTCACCATCGCGAACCAGTCGGGCGACATGCATCTGGAAGCGAATGCCGAGTTCCGGTTCCCGATGTTCTGGAAACTGCAGGGTGCCGTGTTCGTGGATGCGGGCAATGTGTGGAACATCGGCATGGACGACGTGGAAGGCGAGTCACGCGATCCGCGGAGCCTTTTCACTTTCAAGAACCTGCTGCGCAGCACGGCCCTGTCGACCGGCTTGGGCGCGCGCGTGGATTTCGGACTGGTGCTGATCCGGTTTGACCTGGGTCTGAAACTCTACGATCCGAGCCTGCAGGAATGGATGGGCATGAATGACTGGATACAGGGGAACTATGCCTTCCACTTCGGCATCGGATATCCGTTCTGACGCTTAATTCAGCAAAAAGACGAGCGTGGCGATGGCGGCGGATTCGTGCGGCAGCGCATGGCCGTCGAGCATGTAGCGATAGGTCGCCGCGTTGAGCGGCCAGTTGTCGTTGGGATAAATGCCTTGTTGGAAATGATAGTCGCCCAGCGGCGTGAAATACGGCGGAATTTCGCGGAGGAAGTGCTCGACGAACATCGGATTCTCTTCAATCAGGAAGGTGCCGGGTGCCTGCCCATGGCGGGAAGAAATCTCGAAATCGTAGGAGATGACTTCACCCGCCTCCACCAGGTCATCGTGCAGCGCATGCAGCCCTGAGGTAGCTGCGTCCTCTGCGGCAGGGGAGTAGAATGCCGTGCGCAGCGTGGATGCAGGATAGACCTTCATCTTCTTGAACGCTTCCATCACGGCCAGCACGGCGGCGCAGGCCTGCGGGTCGTCGAGCGAGGCAGTCAGCAACGATAGTTGGGGATCCGTGTCCTTCTTGTGCTTGCGTCCCCGATACTCAGCTACCAGCGCACGGCTGTCGTCGGTATCGAGCAACCACACTTCTGTGGCACCCAGCTGGTTTGCCTGAACCAGCGTCAGATAATCGGTGCGCTTGGTGCAGTCCAGCTGCTCCAGCTTGTCCACAAATCCGTTCTCATGTTCGTTGAAGTAGTCGCTGAATGCGGCAATCTGTTCCTCCGGGGAAACCTTCCGGCAGGCGACGGCTGCCAGCAGCACCATGCCCAACAGGATTATTCTTCTCATCATCGTGAATCTCTTTTCCCAAAAATTGACGTACCGATTCTTACAAGAGTCGTGCCTTCCTCGATGGCGATGCGCCAGTCTTCCGACATGCCCATCGACACCTGGTCACAATCCGGCCACAGGGCCAGCAGCTGCTGAGAAACGCCCTTCAGCGTGCGGAACTCGCGCCGAACCTGCGCCTGATCATCGGTAAACGTGGCCATGCCCATCACGCCGCGCAGGCGGACGCCGGGATATGCTCCGATGCGGCCGGCCAGCGCCAGCGCTTCTTCGGGCGTGAGCCCCTGCTTGGTCGTCTCCTCGGCGATGTGGATCTCGAGCAGGATGTCCATCGTGCGGCCCAGCGCCCGGGCCGTCTTGTCGATTTCGGCCAGGAGCCTTTCCGAATCGACGGAATGGATGAGGGTGGCGCAGGGGACCACAAGCTTTACCTTGTTGGTCTGAAGGTGCCCGATGAAATGCCAGCGGATGTCGCCAGGGAGCACCCGGGCCTTGGTGGCCAGCTCCTGCGGACGGTTCTCGCCGAAGTCGCGCTGTCCGGCCCGGTAGGCCTCCAGGATGTCTTCCACGGGCTTGAATTTGGAAACTGCCACCAACTGAACGGTTGATGGCAGCTCCTTTCTCAGTTGCCGGATGGCTGCGGCGATCGGCATGGTTTATTTCTTCTTGTAGTTCTGCTTCATCTGCTCCTGCTGGGCCTTGTAGGCCTCGTCGAGCCGCTGGCGGAACTTCGATTTTTTCGGTGCCTCTTTAGAATTGGCCTTCTTCTTCAGCTGGGCATAGAGTTCATCTTCGTCGATGAACCACTTGCGGATGGCCCAGTTCTGCCCGATGGTGATGATGTTCGAGAGCATGTAGTAGTAACTCAGACCTGCCGACAGGTTGTTGCAGATAAACAGCATCATGATCGGCATCAGCCACACCTGCATGAATTCCATGCCGGGCATCTGCTGGGTGTTGGGCTGCTGCGCTAGCGTCATCTTCGAATAGCCCCACATGGTGACGGCCATCAGCAGCGCGAAGAGCGAAACGTGGTCGCCGTAGAGCGGAATCTTGAACCCGAAGTCGAGGATCGAGTCGTAGGCGCTCAAGTCGTGGCACCAGAGGAATCCCTGCTGGCGCAACTCGATGGAAGCCGGGAAGAAGCGGAACATGGCCCACAGGATCGGGAACTGGAGCAGGATGGGGAGACAGCCTCCCCACATACTCACGCCGGCCCGTTTGTAGAGGTCCATCGTGGCCTGCTGCTTCTTCATCGCATCTTCCTGCTTCGGATACTTCTCGTTGATCTTATCGATTTCGGGCTTAAGCACCCGCATTTTGGCCGAGGAGGTATAGGATCGGAGCGTCAGCGGCGAGATGACCAGCTTGATCATGATGGTCAGGATCAGGATGATCAGCCCGTAGTTGGCGATGAAGCGGCTCAGCCAGTTGAACGTCGGGATGATGACGAAGCGGCTGATGGTGCCGATGACCTTGCCGCCCAGCGGGATGATTTTCTCGAAGTCCTCGTCGTAACCCTTCAGCGTGTAGAAGTGGTTCGGGCCGAAGTAGAAACGGAAGGGGAGGGTAAAGTCGGCGCTGCGCGTGTCGAGGGTTACCGACATCTGGGCGCCCGATTGCATGAGCGTGCCGTCGGGGTTGTTTTCCGGATAGAAGGAGTTGACCAGTTTGCCGGCGGAGAAGCCGTCTTCCGCCACGAGGATGGCTGAGAAGAACTGCTGCTGGAAACCGATCCAGCGGATGGAGGAGTTGAATGTCTCCTCGACGGTTTCCTTGCGCTTGCCCAGCGACTTGACCTCGTTGCTGACAAGATATTTGTAGGCTACGCCCGAGTAGTTGCGCTCGTTCTGGTAGCCCTTCTCAAGCCGGGGTACGTCGAGCACCCACTTGAGGGTCATCTGCCCGGTGCGGCGGTCGAGCACCTGGTCCATGCCCACGAAGTGGAGCCGGTAGTCGGCCATGTAGCTGTCGGAGGCCAGCGACCACACGGCGTCGATCCAGGCGCTGTCTTCAAACTGCAGGCGCAGTGTCAGGGTGCTGTCGGTACTCTCCACGGGGGAGAAGCCCAGATCGCTGGAATTGAGCCATTGGTTGGTGTTGAGTTCCAGGTCGAACAGGCTCTTGTCGGGCCGCACCAGGTAAAGGGCTGAGCTGTCGTAGGTGAAGTAATCCTTGATCAGCACTTCGTAGGGCTGGGCGCCTTTCGAGGAGATGCGGATGCGGACCTTGTCGTTTTCAAGCGTGTAGTATTCGGCTTCGGCGTGGCTGGCTGCATTGAGGTAGGCTTCCTGATAGTCCGCCGCCTCGGCCTTGTCGGAGAGGACTTCCTCCACGAGGTCGACCGCCGTAGAGTCGGCTTGGGCTCCGGAGAGGGCTGCTTCCACGGCGAGCGAATCGCGCAGGAGCGCCTCCTGCTGTTGCCGTTTTTCGTACTGTTTTGTGTTGTACCAGCTGAACGCCAGCAGGATGATGCCGATCAGGGCAAAGCCGACGATGCTGCTTCTTTTGCTGTCCATGCCTTATTCCTGCTCGTGTTCGCGATCGAACTCCTTGATCTTTTCTTCGAGTTCGGCCAGTTCCTGCCGCGCGACGTCGATCTTCTTGTTGAGTTCCTGGAGCAGCACCTCCGCGTTCTTCGACTGGGAGAAGAATCCCATGTTGTTCTCCCAGGTGGCGATCTCCTGCTCTTTCTTCATGAATTTCTGGACGAGGCGGTCGCGTTCGGTACGCACGGTGCGGTCGACCTTGGAGGCATAGCGGCTGCCGGTCTCGCGGAATTCGGCGAATTTTTCGTTGATGGCCTTTCGGAAGGCATCCTGGACGCGCGTCTTCTCCTTGAAGGGCACGAAACCGATCTGGTTCCAGCGGTCCTGGAAGGCGCGCAGGGCCTCGCGGGCCTCGTCGCGGTCTTCCACCACATAGGCCTTTACCTCTTCAATGAGCTCGCGCTTCTTGTTCAGGTTGTCCACCTGTTCGGAATTCTGGTTGCCGAAATGCTTCTCGCGGTTGTTGAAGAACTCGTCGCAGGCGGCGCGGAAACGCTTCCAGATCTGCTCCGACTTCTTGCGCGAAACGGGACCGATCTCCTTCCAGGCCTGCTGCAGGGCAATGAATTCCTCGGAACCCTTTTTCCAGTCGGTGCTATCCTTGAGGGCCTCGGCTTTCTCGCAGAGCTCGATCTTCTTGGCGAGGTTGTCCTGCATCTGGTTTTTGAAACCGGAGTAGAAGTCGCGCTTTTTGGCGAAGAACTCGTCGCAGGCGGCGCGGAAACGGTCGTATACTTTCTGGTTGTCCTTCTTGGAAGCGAAACCGATCTTCTTCCATTCTTTCTGGATGTTCTCGATTTCCTTGGTCAGCTTGTTCCACTCGGTGGAGTCGGCCACTTCGGTCTTGGCGATCGCTTCCACTTTTTCGCAGAGGGCGCACTTGGCCTCGTAATTCTCCTTCTGGTTGCCTTTCTGGCTCTCGAAATAGGCCTGGTGCTTCTTGTTGATGATAGCCGTGGCGGCCTTGAAGCGGTCCCAGATGGATTCGCGGAATTCCTTGCTCACCGGGCCCAGTTCCTTCCACTGTTCGTGGAGTTTCTGGAGGGTGCGGAATGCACCCACGGCGTCTTCCTCCTCAGCGAGTGCTTCGGCCCGCTCGCAGAGTTTTTCCTTGGCTTCGAGGTTCTTCTTGAAGTCGAGGTCGCGGAATTCCTTGTTGATCTTCACATAGTCGTAGAACATCTCCACGTAGTGCTGGTAGGTGTCGTAGAGGTCTTTCACGCGGGCCTGCGGTACCGGACCGATGCTCCGCCAGCGGTTCTGGAGTTCGCGGAACTTCGGGAAGGTTTCCTTGAGGTCTTCGCGGGCCTCGACCAGGTTCTTGAGGTCTTCGATGACCGCGAGCTTGGCCTGGTAATTTTCTTCCTTGTTCTTCTCCATCTCCTGGGTATAGGCGGAACGCCGGGTCTTATACTGGGCGTAAAGATCTTTGAACCCCCGCTCGATTTCGGCGAACGGATTCACGGAAACGGACTCCTCTTCCGGGGCTTCTTCGACGGGCGCTTCCGTGCCTTCCACGGCTTCGGTATGCTGCTCGAGGCCCGATGCGATTTTCTCCTTGCGCAGATTCTTGTAGAAGGCGGCCTTCAGGGCTTCGGCATGCTTATAGAGTTGCTGCATGTTCTCACCCTCGAGCAACTCCTTGAAGGAGTCGACGATTTCCTTGAGACCCTTGTTCGAATAATCTGTCTTTTCTTCCTTCTCCGCTTTTTCCTTGATTTCTACAGGTTCTACAGGCTGTTCCTCGATGGGGACAACGGGGTTAAGATCTTCACTCATGGCTTTTACAGTTTATGTTGTAACTTGCAAATATAGGGTTTTTTTATAAATAATCATTAATTTTGCATCGCGTATGAGAATAGATATCTTATCGGTCGTTCCGGAGCTGCTCGACAGCCCGCTGGGCCACTCCATCGTGAAGCGTGCCTGCGACAAGGGACTCGTGGAAATCCATGTCCACAACATCCGCGACTACGGCAAGGGCCGCTGGCGTCAGGTCGATGACTATAGTTTCGGCGGCGATGCCGGCATGGTGATGATGATCGAGCCGGTGTACTTGCTGATGGAGAAGCTGAAGGCAGAGCGCACTTACGACGAAATCATCTTCACTTCACCCGACGGCGAGCCTTTCACGCAGGCGGTGGCCAATGAGCTTTCGATCAAGGAAAACCTCATGATTCTGTGCGGCCACTACAAGGGCGTGGACCATCGTATCCGCGAGCATCTCGTCACGCGGGAGATCACGGTGGGCGATTATGTGCTGAGCGGCGGCGAACTGCCGGCGGCCATCATCACCGACGCGGTGGTGCGGTTGCTGCCCGGCGCGCTTGGCGACGAGACCTCGGCCCTGAGCGACTCGTTCCAGGACGGTCTGCTCGCGCCGCCCGTTTACACGCGACCGGCCGAGTTCAACGGCTGGAAAGTGCCCGAAGTACTGCTTTCGGGCGATCCCAAAAAGATCCAGGCCTGGCAGGACGCCCAGGCGCTCGAGCGCACGAAAGCCCTCCGTCCCGAACTCCTGAAATAACTATTTTACCGTAATCCGGCCGGCGGACTGTCCGTAGAGGCTGGCCGGGATGACGCCGTGGAGGTTCTCGACGATGTATTTCTCGAGTTGTTCCACGTCGGCCACGCCGGTGTCCCGGCCGCGGCCTTTCAGCATCTCATAGCCGTCGCCGGCATCGCGCAGGAGGTAGTTCGTACCGCCCACCGAATAGGTGCGCTGCGGATCGAGCGGTTCATAGGCGCCCGTGGTGCGGTTGAGCACCTTCACGTCGCTTACGCGGCGCGGGCCGCTGTCCATCTTGGCGAATGCCTTGTTCACGTCGTAGATCACCGGGCTTTCAATCGACGGGTCGAATGTGAAAGTCAGTCCGGAAACTTGCGGGAACCCGCCGAAATCGGTGGGGTAGGCCGCCACGCCGTATTCCAGCGCGTCGAGGATTTCCTGCCCCGTCAGCTCGGCGATGCAGATGGTGTTGCCGAACGGGAATACGTTGAAAATGTCATCGAAACGCACGTCGCCCGCAGGCAGGTCCTTGCGGATTGAGCCGCCGCCCTGGATGGCGATGTCGGTGCCCAGCGTGATGCGCATGGCGTCGGCGCAGAAGTCGCCCAGCGATGTTTCCCGGTTGCGCACCAGCCAGTCGCCGTTGGCGTCCTTGGCCGGCAGCATCACGTCGTTGCGGCCGATCCTGCGGGCGCCCAGCGCCGCGTATTCCGTCTTCAGGCTGTCGATGATGGCCTCTACGCGCGGATCTTCCTTCGGATAGTCTTTCGTGGCGATCATGTCGAACGAGAAGGACCCGTCGGGATGGATGGCCAGTACACCCAGGTTGTCGAAATGCGCCCCCGTCTGCGAATAGTACACAGGCTTGCCGGATTTGTTCTTCAGGATACGCTCCGGCACCAGGCTGTGTGAATGGCCGTCGAGGATCACGTCGATGCCGTCGGTGTTGGCGGCCAGCGTCTGGGAGTTGATGGGATCGTAAGCCACGTCGTCGCCCAGGTGGGTAAGCGCGATGACATAGTCGGCGCCCTGGTTGCGGGCGTCGTCGACGAAATTCTGGAAGTTGTCGTAATAGGTGTCGGCGCAGAGCGAGTAGATGTAGTTGCCCTTGTCGTCCTGGAAATAGGCCGGCGTCGAGGAATTGAAGCTGTAGGGCGTGGCGGCGCCGATGAAGGCCACCTTCGTCCCGCCGTAGTCCACGATGGCGTAGGGCGGGTACATCCTCCGGTCGGTCTTGAGGTCGATGAGGTTGCAGCAGAGTACGGTGGCCGTGAGCGCCTGCGTGAGCTCCTTCAGGCGTGGAATCGCGTAGTCGAATTCGTGGTTGCCGAGCGTCACGTAGTCGTAACCCACCGCGTTCATGATCGTCACGATGTAGCCGCCTTTCGATGCGGCGCCCATGCTGCCGCCCTGCACGAAGTCGCCTGCCGAGACGAGCGTCACATAGGGCGTTTCGGCCTGTTTCTCGGCTTTCAACGCCGCCATCTTGGCGTAGCCGTCAACGGAGCAGTGCACGTCGTTGTCGTAGAGGATCACGATGTCCTGTGCCCGCTGGCTGCCGGCGGGTGTAGTCTTGTAACTACAAGCAATGGCCGCGAGGGCGGCCATTGCAAAGATCAAAAACCGTTTCACAGTGTAATGTTACTTGTTGGCGGTGTAGGCGAGCATGTCGAGGAGCTTGTTGGAATAGCCCCACTCGTTGTCGTACCAGGAGATCACCTTCACGAACGTATCGGTGAGATACACACCGGCGTTGGCGTCGAAGATCGAGGTGCGGGCGTCGCCGAGGAAATCGCTCGAGACGACGGCGTCTTCAGTGTAACCCAGGATGCCCTTGAGTTCGCCTTCGGAAGCTTCCTTCATGGCCTTGCAGATGTCCTCCTTGGTGGCGGGCTTCGCGAGGTTGACGGTCAGGTCGACCACGGAGACGTCGAGGGTAGGAACACGCATCGAGATGCCGGTGAGCTTGCCGTTAAGTTCCGGAATCACCTTGCCCACGGCCTTGGCGGCACCGGTGGACGACGGGATGATGTTGCCGGAAGCGGCACGGCCGCCGCGCCAGTCCTTGGCAGACGGGCCGTCGACGGTCTTCTGTGTGGCGGTGGTGGAGTGGACGGTCGTCATCAGGCCGTTGACCACGCCGAACTTGTCGTTCAGGACCTTGGTGATCGGGGCAAGGCAGTTGGTGGTGCAGGAAGCGTTCGAAATGATGGCTTCACCGTTGTATTTGTTCTGGTTCACGCCATAGACGAACATCGGGGTGTCATCTTTCGAAGGAGCGCTCATGATGACCTTCTTGGCGCCGGCGGCGATGTGGGCCTGGGCCTTTTCCTTGGTGAGGAACAGACCGGTCGACTCGACGACGTACTCGGCACCCACCTCGTTCCATTTCAGGTTGGCGGGATCCTTCTCGGCGGTCACGCGGATGGCGTTGCCATTGACCACGAGGTTGCCGTCTTTCACTTCGACGGTGCCGTCGAACTTACCGTGCATCGTGTCGTATTTGAGCATGTACGCCATATACTCCACGTCGATCAGGTCGTTGATGCCGACCACGATGATGTCATCTCTTTTCTGGGCAGCCCTGAAAACCAGGCGGCCGATACGTCCGAAGCCGTTGATACCTACTTTGATTTTTTTCATTGCGTTATGTGTTAAATACAGATTCTCGTTTCAATCGTGCAAATGTAGTAATTTTTTTAGCTAACTTTGTTGTTTAAAAGAAAAAAATGAGCGGGAAACGCGAAATATTGGTTGTCAACGACGACGGGTATCAGGCGCTCGGAATCCGGGTGCTCGCCCAGATGATGCGTGAGTACGGAAATGTGACGGTGGTGGCTCCCCGCGAGCCGCAGTCCGGGCGGTCGGTGTCGCTGACGCTCGACCGGCCGATGATGATCGACAAGATTCCTCCGGAGCCCGCCACGAGAAGCCTCGGTTCGCTGCGCGGCTATACGCTGACCGGTACGCCTGCCGACTGCGCCAAACTGGGCATCAACGGCTTCCTGATGGAAGGACGCCTGCCCGACCTGCTCGTGTCGGGCATTAACCACGGTTCAAACGCTTCCGCCGCCGCCGTTTACAGTGGGACGCTGGGAGCCGCCGAAGAAGGGGCAATCTATGGCATCCCTTCGATCGGCCTGTCGATCAACACCCACGACGATGCGCCCGATTTCGAGGGCACGCTCTACTATGGCCGCAAGATCATCGACTGGGTGCTCAGCGATGGCATCAAGCGCGGCATCTACCTGAACGTGAATGTTCCGGCCATCCCGAAAGACAGGATCCGCGGCGTGCGCATGGCCCGTCAGGGAGCCGGCCGCTGGGTCAAGGAATTCGACCACCGCATCACCCTGCGCGGCAAGCACTATTTCTGGATGGTGGGCGAATTCGAAGACCAGGAACCTATCGGGGCGCCCGATGCCGACCATCACCTGGTGGACAACGGCTTCGTGGCCATCGTCCCGCACCGGGTGGATACCACGGACTACGAGGAACTGGAGCGTTTGCGCGACAATTGGAAACTGGACCAATGAGATACTACATCATAGCCGGCGAGGCCTCGGGCGACCTGCACGCATCCAATCTGATGCGCGGACTCTGTGCCTGCGACCCGGCCTGCGACATCCGCTTCTGGGGCGGCGACGCCATGTCGGCGGTCGGCGGAACCCCGGTACGGCACTGCCGAGACCTGGCTGTGATGGGCGGCATCGCCGTGGCGGCGCGGGCCCGCACGCTGTGCGACAACCTGGCGCTGTGCAAGAAAGACCTGGCGGCCTGGGGGCCCGACGCGGTGATCCTGGTGGATTATCCGGGTTTCAACCTGAAGATCGCCCGCTACGCCAAGAAGCAGGGGATGAAGGTGTTCTACTACATCGCCCCGAAAGTGTGGGCGCATCACGCACGCCGGGTGGAAAACCTCCGCCGCGACGTGGATGTGCTCTACAGCATCCTTCCATTCGAGCCTGAGTGGTTCGGGGAACGCGGTGTGGAGGCGCGCTATTTCGGCAATCCGCTGGTCGACAGTCTGGCCGAGATACCCGTCCGGCCGCTGGAAGGCGGCCCCCGCATCGCCCTGCTGCCCGGCAGCCGGCAGGCCGAACTCAAGTTCCTGATGCCTCGTTATGCGGCGCTGGAACGGCTGCTCGCGGCCGATGAACGTTTCGCCGGCTATCGGCTGACGCTGGCCGCCGCACCGACGATGCGCCCGGAAGACTTCCGGAAATATCTCCCGTCCAATTCGAAGATGGAAATCGTGGTCGACCGCACCCGCGACGTGCTGGCCTCCTCCCGGGCGGCCGTGGTCTGCTCCGGGACGGCTTCGCTCGAAGCGGCGCTGCTGGGCACACCGCAGGTGGTGTGCTACGGTTTCGATGCGCTCTCCTGGCAGGTGGCCAGGCGGGTGGTGAAGGTGCCGTACGTGAGCCTGCCCAATCTGGTGCTCGGGCGGCTCCTCGTGCCTGAACGGCTGCAGGAGGCGGCTTCGCCGGAAGGCTTGTTCCGCGAATTGGAACGCCTGTTGACCGATGATTCCGTGCGTACGGCGATGACGGCCGGTTATGAAGAATTAAAAACCGCTTTCGGGGGCCCCGGTGCTTCCCGGCGGATTGCAAACGATATCTATGAGCAAGTTGCACGTATATAAGTACCAGGGTGCCGGGAACGACTTCGTGGTGGTGGACAACCGCCGCGGCCAGGCGGATTTCCTGACGCCCGTACAGATCAACCGGCTGTGCGACCGGCGTTTCGGCGTCGGGGCCGACGGCCTGATGACGCTCGATGCGGGCGGCGCGGCCGATTTCCGGATGCGCTACTACAATGCCGACGGTTACGAAGGCACGATGTGCGGCAACGGCGGCCGCTGCCTGGTGGCCTTCGCCGCACGGATGGGCATCGCCAAATACGATTTCACGGCCTGCGACGGGCCGCATTCCGCCGAGGTTCTCTCGCGCGAGGGCGACCGCTGCATCGTACGGCTCAAGATGCGCGACGTGGCACGCCTCGACTGGCTGCCCGACGGCTGCCTGCTCGACACGGGTTCCACGCATTTCGTGCAGTGGGTGGACGACCTGCCGCGCTACGACGTGGACGGGGAAGGGAAGCGTCTCCGCTGGGACGAGCGTTTCCCCCATGGCGCCAACGTGAATTTCGTGGAGGTTTTTCCCGACCATCTGGCCGTCCGGACCTACGAACGCGGCGTAGAGGCGGAGACCTGGGCCTGCGGCACGGGTGCGACGGCTTCGGCCATCGCCTCGTATGCGCACGGCGCGGCCTGCTTCACCCGCTCCGAAGCGGATCCGCTCCGCGTGCGCTTTACCGTGCATGCGCCGGGCGGACACCTTGCCGTCGATTTCATCCCGGCCGAAGACGGCTCATTCCACGATGTATGGCTCACGGGGCCCGCGACGCCCGTGTTCGAGACCGATATCGATCCCGATGACCTTTCCAACTGATTTGTGCCATGGCAACGAAGTTTTCATTCAAATCGATAGGAATCAAGCGGAAGGTGCTGCTCGGATGCATCATCCTGGCAGCCATCCTGTTTTTCTCCAGCCTCATCTCGATCTTCGAGTTCAGCCGGATGAACCGCTATGTGTCGGGCGTCATTGCCGACAACATCCGCAGCATCAACGCGGCCCGCGAACTGCTGTCCGTTTCCGAACAGTACAACATCAGCCTGATGAACGGCCTGGTGCTCGAGAACGCGGAGCAGCTCGAGGAACTGCCCTCCGCCCCGCAGGCGGAGCTCGTGGCCTCGTTCGAGGACCTGAGCAAGCGTTTCGTCACCCCGGAAGAACGGGCGGCGGCCGACTCGGTGATGTATGCCTACGCCGCCTACATGCAGGTGGTGGCCGAAGCGGAGCAGGTGTGGAAGCACGACTACTCCCAGCGGCAGCATTGGTTCTTCAACCGGCTCCAGCCGGTGTATCTGAAGTTCCGCGGCTATATGATGCAGCTCACCTCAATCTGCCAGGACGCCCTGATCGAAAGCTCGCAGGACGTTCGCGAGGGCACCTACCGGAGCCTGATGCCCGGGCTGGTGTCCGTGCTTGTGGGCCTGATCCTGGTGCTGCTCTTCGACTATTACCTGAACTACTACCTGATCAACCCGCTGCTCAAGGTGACGGCCGGTATCAAGGGATACCGCTACCACGGCCGCGGCTATAACGTGAAGCTCGATAACGACGACGAGCTCGAAGAACTAAACGAAGCAGTGGGCGACATCGTGGACCAGAATCAATCGTATAAACGGGAATTGGAGCGATGAACGCGGGCGTCATTTCGAGAAATGTGGGCATCGCCCTGATCTGCTGCGCGGTGTTCATGTTCCTGTCGGCCATCGTGGCGGCCTTCAACGGGTTCGACTCTTCGTTCTCGCCGTTGCTTCTCAGCGCGATCCTGACCATGATGGTAGGCATCTTTCCGCTGATCTTCGTGCGGCGCCACCATGACATCAACACCCGCGAAGGCCTGGCCATCCTGCTGATTGCCTGGTTCCTGAGCTGCATCTTCTCGATGCTGCCCTATGTGCTCTGGGGCGGCGAGTTCTCGCTCATCAACGCCTGGTTCGAGAGCGCCTCGGGCATCACCACCACCGGCGCCACCATCCTCCAGGACATCGAGGCCCTGCCGAAGGGCCTGCTGTTCTGGCGCTCCTCTACCCACTACATCGGCGGCCTGGGCGTGGTGGTGTTCATCATGATGATCCTGCCTTCGTTCGGTACGGTGCGTTTCAAGATGAGCAAGATTGACGTGGACGATATCTCCAAGAACAACTACCGGTACAAATCGAACAAGTTCATCCACGTGGTGGTGTCGGTCTACCTGGGCATCACGGTGTGCTCGCTCATCGCCCTGCTGCTGGCCGGAATGCCGCTCTTCGATGCGGTGAACCATGCCATGAGCGTTACGGCCACGGGCGGTTTCAGCATCAAGAACGCCTCGATCGCCGCGTATGATTCTCCGCTCATCGAGTGGATCCTGATCTTCTTTATGATCACCGCCAGCCTGCATTTCGGCTTGATTTACGCTTCGTTCGCCACCCGTACGTTCAAGGTGCTGAAGAATCCCATCACGCAGTTCTATCTATCCACAATCCTGATCGCGGGCCTGCTGGTGGCCGGCAACCTGGTGTTCACGGGCACGATCCCGAATGTGTGGGAGGCGCTGCGCCACAGTTTCTTCTCGGTGGTCTCCACCATCTCCACTACGGGCTTCGGCTCGACCGATACCAACGTGTGGCCGGTGTTTTCGATCCTGATCCTGCTGTATGCCGGCATCCAGTGCGGCTGCTCGGGTTCCACGACCTCGGGCCTGCGGTCCGACCGGGTGTATCTCACGGTAAAGGCGGCACGCGCCCTGCTGGTCAAGATGGCGCATCCCAGCGCCGTGGTGCAGGTGAAGTCGGGCGGACAGACGGTCGACCGCGACCTGATTTCCAGCGTCTCGCTCTACGTGCTCCTCTACATCATCATCACGTTTATCATGGCGGTGGTCTATGCCGGATTCGGCCTCGACCTGCTGACTTCGACCAGTGCGTCGATCTCGATGATGAGTAACGTGGGGCCCTGTTTCGGCACGTTCGGTTCGTCGATGAGCAACTTTTCCGCGGCGCCTGAGGCGATGAAACTGCTGATGGGCGGCCAGATGATCATCGGCCGTCTCGGCATCTATTCCATCCTGCTGGTATTCATTCTCTATCGGAAGCGTGCATAATGGGTGTCGCGCAGTTCTTTTCCGACAAGTTGCGGGAGCATCTGGGGTATCCGCCCACGCCCTGCCAGGAACGCCTGTTCGATACGCTCGCGGCGTTTGCGGTGCAGTATGACACCTGCGACCTGCTGCTGGTGAGCGGTTATGCCGGTACGGGCAAGACCTCGGCAATCGCCGCCTTCGTGCGTACCCTCAAGGAACTGCATTACCGCTATGTGCTGCTGGCCCCCACGGGCCGCTCGGCCAAGGTGCTCTCGGGTTTCACCGGCGAAAGGGCCTACACCATCCACAAGCATATCTACCGCCAGAAATCGGTGCACGACGGGGTGGGAGAGTTCCAGCTCAATATCAACAAGGCCAAGGACACCTTCTTCATCGTGGACGAGGCTTCGCTCATCACGGTCGACGCGGGTGCGGGCAACCTGTTCGGTTCGGGCGACCTGCTCGACGACCTGGTGCAGTTCGTGCGCAGCGGCGTCGACGACAAACTCATCATTATCGGCGACCGCGGGCAGTTGCCGCCCATCGGGCTGCCGCGCAGCCCGGCGCTCGACGAAGGCTATATGGCACGCTACGGCGCGCTGATGACGGCCGAACTCTCCACGGTGGTGCGCCAGGCCGCGGAATCGGGCATCCTGACCAACGCCACGCTTGTGCGGCGGCTGATTGAAGCGGAACGCGTGGAGGCGCCCAAGCTGCTGGCGAAGGGATTTTCCGACGTGGAACGGATCGACGGCAGCGAGCTCATCGAGAAGATCGGCGATGCCGTGGGGCGCTACGGCCTCGACGACATCGTGGTGCTCTGCCGCTCGAACAAGCGGGCCAACCGCTACAATGCAGGCATTCGCGCCTCGGTGCTCTACCGCGAGGAACGTCTCACCAAAGGCGACAAGCTCATGGTGGTCAAGAACTGCTACCAGTTCCTGGAAGACGTGCCCGAACTCGATTTCATCGCCAACGGCGACGTGGCGCAGCTGGTCAAGGTGTGGCACCACGAGGACCGCTATGGACTGCATTTCGCCGATGCGGTGCTTGCTTTCCCCGACTACAACGATGTGGAGGTGTCGGCCAAGATCATACTCGATACGCTCGATTCCGAGCAGCCCTCGCTCTCCACGGAACAGCAGCGTGCGCTCTGGCAGGGCGTGAGTGAGGATTACGCCGACGTGCGCGGGGCCCGGAAGCGCTACGAGAAAGTGCGTGAAGACCCTTATTTCAATGCCCTGCAAATCAAATACGCCACGGCCATTACGGGCCACAAGTCGCAGGGCGGGCAGTGGCGCTGCGTGTTCATCGACAACCCGTTCTGGAAAGAACTCACGCTCGACGACCTGAAATGGCTCTATACGGCCATCACGCGGGGCGTGGAAAAGATATTTTTTGTTAACTTTAAGGATGAATTTTTCTTTCAACCGTAGATAAGTATGTATTGGATCCTGTTTATCGCCGTGGCTGTGCTCAGTTATGTGGTGCAGATCTCATTCCAACGGAAATTCCAGAAAGCGTCGGAGCTCCCGCTTCTCAGCGGCATGGCCGGCCGGGAAGTCGCCCTCAAGATGCTCGCCGACCATGGCATCCGCGACGTGAAGGTTACCTCCACGCCGGGACAGCTCACCGATAATTTCAACCCGACCAACAAGACGGTCAATCTCAGCGAGGCCGTTTACAACGAAGTCAACGTGGCGGCTGCGGCGGTGGCCGCGCACGAGTGCGGCCACGCCGTGCAGCACGCCACGGGCTATTTTCCCGTGAGAGTGCGCTCCACACTGGTGCCGGTGGTGTCGATCACGGCCAAGGTGGTGCCTTTCGTGCTGCTGGCGGGCATGCTGCTCATCAATGTCTTTCCGCAGGTGATGTGGCTGGGCATCGCGCTGTTCGCGTTTTCCACACTGTTCAGCTTTGTGACCCTGCCCGTGGAGATCGACGCCAGCCGCCGTGCGCTTGCCTGGATGGACCGCGCCGACATCGTCGATCCTTCCAACCGCGACGAGGCCCGCGGCGCCCTCCGGGCAGCCGCCTTCACGTATGTCGTGGCGGCACTCAGCTCGCTGGCCACGCTCGTGTATTATCTTTCCATCTTTTCCGGACGAAGAAACTGATTCCTGCCATGAAACATATCCTGACCGCCATCCTGGCACTTATGACGATCATCCCGCTGCAGGGCCAGACCGCCCTGTCGGGCCGTCGCTTCACCGAAGCCGAACAACTGAACGCATTCCCTCAGGGCATTGTCAAGCCGGCACCGTTCCCTATGGGCTACCAGAGCGACGGCACGCTCCTCTACCGGGCGGGCGCCATGCGCTATGGGTGGTCGCCCAAGGACGGACAGTCGAGGCTCCTGGCGCCTGAACAGCGCCGTGCTGCGGGTCCGGGTGCGGAGCCGCTCGTGCCGGGCTGGGTCAATCCCACCTGGTCGCCCGACTCCTCGAAGATCGCCTTCACGCTCAACAACGACCTCTATTCCATCGAAGTCGGCACAAAGCGCGTGGTTCGCCATACCTATGACGGCAGCGACCTCATCCTGAACGGCTACGCCTCCTGGGTGTACTACGAGGAAATCTTCGGCCGCCCGTCGCAGTACCGGGCGTTCTGGTGGTCGCCCGACAGCAAGGTGCTGGCGTTCTATCGCTTCGACAATTCGAAAGTGCCGATGTTCCCCATCTATTCCGCCAAGGGGAAGCACGGCTCGCTCAACCAGACGCGCTATCCCAAGACCGGCGACCCGAACCCCGAAGTCAAGGTGGGCTTCGTGTCGGCCGACGGCGGCGAGACGGTGTGGGCCGATTTCAATCCGAAGGACGACCAGTATTTCGGCACGCCGTTCTGGAGCGGCGACGGAACGAAGCTGATGGTCAGCTGGATGGACCGGGCGCAGGACAACCTGAAACTCTACGCCGTGACGCCGGAAACAGGCAATAAGGCACTTGTGTACCAGGAGCACCAGGACAGCTGGATCGACTGGATGGAAGACATGCTCTTCACCAAGGAAGGCATCTATATCACCCGCGATTTCACGGGCTGGCAGCAGATCTATTTCCTGTCGTACGACGGCAACAAGTTCGAGCAGCTCACCACCGGGAATAACTGGGGCGTGCACCTGCTCAAGGTCGACAAGAAATACTTGTATTTCACCGCCAAGCGCGAGGCTACCACACGGGTGGACATCTACCGCGTGCAGCTGCGCAGCAAGGAACTGCAGCGGCTCTCCTACGGCCCCTACAGCTTCAGCGGCGTGACCGTGTCGGACGACGGACGCTCCATCGCCGCCCTGGCCTCGAACTACAGCACCCCTACGAAGCTGGTAAGCATCACCGTGCCGGCCCGGGGCGATGTCGAGGAAGCCAAGCACGTGAGGGTGGTGTATGATTCCAAGGACGAGCATTTCGACGAATATGCCGTCGCCCTGCCGGAGCTCATCTACATCACCACCCGCGACGGCGTGCGGCTGCCCGCGGCCGTCACGTGGCCCGTGGACTTCGACAAGCGGAAAAAATACCCCGTGAAGGTCAACATCTACGGCGGGCCCGACAATCCGCAGGTGCGGGAAGGCTGGCGCGGCCTCACGATGGCCAACCAGTGGTGGGCCAACCACGGCGTGATCCAGGTGACGCTCGACAACCGTGCCGGCGGCCATCTGGGCAAGAAGGGTCTGGAAACCGTGTACCGCTACCTGGGCGTGCTGGAACTCCAGGACTTCTGCGACGGCATCGACTACTTCCGCAAGCTGTCGTTCGTGCGAGACGACAAGATCGGCGTGGAGGGCTTCTCGTTCGGGGGCACCATGACCACGCTCTGCGTGACCGAGGGCAACGAGCACTTCCAGTATGGCATCGCCGGCGGCGGCGTGTACGACTGGGGTCTCTACGACACCCACTACGGCGAGCGCTACATGGACCGTCCGCAGGACAATCCGGAGGGCTATGCCGCATCCCGCGTCATCGACCGGGTGGGGAACTACCGCGGCGACGCCACCAACATGCTCCGCCTCACCCACGGCACGGGCGACGACAACGTCCACTTCCAGAACACGCTGCAGCTGATCGACCAGCTTGAGAAAGACCACAAGGATTTCGAACTGATGATCTATCCCGACGGCATGCACGGCTACCGCGGCGACCAGGGCCTGCACTCCTCGCTGCAGGACTACAAGTTCTGGTACCGTTATCTCCTCGAGGAACCCCTGCCGGAGATCCTCTTTGAGTATTTCAAGAAAAAATAACGACTATTGCTTCACCGCCGCGGGCGTCCAGTTCTTGAAGAACCGGGTAACCTTCTTGGCATCGTAGCTCTCGCCCTCTTCCAGGAAACTGGAATCCTGGGTGTGGAGCACGTTGCCCTTGGCGTCGAGCACCACGAACACGGGGTAGCCGAAACGGCCTGGATTGCAGAGCCGGGCCATCATCTTGGCGGCCGCCTTGGCCTTCTCCGGATCGTTCTTCGTGTCGCGCGGGTTGTAGTTCACATGGATGTACACGAAATTCTCGTCGACCAGCTGCTTGATGGCGGCGTCTTTCTCGATGAAATCGGCGAATTTCAGGCACCAGGGGCACCAGTTGCCGCCCACCTGGCAGACAACGAACTTTCCTTCCGCCTTGGCCGTCTTGAGGGCCTGGTCGATTTGCGTGTTGGGGTTCACGGATTCGTCGTACACTTTCTTCAGCCCTTGCGTCTGGGCGCCGGCCAGCAGCGTGCAGCACGAGGCCAGGAGCGCGATGATCAGGAGTTTTTTCATGTTGTGGAAGATTGAATCTCCACAAAGATAGGTAAAAATGCGTATCTTTGCCACCCTCAAGAGAAAGATGACATGGCCATACCGAAAAAAGTGCGGGAACTGCTGGAAGAGATGATTCTCCGGGAAGAATCGGCCCGGGGACGGTCGTATGCCGCCTCGCCGGTCCTCGAGATGCTGCAGGACGACAACCTGACCAAGGAAGACAAGGAGCACCTCATCCGCTACTACAATCTCCGTAAGCGTTTCCTCGACACGGGCAAGGGCGAACCCTGGCCCGACGACCAGCACGACAAGTCGCTGCTGGTGGACGTGCCGGGCGACACGTTCCGCGACCTCATTTCCCTGCTGGCCGAGTGCCTGAACTACGCCGGGGAAGACCTCGAAGACTTTCTCTGGGTGCTCGACGAAGACGAGAAGGCCGGCCGCGCGCATTCGGAAGTGGAGAGCTACCGCACGGTGTGCCGCCAGCTCCAGCCCGACTACGCGGCGGAGGGCCGGGAACTCTCCGAGAAGAAAGACCAGTACGAGAACCCGTTCATCTCCACCTATCCGCTGTCGAAGGCCACGCTCATCGGCTATCTCGAGACGGCCCTCAGCCTGGTGGAAGTCTATCAGACGATGTTCGACTACCTGATGTCGGGCGACGGCACGGAGCCACAGGACGTGGAGCGCGACCGCGACCGCAGCCCGCGCGACACCGACCTGAGCGCGATCTACGAACTCTTCAAAAACAAGAAAAACAAGGATTTGCCGAGCTAGGCGGCCCCTTTATCCGCGCTGCGCGAGGAAGGCCCTGACGTTCCGGTCGATGCGGCCGGGGATGTCCTCGTCTTCGTGCTTGCAGAACGGGGCGCCCATGATGTGCTCGTAGAGCTCGATGTAGCGGTCGGTGATGCCCGCCACCACTTCGTCGGTCATCGGCGGCACCTGCTGCCCTTCCTTTCCCTGGAAGCCGGCGGCCATGAGCCATTCGCGCACGAATTCCTTCGAGAGCTGCTTCTGGCGCTCGCCGCGGGCGAGGCGGTCTTCGTAGCCTTCCGCATAGATGTAGCGGGAGGAGTCGGGCGTGTGGATCTCGTCCATCAGGTAGATCTTCCCGTCGCGCTTGCCGAATTCATATTTGGTGTCCATCAGGATCAGGCCGCGCTCGGCCGCGAGTTCCTGGCCGCGCTGGAAGAGCGCGAGCGTGTATTGTTCCAGCTGCGCGTAATCCTCGGCGGAAACGAGTCCCTGTGCGATGATTTCTTCGCGGCTGATGTCCTCGTCGTGCCCTTCGCTGGCCTTCGTGGTCGGGGTGATGATGGGGCGGGGGAGTTTCTCGTTTTCGCGCAGCCCTTCGGGAAGCGGTTCGCCGCAGAGCGAGCGCTTGCCTGCGCAGTACTCGCGCCAGGCGTGTCCGGCGAGGTAGCCGCGCACCACCATCTCCACCTTGAACGGCTCGCAGAGGATGCCCACGGTGGCCATCGGATCGACTTCGGCGATCTTCCAGTTGGGCACGATGTCGGCGGTCTTGTCGAGGAATCCCGATGCGATCTGGTTGAGCACCTGGCCCTTGCAGGGGATGCCCTTGGGCAGCACCACGTCGAACGCGGAGATGCGGTCGGTGGCTACGAGCAGGATGTATTTTCCGTCGATGGTATAGACGTCGCGGACTTTTCCGACATAGCGGGAGCCCTGTCCCGGGAAGTGGAAATCGGTGTGGGTGATGGCTTTCATTTATGCTTGATGTAATCGTTTTCGTAGTAGTCGATGAAGGCGTTGTTGAGGATCTTGCAGCCGCCCGGGGTGGGGTAGTCGCCGCTGAAATACCAGTCGCCGGGATGGCCGGGGCAGGCGTTGTGCAGGCCTTCGAGCGTCTGGTACACGATCTCCACCTCGGCGCCGATGTCGTCGGGACGCAGGAGTTCCACGATCTTGCGGCTGATCTGCTCGTCGGTGAAGGCGTCGTAGAGTCGCTTCACGTAGTTGAGGCAGCCCGCCGCCGGCTTGTACTGCTGCTCCTTGCACTGCTTGTACACCACGTCGATCAGGCTGCTCTTGCCGTGTTCCTTGAGCAGGGCCACCACGGCGTGGAACGCGATGAACTCCTTCATGTGCGACATGTCGATGCCGTAGCAGTCGGGGTAGCGTACCTGCGGGCTGGAGCTCACGATCACGATCTTCTTCGGGTGGAGCCGGTCGAGGATGCGGATGATGCTCTCGCGCAGGGTGGTGCCCCGCACGATGCTGTCGTCGATCACCACGAGGTTGTCCACGTAGGGCGTCAGGGTGCCGTAGGTGATGTCGTACACGTGTCCGGCCAGGTCGTTGCGGGCATTGCCCTCCGTGATGAAGGTGCGGAGCTTGATGTCTTTCGATACCACCTTGTCGGCGCGGATGCCGGGATAGAGCTGCCGGATGCCCTCCACCATGCCGTAGTAGGCCACTTCGGCGGTGTTGGGGATATAGGAGAACACGGTGTGCTCAATGTCGTGGTCGATGGCCTTGAGGATGCTGTCGCGCAGCTGGTAGCCCAGCTGCTTGCGCTCCCGGTGTATGTCGCGGTCGTTGCCGCGGCTGAAATAGATGCGCTCGAAACTGCAGGCGGCGGGGCGCCGCGGCGGGATGATCTTCTTGAACTGCAGCTCGCCCCGTCCGTTGACAATCAGGGCCTCTCCGGCCGGAATCTCACGCACCTGCGTATATTCCGCGGCAAAGGTGGTCTGGAGCACCGGGCGCTCGCTGGCCACGGCCACGATCTCGTCGTCGGCATACCAGAAGGCGGGGCGGATGCCGTTGGGGTCGCGCATCGCGAAAAGCTCGCCGCTGCCCGTCAGGCCGCATACCACGTAGCCGCCGTCGAAATGGGGCATGGTGGTCTGGAGCACGTTGGCAATCTCCACATGCTGGTCGATATAGCTGGTGATGGCTTTCCCTTCCAGCTGCAGTTGCTTGGCGTCCACGTAGTTGCGTTCCACCTCACGGTCGAGGCGGTGGCCCATCAGTTCCAGCAGCACATAGGAGTCGGAACTGTTGCGCGGGTACTGCCCCTGGTTGGCCAGCATGCCGAACACCTCGTCGATGTTGGTCATGTTGAAATTGCCGCAGATGCACAGGTTCTTGGCCTTCCAGTTGTTGCGCCGCAGGAACGGATGGATGTACTTCTTTCCGCTGCGTCCCGTGGTGGAATAGCGCAGATGGCCCATGTAGAGCTCCCCGATGAAAGGCGGCTGCTCGCCGGGCTCCGTGTCTTCGATCTGCTTGTGGACGGAAGCGAACACGTTGGTGATGGCGTCCTTGCCCATGGCCTTCTCGCGGAACATGTACTCATGCCCCGGATCCGTGACCAGGCGCACGCTGGCGATGCCCGCGCCCTCCTGACCGCGGTTGTGCTGCTTCTCCATCATCAGATAGAGCTTGTTCAGCGCATAGAATTCTGTTCCGTACTTTTCCTGGTAGTATTGAAGCGGCTTCCTCAGCCGGATCATGGCGATTCCGCATTCGTGCTTGATCTCTTCCATCGAGTGACGTTGCTAAGGCGCAAAGATACGGAATTATTCAATATTTTTTCAAGGAATGATACACCGGGATGGGTAAATGGATATAATTGCGGGATAATTACCGCAGGGCCGACTTGAGCCGTCGCGTCATCGAATACCACTTGCCTGTATGGTCCTTCCGGGAGTTCCTCAATTTACGAAACGGTTGGAACCTCTCCCCAAGCGTTCCAGTGAAAATCAATTATTCAGAGATGGCGCGCGACTTGGGCTTGGACCGCGACGAATTGCCCAAGTACCTGGAGTATCTCGAGAAAGCGGAACTGGTCTCAATGCTCCAGATGAAAGCAAACGGCGACGCCATACTTCGCAAGATGGACAAACTCTACCTGCACAATCCCAACGTGGCCCATGTCCTGTCGGGAGAGAAGCCCGATATCGGCAACGCACGCGAAACCATATTCTTATGCTGGACGAAGCAGCAATTTGAAACGCTGGCGTCGCCCATATCCGACTTCGAAATAGAGGGAAAGACCTTTGAGGTGGGAGGACCAGGAAAAGGCAAAAAGCAGATTTCTGGAGCGAAGGAAGGTTATGTGGTGAAAGACGACATCGAGTATGCTTTCGGAAACCAAATTCCGCTTTGGATATTCGGATTTCTGTATTAACGCCATGGGGTTACGGAAAGTTGCTTTATGTGAGTGTTCATTATATCATTACATGGATTCCAGGTCAAACCGGAATCCATGTAATGAGTAATAATATCGGGGTATTGGCTTTCTAGGACGATGAAACGAGATTACCCTTTGGTGTATGCACTAATACTTATATCGCCTTCAATAGGGGAGATGTAAATATCGTAGATGTAATACCCACTTTTTTCATCATACTTGGCCGTATCTTCTTTTATTATCTGAGAGCCATTGTGCGTAACATTGATAATGAAAGGATTTTTGGCAGTCAGAGTTGTTTGATACGTATCGCCTAGTGTCCCATATTTGCCTGAATTGGAAGAGGAGACATCCTTTAAGTCGTATAAAACATTCACATAGGAGGATCCGCCTTCCACCGTGGCTGTGATGGAAATATTCCCGGTTACGTTGGGAATATTGATGTAGTCTTTCCCATTGAAGCAAGACGACGTGATATCTGAACCGCCCATCGTTACAGTAACTGTTAATGTTCCACCACTGACAGTCGGATTGATATAAGTGGAATAACTTTGACCGCCTTTGACCCGATTGTTCCCGTTCGATAAATTACAGTTCGTAAGATTTCTTTCGATATTGTAATAATAGGTTCCAGTGGCAATGACTTTCATATTGTCTTGGATCGAATGGATATAGATCTGATTATCTTCGAATACATATTCTGATGTCACATCTTCCCAATATGGTTTCTTTCCATCTATCCAACGCTTAACGTTGATTATCACCGCATCATAGCTACCGGTCGGCTCGACATCGGCTTCGTAGGTTGCCAGGTAATCGAGCGTGGCCGTATTACCCACAATCGGGACATTGCCATTGACTGTAGCGTTTGTGATCTCAAATTCGATGGTTCGTTGCTCCGCTCCTTCAGTAGCTTCGGCCCAGATCTCGACAGCGCCAGTCACGGGCGACAGTGTTACCGTTCTTTGTGCCCAGTCGTAAGCATCCTTTACCTCCGTGCCGTCCATCGTTACTACAACACTGCTGACATCGATAGTATATCCAGGATCAGGAGTCAATATAGCCGAGAAAGAGTTTTTTGGCGTGTATGCATCCACATAACTAGATGTAATATGTGTTAAGTGTTGTGTAATTGGATAACCTCTTTCTGCCACTCTTGCCACTATACGAAGATCACCGGTAACCTGTTCAATATAAACCTTGTTTTCGCTGGGAATAAAGCTGGACTCGGTAATATCCGTTCCTCCCATTTCTACAGACATGAGGGTAAACACATAACTATCGTAGTATGGTGTAAAGGTGTTCTCATATGAGTTGCCCCCTTCTATTGTTGTTGCCCAATTATTACGTGAACAACCTTCGGTCGAGACATCGATAGAATACACTGTTCGACCAATGGCCGTAATGACCAAGTCACCCGTAACAGCTCCAATATAGATTGTGTGCGGCCCCTCGCTCCGGCCGTCGGAATAAACTTCTCCGTTCATCGTGACAGTAAACGTTAATCTATTGGCCGGCGAAATGGGTTGAATCGTAATATTAAAAGGTTCCCCGGGAACAACGGTCTCAGGTTGACTCGAGGCCGTGGCATTGGTGAGATCGTAGGAGACATTGAAATGATCGATTGGATCAGCTGTCACTTCGATGTGTACATCAGCCGAAACAGTATCAATCGTGATGGTATGAGTCGCCTCGTCATAGCAGGTTGAGGTGATGTCGGTTCCTCCCATAGTAACAATCACGGAAGAAAGGCGGCAAAGGTCATACGGACGGACTGTGGTGGAATAAGATGCACCCGGTGCGACGGCATCCAACTGCGAGCCATAGGTAAGATAGCAGTTCGTAATCACGAAGGATAACCGATAGCAGGGGCCTCTTCCTTCAACGGTCCATCCGTTTGGAATACCGTCATCACCGCTTTCCCAGCCATACATGCCTGAAGCAGTCGTGAATGTGCCGTTGGCGGCAACTCCTTCAACCCACCCGTTCGTGCTGCCATTTGCGGAGATATCGGTTGCCAAGCATGTAATGGAAGTAAGATTGGAACAACCATTAAACATTTCATCGTAGGAATGCCTTTTAAGAGTCGTTGCTTTAAGAACGGGTGCCGTTGTAAGACTGGTACAGCCTGAGAACATGGTAGCGTAGCAACCTACAGCCAATGTTTCTGCGGGGAGTTCCGGAGCCGTCGTAAGGTTGAAACAATCCTTGAACATACCTGAGTAACAATCTTCATCCAATTCCATGGCCGGAAGTGCCGGTGCCGTCGTAAGGCTTGTGCAGCCCGCGAACATGTCTTTATAACAGTATTCATCCAGTGTCTCTGCAGGAAGTTCTGCCGGAACTGAAACCAGACTGGTACAACCTTCAAACATGTCCCAATAACAACCATAATGTACTCGCGTGGCTGGTAAATCGGGAGCAGCCGTAAGGCTGGTGCAGTCCTCAAACATGCCGTAGTAGCAATAATCGATTGCGTTTAGTGCAGGTAGGGCAGGGGCACTTGTGAGGCTGGTGCAGCTCGCAAACATGTCTTCGTAGCAAGAACCAGTCAATTCCGTGGCGGGGAGCGCAGGCGGAGTGACAAGGCTGGTGCAGCCCGCGAACATGGCTTCGTAGCAACTCATTCCCAATTCAGTGGCAGGGAGTATCGGTGCATCTGTCAAGCCGAAGCAACGCATAAACATTCCGGCGTAACAATGGGAGGAAAGTTTTGTTGCGGGTAGAGATATCTTTCGTTGGCTATCGGTCTTCAAATGAGAATTATCGGCAAACAGTTTATAGAAAGCGTAGCTTCCAGTAAGTTGTTCGGTCGAAGTCAGGTAGTCCGCCCCGGCTATGAGGCTCATGATGTTGCCAAAAACGATGCAATCAACATCGCTGTCGATCCGGGTGAAAATGATCTCATCACCACCACCTTGTTGGCGGGCGGCATAGGCATTATTGTTGCCGAATAGAGACACCTGGTCATCCTCCTGTACTCCGATATAGATCGGATTATCATTAATGGGCTCGGAAGGTTCACCATTCTTCTCATACCAAATGGGGAGTTCCAGCGGATTTTCAATCTCAATCGTGCCGTCACCAGTGGCTTGTAATGTCAGCGGGTAGGTGACAGAAGGCATTGAAGGTGAGATTTCCCAGCCCATCGGAATGCCGTTCACGGAGCCGATCCGCCAACTCTCCATATTTTCATCCCGGACAAAGGTGCCTGTACGTGCGACGCCCTCAGTCCAATCGGCGGTACAATCCTTTGCAGAGATGTCGGTTGCCAAACATTTAATGTAGGTAAGATAGCTGCATCCCTCAAACATTTCCGCATAACAACTATCCACCAATGTCGTGGCCTTAAGTTCAGGTGCCGCCGTCATCGACGAGCAGTTTTCGAACATTCCTTCACAACTCCGTTTGGCTACGGTTGTGGCCGCAATAGCAGGGAAATCTGTTACAAGTCTGCAGTTGCTGAACATATCATGGTAGCAACGCTCTGCGAGCGTTTCTGCCGGGAGCACGTCGGGGACGTCCACCAAATGGAGACAGGCCAAAAACATGGACGAGTAGCATGCTGTTGCCAACGTTGTTGCGGGGAGATTCGGCGCATTAGAAAGGTTTTCGCATAGGGCAAACATGCCACCGTAGCATGAGGGTGCCATTGTGGTTGCCGGCAGGAGGTTTTCGGGGACGGAGAGGATGTTGGGGCATTTGCTATACATGGCAGCATAACAGCCCTCGGTCATATTGGTGGCCGGGAGTTCGCTGACCCGGCTTATTCCGCTGAATGCGAACAAGGCCCCGTAGCACCCGATTGTCAACCCCGTTGCGGGAAGGAGAATATCTTTGGTGGGGTGATTGAATATATGCTGATGATCAGGACTTACTGCACGCCATTCATCAGGCTTGCTTCCCTGAACGTAAACTACTTCCGTGAAGAATCCCACGAAAGTTACGGGAGCTGTCAACGTGGTTAAGGTGGCAAAGTTCTCGGGATTCGTCAAAGAAGAGACCCCTGTCGGCTGAACGAGGCTCATGATATTGCCATAGACGTAGCAGTCGTCGGAGCAGCGTATATTCGTATACAGGCCGTCTTTCAAGAACTCTATGCTTTCATCCTGAAAATCGGTAAAACTGGCATACGTATCATTTTGTCCATAGAGCTGCAGGCGCTGGTTTTTGTCGAGATCGATGTTGATCTCGGTCTCGGACCTTTCCGTGTATCCTGTTCCATTGATGGTGTAGGCGATGGTCTTTGTCAGCGGATTCTTAATGGTAACACGGGTATTGTTGAATTGGGCTTCAATCGTCAGCGGGGTATAACGCTGATCGGTCACCGTCTGGGACACTGTGTATTTCTTGCCGGCCTTGAGTTCGGTGGCGGTACCGGCGAATTTGAAGTCAACGCCGGCGAGCGAGAATTTGGCCTGGTACAGCGTGGTACCTCCGGGGAAGGCGGCGCAGAAGATGGCTTCCCCATCTGTAACCTGCACTTGCGCGGAAGTCATCGATTCGGTCTTGTTGTTGAACAGCTCGATGTCATACTTGCCATCCGTGGGAGCCGGTTCCATGGTAAGGTCGAAATTGATGAAGGCGGTTCCTTGCTCGAGGTCTAATGACATTTTGGAAAACTCGCTTTCTTTGGCGAAGGTGCTGAATAGCTGGACGGCCTCCACTATATCATCGGTGATGGCGGCGGTGAATGGTTCGGTAGACTGATCTTTGCTGAACAGCCGGAAAGACAGAGGGAAATTGTCGGCAGGCTTGTCTCCCGAGCCGCCTTTCCATGTGAGATTGCCGCTGAAAGAGGCGGTCTGGGAAGAAGCGCCTGATTGGAGTGTCAGTACTCCTTCAATGGTTTCATCGCCTCTTTTGCCCGAAACGATCAGCATGTCACCCTCTTCAAAGAAGTATTTATTGGCAGCGTTGAGGCCGACTTTTGTGTCGGCAGCGCTGTTTGCCGTGACGGAATAGGGGATGATTTTGGCCACATTTCCGGTCAGGTCGATATCGTTGGTGATGTCGTCGAGGCAGGCGGCGGCCAGGAACAGGGCCGATGCCAAAGCCAGACATCTATAAAGCCAATGGAGTGCTTTCATATCTGATTAGCTTTTTATTTGATTACCAATCGTTGCCAAGATTCTCATTATCTTGAGTAGATCCGTTGCCCATTGACCCGAGCGAGGCGTTATAATCATTATTGCTTCCCGTCAGCATTCTGGAAGCAATGGGGAAAGAAACGATGTCCACTTGTGGCGCTTGGTACGTGTGCTTTTTCATGGATATATGTTTTATATTCTTGTTAATCAGTTGATTGAAATAAATCGAGGGTCGGTGTGTATTATCTGGCACATATAGCACTTATAACTTTTATCACTGCTAAAACCGTGATAAAAGTTATAAGGTAGTAAAACAGAGTAAACGCGTTATTTGTCATTCGTATTTTATAATCGGTCAGCAGTAATGCTTATGTCGCCAATAATATCGGCAGCAGCAATACTGATTTCAACGCGATAGTTTTCATTACTTCCAACTGTACCGCTGGCATAGGGAGTACCTGCTATGGATACAGAATAAGTGAAAGCAACATCATTACTGCTTTTCAGTACCGCATGGAAAGATTCCCCCACCGGTACTGAATCGGGCCCTTCTATCACATCGATGTATTTAGAGCCGATAAAATAATTAACGGAATGTTCCGTTACTTCGGCTACAACACGAATGTCGCCAGTGACAGCATCGGCAGGGATATAGATTTCGGCGGTGTATTTATAACCATCCCCACTATCCCCCTTTTTTGTGCTGACGGTTTCATTTTCAGTTGCTGCCCCACTGGTATATAAGCTACCATTAACATAAACTGAATAATTGAAATTTTTAGAACTCCACAGGGAAGCTTTGAAAAATTCACCAACCTCTACAGTATTGTCCCCATAATGCGATATTGCTTGAGAAAGTTCATATGTAACTATATGAGCAGGCTCTTTTGCAGAGGCTGTTATAGTAATGTCGGCAGTAACGGATTCAATCGTTATGGTATTAGTAGAAGCATTGTAGCATGTTGAAGTAATATCGTTGTATCCCATTTTTACGGATACATTATCCATAACCATACCCGATGTCGGGGTGATGGTTGTGGTATAAGTCTCACTCCCTTTCGCTCGGGTAGCAGGATTACTTAGGGAACAATTATTCAGATTTTTGGTGATGGTATATTGAATCCCCGTCCCTTCATAGGCTGATATTGTCAATGGTGCCGTAGTTTGGGTCGGTGACAGGTAGATCGATCCGATATAACAGCCTTCCTGCTCATCCCACACGGCATCGTTGGATATGAGCATTTGGGTACCGCCAAAACTTGTCGCGGCTGAAGCAGTATAATGGAATATGTTGCTGGAACGCAATGTAGTCGTGTAGCTGCTTCCTGGGCTGACTGATGTGGCGGTATTATCACTAATAATGTCATTATCCAGACGATATGTTACGGACACGGGTGTTTGTTCGCAGATCACGTTGATTATGATATCCCCGTTTGCGGCGGGAATACTAATTGTTGTACCGGAGTAGCAGTCACTTGTAATGTCAATGTTGTTCATCAATACAGTCACGGATTTGATCACACAACCACTGTTAATCTGGATCCATCCTTGATACGGGTCTCCCTCCTTAATGCTGTTTGTGTGATTAGTCTGCATTAAAAAGCAATTAGACAGATTCCTGGTAATACTATAAAGATGACATCCGGAGACCGTTATCCTCAGGTTTCCGGTGACGGAGCGGATGTGAATCGTATTCGTACTATAATTCCAGCAGGAATAGGTAATATCCTCCCAGTATTCAGAATCGTCATATTGTCGTTCAATCTTTACATCTGCACCATTATTGGTTCCAAGTGGAGTTACAACGCACTCATAAGTAGCATATTCGTTAATGGAATTTTGCGTATTGGATAAGGTTACACCATCATAGGTATATTCAATCGAGTAATTATTGGAGCCTGGAACGGCCTCTGCATCGATAACGATGTTGCCTGTGACGGGATTAATAGAGATCGTACGATACACCGGGTCAAAGCACTCTGAAACATCTATCGGTTGGCCTCCCATGGTGATGGAGATATGATCGACATCGAGGTGGTAATTTACCCTGGGAGTGAGGACCGCATAGAAGTCTCTGCCGCTTTCGAGTCCCATCTCCGTGAAACTTGAAGTAATATAGGTCAGATTCTGATCAACCCAATACACATAATTCCTGGAGATGATCTCGATATCCAAGTCCCCAGTGACCTGGTCGATATGCACAGTCCCGCTATGGAGCGAAGTGGGAGTATAACACTCCGAAATATCGACTCCTCCCATCGTGATTTTCGCACCATAAATCTCGTATTCGAGATCAGTAGTGGAGAATGTACAGTCATAGGAATAATCCTTAAAGACATAATTAGAAGGATTGGATTGCCAACATTGTGGAGCATTGAGGTTGATAAAATACACCTCCTTGCCCGATACAATAATGTCTACGTCACCAGTCACACAGTCGATGTAGAGAGTATTGTTGTAGTCATCCCAATAGTCATCGGTAACAATTACACCACCCATCCGGACCGACAGGAATACCTTGTTGGCAGGAGAAACAGGATAAATCGATGTCGTGAAGGAACCGTTAACGGGGACGGAGGCGGGGGTGCTCGTCAGGGTAACATTCTCGCCAATATGATAGGTGATCATGTAATTGTCTGCTGACGTGCAAGTGACGGTAATGTCAACAGGACCGGAAACTCCGGGGATATAGATAATCCAGGTATCAGGGTCATAACTTGTGGATGTGATATCAGTCCCGTTCATCTTCACGGTTACGGAAGTCGGACGATAGCCTTCGTCAGGTACAATGTTGGTGCGATAGGCCGTTCCGCTGGAGACCGAGATGGGCATATCGGCCATCAAACAATGCTCCATGTGGTACGTAAACTTGGTTGTCGTGCTAAGGCCTTGAACAGTCCAGCCAAGCGGAATACCGGAAGGACCGACTTGCCAGTTGGTTGCGTCGGCTGCTGCGACAAACGTGCCCGAGGGGGCGACGCCTTCGACCCAGTCGCCCAAATTATCGGCATTGTAATTCGTTGCGCCGCACTTGATATACCCTACGTTGGAACAGCCATAAAACATTCGGGTATAACACCTGTCAACCAAAGTTGAAGCAGGGAGGTTGTCAATCCCAAGTAGACTGGTACAACCCATAAACATACACGCGTAGCATTCAGGAGCTAAAACGTTGGCCGGGAGAGACGGGGGATTGGCAAGACTGGTGCAATTCTCGAACATGCTCTCATAACAGCTTCTACTCAATGTCACAGCGGGGAGACTTGCGGTTGCATCGGTCAAACTCGTACATTCGTAGAACATGTAATAATAACAGCTCTCCGCTGCGTTCGAGACTTCGATTGTTGGTGCATCGACCAGATTTGTACACCAGGCAAACATGTAAGAACAACAATAGTCAGCTGTGGATTTGGCAAGAATCAACGGGGCTGCCGTCAAGCCGGTACAGCCAGCGAACATATAGGAATAACAATGTCTGGATAATTGCTGGGCAGGTAGCACAAGTTTCTTGCTGTTATTGATAATATGCTCGTTACCGTGAAACAAACTCGAAAATGTAAGGGGTTCATCAAGAGTCGTTACATTCGTAAAATCATATCCTCCCACCAAACTCATGACATTACCGTAGATGTAGCAATCCACGGTGCAATCGATCATTGTATCGTCTTTATTCCCGCCATATGCGCTGTTGTTGCCGAAAAGACATACTTTATCTCCATTAACTACGTTAATAGTAATAGGATCCGAATCGGTAGGATCGGCGACCACCCCATTCTTCATATACCACATGGTAAGTTCGAACGGATTGTCGATGACAATGGCGCCGGTACCGGTGGCCTCCAGTGTCAGCGGAGTATAGATTTCGTAATTTGGAATCTCGGGTATTACTTTCCAGCCGACAGGAATACCGCTTGAAGAAGCGGGTGTCCAGTAGGGCATATCTCCGCTGCGGGTGAAAACGCCGTAAGGGGCTACGCCTTCCATCCATGACCCCGTATAAGATCGCATTTCCTCTTCACTGGAGGCTCTTGCCAAACAGGTGATGGCCCTCAGTTTGGAGCACCCCTTGAACATATCACTATAGCAGCCGCTGGAAAGATGTGTGAAAGGAAGATCCGGGGCAATTTCAAGACTGGTGCAGCCGCTGAACATGGCACGGAAACATTCTGGTGGCAGTAGGGAAGCTGTGGAGATGTCTAGTACGGGTGGAGTCGTAAGGCTGGTACAACCATTAAACATTTTGCTGAAACAAGCCTCCGATTCGTCGGGATTCGTTCTCAAGACGCTTATGTTGGGAGCTTCGGTTAAAGAGGTACAGCCGCTGAACATATAGGAACAGCACTCAAAAGACAATTTGTTGATGTCTAAATCCGGTACCGTTGTCAAACCGGTACAGTTCATGAACATGCCGGCATAACATGACTCCGCTAGTTCTGCATACGGGAGAGCAGGAGCTTCTCCCAAATGCGCACATCCATAGAACATCCCTGCATAGCAGGCATCAGCTAAAGTCGTGGCCGGGAGAACGGGAGCTTCTTCTAAATAGTAGCAACCGTAGAACATTAGCGTGTAGCACTCTTCGGCCAGCGCTTGTGCCGGTAGTTCTGGCGCTCTCTCCAGATGAGTCCCAGCGAACATGGCGCCATAGCAACCAGCAGCAAGTTGCGTGGCTGGAAGGATAAGGTTGCGAGTATCGTGATTCTCAATATAGTTGTCCAAGACTCTTTGAAGGAAAGACTCATTACCCGTCTGATAATTGCAGAACAATCCTGTAAACGCCCCCTCGGATAATGTCGTTTCCGTTGCAAATGAGGTCGAGTTGATGAGACTCATCACATTGCCGTAAATAAAACAGGATTTGTCGCTGAAAATGGATATAGGGGTGGGGTCCGGTGTGTCATCGTCGTCGTCGTCGTCCCCGTCATGATGAATAATGAAAGTGTTGGAAGTGGTTGCGCAATAACTGGCGTTATCGCCCTTCAATTGGACTTTTTTCCCTCGATTCAGTGTAATCGTCGTTGTCTCAGTTGCGGTCAGCCAATTCGCTCCATTATCGGTCGAATACTGGATTCCGGAGAAACCGGATGGTGTTTCATCGGGAATGCGGAGGGTAATCGTACAATTATTACTATTTGCTTCCAGTGTGAGAGGAACCAGGCGGTCGTTGAATGCCAGTTTCGACACTGTGTATTTCTTGCCGGCCTTGAGTTCGGTGGCGGTACCGGCGAATTTGAAGTCAACGCCGGCGAGCGAGAATTTGGCCTGGTACAGTGTGGTCCCTCCGGGGAAAGCGGCGCAGAAGATGGCTTCACCATCTGTAACCTGCACTTGCGCGGAAGTCATCGATTCGGTCTTGTTGTTGAACAACTCGATGTCATACTTGCCATCCGTGGGAGCCGGTTCCATGGTAAGGTCGAAATTGATGAAGGCGGTTCCTTGCTCAAGGAGGAATGACGTTTGTGAAAACACGCTTTCCTTGGCGAAGGTGCTGAATAGCTGGACGGCCTCCACTATATCATCGGTGATGGCGGCGGTGAATGGTTCGGTAGACTGATCTTTGCTGAACAGCCGGAAAGACAGAGGGAAATTGTCGGCAGGCTTGTCTCCCGAGCCGCCTTTCCATGTGAGATTGCCACTGAAAGAGGCGGTCTGGGAAGAAGCGCCTGATTGGAGTGTCAGTACTCCTTCAATAGTTTCATCGCCTCTTTTGCCCGAAACTTTCAGATAGTCACCATCTTCAAAATAATAATCATTTCTGGCGGTGAGGCCGACTTTCGTATCGGTAGCGCTGTTTGCTGTTACGGAATAGGGGATGATTTTGGCCACATTCCCGGTCAGGTCGATATCGTTAGTGATGTCGTCGACGCAGGCGACGGCCAGGGACAGGGCTGATGCCAAGGCCAGACATCTATAAAACCAATGACGTGCTTTCATATCGTTGCTTTTTTTTGCTTACCAATCGTTGCCAAGATTCTCATTATCTTGAGAAGATCCGTTGCCCATTGACCCGAGCGATGCGTTATATTCATTATTGCTTCCCGTCAGCATTCTGGAAGCAATGGGGAGAGAAACGATGTCCACTTGGGGTGCTTGATACGTGTGCTTTTTCATGGTTTTATACTTATTGATTTTTCTTGTATTCTTCCATAAGGGCGTCGGCCAGCTGGACTGCCAGGCGGGCGGCCTTGGCTTTCTTCTGGTAGCCGATGCGCGAAACAAGGTCGCCGAAAAGGGCGACGGTGGCTTCCCAGCGCCGGGTTTCCCATAGGTCGGCGGAGGGGGCGTGCACCGTTGCTGCGGCGGGCTTGCGGCTTCGTTTGGTCGGAGTTTCGGCCGGGGCCTCAATCGGGTTGGCAGTCAGTACCTTTGCGGGATGGGCCGATGCGGTTTCCGGCATTTTTTGCACGGGCTCGCCTTTTAGCGATAGGCCGCGCGCGGCCAATTGTGCGCGCGTGTAGTCGAGCAGGCGTGCGCCCGCGCCATATTGCTTAAGGAAATGTTCTGCGGAAACCCGGGCGAAGTTGTCGATGTTCGGCTCTTCGCCGGGAAAGAGTTCGATGCCGGCCAGGTCGTTGAGGGAGCTGCCTTCTCCCAGCATATACCCGATGAGCCATTCCAGGCGGGTATCTATCAGTTTCTCCGATCGTAGTGTTTCCATAGCAGATTATTCGATGTCGTACACTTTTGCGTAATTGTGGCGTTTGATATAAGATAGGGCGGCGAAAAAGGTTTCGTTGAGGAGAGGGAAGGTGATTTCCTGACGGTTTTTCAACGAGATGAATGCCGTCTTCTGGCTGCGGCTCACGTGGATGACCTCGATCTTGGCCCAAGTGAAGAAGCCGAGAGGGGCCTCCGAAAGCACTTTTTTCTCCCGCAGGACCGGCCAAAGCCATAGCCCGTCGGACGCGACGGGCCCACCGAAGCCCTCTGTTGGAAGGGGATCAGTCCGAACAGGCGTCTCCGGGGAAGAAGGATCTGATGTTGGTAGTGTTCCGTTTCGTGCTTTTTATTGCCTTTTTCGTGTTTATGGATGATTTTCTGCCTAAAATAATCCATCACGTAAATATATGTATTCTTTCTACATATTGTATTCATAATCACGAATATTTTTGGTTGAAAAAGCAGTAATTGTGGGATTAA
>LUZC01000031.1 GCA_001603505.1 Bacteroidales bacterium Bact_11 | reverse complement strand
GGAGCGGTGTGATGGAGCCGCCGGATGAGGTTGCGGCATTTCTTGTCGGCGTGCTCGGTCACGGAGCAGGTGTTGATGACCACCAGGTCCGTATCCGCCCCGGGCTTGGCCTCCTCCCATCCTTCGGCGGCGAACTGCCGCGCGTAGGTGGAGGTCTCCGCAAAGTTGAGTTTGCAGCCCAGGGTGATGAAAGCGACGCGCTTATTCATAGACGACGGTAACGGAAGTGCTTTCGACGCAGCCGTCGAGCGGCGGGTTGTATTTGGTTACGGTCAGTTCGGCCCAGTTGATTTTCGGGAAGCGGTCGGTGAGGGCGCCCAGAAGACGTCCGGCGAGATGCTCCAGCAGGTTGGCGGGCTCGGCCATTTCCTGCTTGATGAGTTCGTAGATTTCGCTGTAGTCGAGGGCGTAGGTGATGTCGTCGGTCCGGATGGCCTTGCGCATGTCGTAGTCGTAGGCGAGATCGACGCGGAACCAGTTGCCGTCGCGTTTTTCGCTTTCCAGGCATCCGTGATGCCCGAAGAATTGCATATTGTTGAGTCTGACCATAATCAACCTAATAAAACAAAGACACAGGGGCGTTTGCCGATGGTAAAGCCTTTTTTAACTTCAGCGCGCCAATCGGAAATGGTCCGGGTTCGGATGAGTTCGGTGGGGCAGGTGATGTCGGCGGCCACACACAGGCGTGTGGCGGGCCGGCAGACCTCCAGGATGTCGGCCAGCAGCGCGTCGTTGCGGTAGGGCGTCTCGATGATGATTTGCGACTGCTTCAGCCGTGCCGAGGTCCGATCCAGCTGCAAGATGGCCTCGCGACGCACCTGCGTTTTCACCGGCAAGTACCCCGTGAAGGCGAAACACTGTCCGTTCAGGCCCGAAGCCATCAGCGCCATCATCAGCGACGAAGGCCCGATGTGCGGCACTACCTCCACGCCGCGCTCGTGCGCCAGCGCCACCAGCAGCGCGCCCGGATCGGCCACGGCCGGAAGTCCCGCCTCCGAGATCAGCGCCGCATCTTCCGCGCCCATCCGCTGCGCATACGCCTCGATCTGCTCGCGGGAGGTATGCTCATTCAGTTCCAGTAGTTCCAGTTCTTCGATATGCCCTTTCAGCCCGGCCGCCGACAGGAAGCGTCGCGCCGTCCGCAACTCTTCTACGAAAAAGAGCCGGATCGACGGCAGCAGTGAGAGTACGGGCGCCGGAAGCGAATTATTCGGGTCGGGGTCGCCGAGCGGGGTCGGAACCAGGTGGAGCTTGCCTTTCATCGCCTTTGATATGGAATATTTTGCGCCAGAGTTCCCGGAACGAATTGAAATCTTCCTGGTATACGATACCTGCGCCGTTGCGCTGGCTCTGGTCGAGATAATTGCTGTATTGGTCGGCGGAATGAGAGAACAGCGTGAGGCGCAGCTGGCCGCTCTTGTTCAACTTGATTTCCACATCGATGTCGCCCACGATGTCGCTGTTGCTTGAAGAATAGTATTGCCGGTTGCCAATGTTGCCGTTGATGCTCACGCGGTTGTTGAACAGCTGCGTTGAAACGGCTACGTCGAAGATATTTCGTCCGTCTTCCGTAGGTTGATAGTTGAAGCCCAGGTCGAGCGGGATGTCGAGTTGGTGGAAGATGTTGTTGAGTTGGCTGGCCATCATTTCCGATGCGTTGGAATAAAGCATGGTGGAGCTGTTCACGATACCCGACTGCTCATCGGGCACGAAACCGCCCGAAACCAGCAGCGCCAGTGCCTGCTTCATCCGTTTGTCTTCCGAGTTGAGCGCACTTTCCACCATGCTTTGCGTGGTGGGATCGAGGTCGGGGATGTCGATCTTGAAACTGATCTGCGGATTGGCAAGCTTGCCCGTGAGCTGGATGCCGCAAATCACGGCCCGGCGCGTGCTGACTGCGGTGGAGTCGGCGATCAGCGGACTGATCGACGCCTTGGTGCGGTAGTTGGCGGTGAGGTTGAGGTCGGAATCCATCACGTCGCCGTTGAAACCGATGGTCCCGCCCGGATTGATGGAGAAGTCGCGGGCTGTGATGCCCAGCATGCCGAAATGATAGTTTCCGCTCTCGACGCGGTAATCGCCCTGAATCGTGAAATCAGCGTGGTTGCCGGCCGTGATGCCGATTTGCCCGTTGCCCCTTGCCTTGAGGATGTCGCCGGAGTTCCTGTCGATTTCAAGCAGGATTTCGCCATCGGGCGTAGCGTTCAGCCGTAGGCTGACGTTCAGGTCGTTGTTTCCCTTGTTGCCTTTTTCTTTGACGGTCTGTTTGGCCTGCACGATGGAGTCGATGAGGCCGAGCCGCCTGTCGTTCTCGTTGTTGATGAAAGTCAGCAGCGAAGTCCGCTCTTTTGCGGAATTGCCCACGGGAATGTGGACGGCCGTATTGGGCTGCGTGGTGAGAGTAAGCCCCAGGCGGACCTTGTTGAGCGGTCCCATGAGCCGCACCTGGCCGTTGGCAAAGGCCTGCCCGTAGAACGTGCTGTTGTCGTGTGCGGTGGTATTGAGCACCTGCATGTTCCGCAGGTCGATGCGGGCGTTGAGTGTCAGGTTCTTGAAATGGTCGTAGGGCACGCCGCCGGTGAGTTTCCCGTGTTGCCCGAACGGGTCGGTCAGATCGATGCCGTCGAAGGTCACGCCGGTGCTGCCCACGGTGAACGGTCCGTCGGCCACGTAGCGGACCTTCGTGTAATCGAGCAGGAAGCCCAGTTGGTTGAACCGGGTTCCTTCGCTCTCTATGGCCAGCTTGTTGAGCGGTCCTGAAGCCTTGAGATGCCCCGACACGGTGCCGGTGATGTCGGAGGCGATGCCATCGAGCAACGGAGCCACGATACCCATTGCCAACTTGTCTAACCGGGCGTCGAGCGTGGCTTGTTTGTTGGCGGGACGGTACGAGGCGGATGCGTTGAGCGGATGCCGGCCCTCCAGGGTGCTTTCGGCCAGAAAAAGGAACTGGGCGTTCGGATCATCCCAGTGGCTGTTGAGGTGAAGGTCGCCCAGTTCGACGCCCGCCATGAATATTTCCCTGCCGAAGATATCGAGCAGGATGCCTTTTCCTTCCCCCAGCAGCGCGAAGCCCTCTCCTTCGCCTGTAAGATTGCCTTGCAGGTCCAGGTTCTTCGCCAGGAAGGCGTTGGCCATGCTGATGTCGAAGTCGTTGAGTTTAACCCGGAGCGTGTCGGAGCATTCAGTGCCCACCACGCCATCGGCCAGTAGGCTTTGGCCACCGCTGCGCAGAGCGAAATCGTGGATTTGGATATGTTTGTCGCGGTATTGGATGGTTGCCGGTGTCAGACGCCAGGTGTGGTTGGCCAGGGTGATTTCCGATGGGAGGATCTTGGCCTGGATCAGATAGCCTTCCTGTTGGGGATCGGCAAAATTCACGCGGGTGTTGAGCGATGCGCGGTTTCCCGAACCGTCTTCATTGAGGAAACTGGCGCGCAGGTCGACACGGCTGCTGTCGGATACGGCATCGAGCGTTACGTTTTCGGCTGTGAGCCCGCCCAGTTGCATCCGGTCGACATCGAAATCGGCCAGCAGCTGTTCCCCCATCGTATAGAAGCGTCCTTGCAGGTTGCGCAGGAAATGATTGTCAAGCGCCACCAGTTCCGACGATACGCCTCCCTGCACCTCGTCGCTGATCAGGTCGAGCGACACGCTGGTCTGGGGTGACACGAACAGTCCGGGTTTAAAGAAATCGAACAGCGGCTGAAGGTTGAGCGTCAGCAGGCGCAGCGACCCATATTGTTCAGGGTGGCTTTCGTCTTCTTCGCGGGAGTGTTTGCTGCCGAACAGGTGCTCGATGTTGTCTTCCATCACGATGTGGAGGGCTTCCTTGATGAAGTCGGCCACGAAGATGTTCCCGTCGTAGTCGGCTTTGAGGATATCGGCGTCAACGCCGAGGTTATAGCCGAATTCATGCTGGGTGGAAACGGCTTTCAGGTTGCCGATGGGGAATCTCCGGTCACCCAGCATGGCTTCCATGTCCTGAATCGTGGCTTCGCCGAGGAAGGCCCCTTCGGGCGTCTGTAGGATATCGGCGTCGAGGGCCAGGCGCAGGGACGTACTGTCGCGCTTGTCGAAGAAGAGTGCGTCGAGGTCGGCGTAGTCGAGGTCGAGATCGACCAGATAGTGGTTGCTTTTGCCTTTTCCCCCCAGATCCACGTCGCTGTGGAGCCGTAACTGCAGGTTCGGGTCGCCGCTCAAAAGATTGGCCGCCAGATGGCCGTTGTCGAGCAATGCGGTGGCAGCGATGTCGTGGTATTCGTATCCGTTGAAGGAGAAGCGGTCGATGTGGAGCGACTCTACATCGACGGTCAGGTTGTTCTTCGACGAGGCGAACGAAACGCCCGTATGGCAGGTGAGGGGGCCGATGGATGAAATGCCCAGCACGCGTCCCAGTTGCAACGTTTCGCTGCCCAGCGTCCCTTCCATGCCGAATTGCCCGTTTTTCAGGTGGAGGTTGCCGTCCAGTGCGGCGGCGCCCATCGATTTTGTGTCGATGCGGCCCGTCAGCTGCAGGTTGGCCAGGGTGCCGACAGCCTGCACATGGAGGGAGATGGGTTCACCGGGCGCAAACTTCGAGATCGATGATTTCTTGAACGAAGGATTGATGCCGGCGAGGATTTCGGCCAGGTCGGCGGTGGAGGTACGACCTCCCGCAATCTCGGCGTTGATGTATGTATGGTTGAGGTCAGGCAGGCCTTTCAAACGGAAGCGGAGGTCTGCCGCGGTGCCTTGGGTGTCGGACTGCACATGGATGCGGTCGGAACGAAGGTCGCTGAGCGTGCCCGTGACCCGCCCGTCGAGCCACAGGGCAAGGGCGGGAATCTTGTCGCCCAGAACCGACCGGAGCGTCTGCAGGTCGAGCAGGGAGTTGTGGAGGCTGGCGTCGATGCGGACCTTTTGGGGAAAATCGGAGAAGTCGGCAAAATCGGCAAATCCGAGTCCGACGTCTGCTGTGAGCTGTGAGTTGCGGTCGTTGAAATGGAAATCCTGCACCTGCAGGCCGTCGCCGTCGAGGGTTACGATGCCGTCGAGCCTGTCGAGATGGATGTCGCGGACGCGTTCTTCCAGCGTCAGCTGTTCGATGCGGGCGGTCAGGTTGCCGTCGTAGCGGATGTCGCGCAGCGAAAGGTTCAAATCCCTTACATCGATGCTGTCGGCGGAGAAGTTGATGTTCTTGAGGTTGACGCGGTCGGCCCGGATGGCATCCCAGGGCAGGTTCAGCGGGCCTTCCGATTTCTTGCGGTCCTTGAGCATCGGAGCCAGCAGTGCCTTGAGGTTGGTGGTGCTGTTGTCGAGACGCCGCATCGCCACCTGCCCGTCTTCCACGCTGATGCGGCGGATGTGCGCATGGTTCGAGAACACCAGGGAAGGGGTACTGACGTTGGCCAGGATCTTGCCTACGTGCGCCACGGTGTCGCACGCGCCATGGATGATGTCGATGTCTCTCAGGATGATGTTGTTGGGGAACGAGAAATAGACCTTTCCCACATGCACGGAACCGTCGAGTTTCTCGGACAGGGTGTCGGTCACCTTGCCTACGAGGGCCGTCTGGACAGCGGGAATCTGAACGGCCACCGCCGCGGCGGTCGGAATGACCACCACCAGGATAAACAGGAGCCGCGCTATCTTCTTCCAGGTCTTCATGGCGTTATCTTACAAAGATAGGAAATAATTGCTACTTTTGTGCAAATTATCAGCTATGGCAATCACGATACTGGGCATAGAATCTTCCTGCGACGATACTTCCGCAGCGGTATTGCGCGACGAGTATCTGCTTGCCAACGTCATGGCCTCGCAGGAGGTCCACCGCCGCTACGGAGGCGTGATCCCCGAGTTGGCTTCGCGCGCCCATCAGCAGAACATCCTGCCGGTGGTGTCGGAGGCCCTGAAGCAGGCGGGCGTGGGCCTCGATGCCATCGACGCCATCGCCTTCACGCGCGGACCCGGGTTGCTGGGATCGCTGCTGGTAGGCACTTCGTTCACGAAGGGCCTGGCCGTGGCTACCGGCAAGCCGATGATCGAGGTCAACCATCTGCAGGGACACATCCTTTCGCACTTCGTGAAAGTGGAAGGCCGCGACAACCGCTGCCCGGAGTTCCCGTTCCTGTGCCTGCTCGTGTCGGGCGGTCACACCCAGATTGTCCGCGTAGACGATCCGCTGCATTTCGAGATTCTGGGCCATACCATTGACGATGCGGTGGGCGAGGCGTTCGACAAGTGCGCCAAACTGATGGGGTTGGGCTATCCCGGCGGTCCGGTGGTGGACCGGCTGGCCAAGGAAGGCGACGAGAAGCGATTCCGTTTCGCCAAGCCCAATATCCCCGATCTGGATTACAGTTTCAGTGGCATCAAGACTTCGCTGCTCTATTTCCTTCGCGACCGCCTTGCCGAAGACCCCGCTTTTCTGGAAAAGAACAAGGCCGACCTGTGCGCCTCGTTCCAGAAAGACCTGATCGACATTCTCCTCAAGAAGTTGATTCTCGCCACGAAGCAGACCGGCATCCGGCAGGTAGCCATCGCCGGCGGCGTGTCGGCCAACAGCGGCCTACGAAGCCGCATCGAGGAAGAAGGATGCAAGCGGGGCTGGACTACGTTCCTGCCTGAACTGCGCTTCACCACCGACAATGCGGCGATGATCGCCATCACCGGCTACTACAAATATCAGGCGGGCCAGTTCGCTCCGCTCGACATTGCGCCGCTCTCGCGCGCCGCGGAATACGGCGACCGATGAAAGAATTCGAAATCGCTTTTCCGATCCGACACGAACCCTTCGAAGCCGAGCTTCGGACGGCGGCGGGCCGCGCCCTCGGCGTCAAGCCCGAACGGGTAGCGGACGTGCGCATCGTGCGCCGGTCGCTCGACGCCCGGGGGGAGATCCTCTACCGCTATCGCGTGCAAGCGGCTGCCCAGGGCGAATTATTGGAAGCATATCATGTTCCGGAGTATCGCGACGTCACTCACTCCGAGCCCGTGCTTGTGGTGGGCGGCGGCCCGGCCGGAATGTTTGCCGCCCTGCACCTGCTGATGGAGGGCCGCCGCCCCGTGCTCCTCGAGCGCGGCAAGGACGTCCACAGCCGCAAGGTCGATGTGGCGTCGCTCAACCGGCAACAGGCTGTCCATCCCGATTCGAACTACTGCTTTGGTGAAGGAGGTGCGGGCACCTTCTCCGACGGGAAACTCTACACCCGCTCCAACAAGCGCGGCGACCTGCGCGAGGTGCTGCATCAGCTGGTGGCTTTCGGCGCGCCGGAATCCATCCTGGTCGACGCGCATCCGCATATTGGAAGCGACTCTCTGCCGCGCATCGTGGAACGCATCCGGGAGTGTATCGTGGCCCACGGCGGCGAATACCATTTCGGCGAGAAAGTCCTCGACCTGCAGCCGGTTTCCGACGGATTGCACAAAGGCTGGAAGGCCGTGTGCGAGAGAGGCTCCGTGTTTGCGGCTCCGCAGGTCATCCTGGCCACGGGCCACTCCGCCCGCGACATCTACCGTCTGTTTGCTGCCAAAGGCTGGCCGCTGGAGGCCAAAGGCTTTGCGCTGGGTGTGCGCGCCGAGCATCCGCAATCGCTCATCAACCGCATCCAATACCACGGAAAATACCAACCGGGAATGCCCGCCGCGGAATACGCGCTGGTCGAACAGGTGGATGGCCGCGGTGTATTTTCGTTTTGCATGTGCCCGGGCGGCCTGTTGGTGCCTGCCGTCACGCAGCCCGGCGAAGTGGTGCTCAACGGCATGTCGAATTCCATGCGCAATTCGCCGTGGGCCAACGCCGGTATCGTGTGTGCCGTCGATCCGGGCGACGTGCCCGCTTTCGACCGCTACGGAGTATTCGCCCTGCTGGAGTTCCAGCACCAGGTGGAAAGTGCGATGTTCGGTTTTTCAAGTTCGCTGCAGGCTCCGGCGCAGCGGCTTGTGGATTTCTGCAGGAAGAAGCCTTCGCAGGGCCTTCCGAAAAGCTCCTATCAGCCCGGCGTGCTGAACGCGCCGCTCTTCGAACTCCTGCCGGAATTCGTGTATGAGCGCCTTCGCGTGGCCTTTGCGGCGTTCGACCGCAAGATGAAGGGCTATTACACCAACGATGCGCTGGTGCTGGGCACGGAATCAAGAACATCGTCCCCGGTGCGCATCCCGCGCGATCCGGAGACGATGTGTGCAATGGGCCTTCCCGGCCTGTATCCGTGTGGAGAAGGGGCTGGGTATGCCGGCGGCATCACCTCGAGCGCCCTCGACGGCATCTTAGCTGCAACCGCCGCTGCACGATGAGCAGTCGTGGGTGCAGGCGGCTCGTTCGCCGTGCAGCCCGTCGGTAAGTTCTTTTTCCGTGGCGTCGCGCACGGCCGTCACCTTTCCCGTAAAGTGTAATTCTTTTCCGGCGAGTTCGTGGTTGAAATCCATCTTCACGGTATCGTCGCTCACGGCCACCACTTTGCCGGGGATAACGCCGCCTGCCTGGTTCATCATCGGGATGACCCTGCCGACGACCAGCAGGTCATCCTGGATTTTTCCGTCGATTTCGAAAATGTGTTTGGGCAGATCGACCACGGCCTGCTCGTCGTAGACGCCATAGCCTTCCGCCGGGCTGAGCATGAATTCAAACGTGTCGCCGACGGTTTTGCCGGCGATGTTCTCTTCAAACTTAGGCAGCAGGTAGCCGAGGCCGAAAATGAACTCGAGCGGATTGTCTTCCGTGGCCTGGTCACGCATTTCTCCGTCGACCATCAGGGTATAGGTCAGGGCGACGACTTTTTCATCTTGGATTGTCATGATTGTGTGGGTGTATTTTTAGGATTGATAATCTGGTTGTAAAGGTCTTCGTCGTAAATATCGGGCGGCTGCCCGGCTACGCCTTCCGCAATGCGGAGAGCCTCGGCGGCGCTGTTGTCGAGCAACACCCAGCTGTCGCAGATGGGAAGGTAAATCTGTCGCAGGTTGTCCAGGCCCTGCCAATACCGCCGGATAATCGTGTCGGTGGCTATGCCATGTCCTCCCGATGCCACACGGATGGCCACGCGCCGGACCGCGAGTTCCGGCGACCGAAGCCAGAAGTAGTAGAGTCCGACACGGTAGCCCTGGCTTTGGGCGCGCGTGATCACATGGGCCAGTGTTTTGGTGGCCAGCGTTGTTTCGACGGCCAGGTCGGCGCCGCGCAGGATCAGCTGATCGACGCGCTCCATCATGAGCCGGGAGGCGCGGATGGCTTCCAGTTCCGGATTCTGGGGCGATAGCTCGTCGGCGATTTCGTCGGCATTGACGAAGGTCGTGAGGTTGAGCAGGGAGGGCAGCAGGGTATAGGAGGCGGTGGTTTTTCCCGCCCCGTTGCAACCCGATATGATGAAGAGCCGCGGCATTATTTAATCCGGTAGGGATCGTCGCCGTAGAGCGTATATTTCTTGGATTTGCGCATCCACTTCTGTTCTTCGGCCTTGATGTATTCCCGGGTGTCGTTCCAGTCGATGCGTCCTTCCACGTAGCTGAGCAGGGTGGCATCTTCCAGGTAGCGGCCGAGGTTTCCGGTGCTGAACTCCGGGCAGGTGTCGTGGACGAAGCGCAGCAGCTGGAGGGCGTGGTTGAGGGCGTGGTAGGTCGCACCCGGGATGAACATCAGTTGAAAACCGAAGCAGGTCTGGTCGCTGTAGATGCCGTAGGAGGGGACGAAGCGTGTCCAGCGGATATGGAGGCCGCTGTGGGCGATGGGGCTCTGCGGATCGTTCCAGGTGCGGAAGCCGTGTCGGGCGGGGTAGTCGAAGAGGGGTTCCATCCAAGGGGCGCCGAACTGCTCGAAGGGCCGGTTGGTGCCGTGTCCGTAGCTGACGTTGGTGCCCATCCACAGGCACTGGCCGCTATAGAAATGGCAGGTGAACAGGCCTGAGAAGTCGGAAAAGGGCGGGATGGTCCAGGCCATGAGTTCGCGGTTCACGGCTTCGGCCCCTGCCGATATGATATGCAGCGGAAAACGGGCGCCCAGGTCGTTGTAGAAGAGATGGGCGGTTTCGCCGAGGGTGAGTCCGTGGCGGTGGGGCAGTCCGATGATGCCCAGGGTTCCTTCGATCTGCCGGCCGCAGGGATTGATGCGGTCGATGAGGAACACCGACAGGGGGATGTCGTCGGTCTTGAGTCGTTTGAACAGATTGTACAGCAGGGTGGTGTAGTTGCTGTAGCGGGAGCCCACGTCCTGAAGTTCAACGACCAGGGCGTCGATGCCGGCGAGTTCTTCCGCTTCGATGGCGGTGCCGACTTCCACGGTGTCGATGCCGGGGACCATCGGTCCGTAGAGGGCGTGTTCGGGGGTGAAAATCCTGACCAGGTTGCCGCGGCGCGCGAGCGTCTCGAAGAGATACTCACCCGTGTCGGGATGCCACGCCACCTGGTTGCAGAGCACGGCGATGCGCCCCTTCCGGAGCACCAGGTCCTCCTGCTCGATCAACGGCGTCGTTCGGAATGAAAACATAGCGTCGTCATTCCCGGCTTGACCGGGAATCTTATTTAGGCGTTGATGACTTTGATCACTTCCTGCGCCAGCGCGTTGGCGACGGCCTCGGTCGGGGCTTCGGCGTAGATGCGGATGATGGGTTCGGTATTGGAACGGCGCAGCACGAACCACTTGCGTTCGGCTTCGAAATCGATGCGGAGGCCGTCCATCTTGTTGACTGCCGCTCCTGCGAAATGCTTCTCCACAGCGTCGAGCGCCGCCTCGATCTGCGCCGGATCGCTCATCTCGATACGGTTCTTCGACACGAAATAATCGGGATAAGTGGCCCTAAGTGCGGAGGCGCTCAGTTTCTTGTGCGCCATGTTGCTCAGGAACAGCGCCGTGCCGATGAGCGCGTCGCGTCCGTAGTGCAGGTCGGGCACGATCACGCCGCCATTGCCCTCGCCGCCAATCACGGCGCCCACTTCCTGCATCATCGTCGAGGCGTTCACTTCGCCCACCTTGCAGCTATAGTAACGGCATCCGTACGCCTCGGTCACGTCGCGTAGCGCACGTGACGATGAGATGTTCGACACCGTGGGGCCCGGTTTCACCGACAGCACATAGTCGGCCACGGCCACCAGCGTATATTCTTCACCGAACGGCTCGCCATTCTCGCAGATGAAAGCCAGCCGGTCCACGTCGGGATCGACCGAGACGCCCAGGTCGGCTTTTTCGCGCACCACGGATTCAGAAAGCCCCACCAGGTGGGCGGGCAACGGCTCGGGATTGTGCGCGAAACGGCCGTTCGGCTGGCCGTTGATGGTCACGCACTCCACGCCCAGCGCCTTGAACAGTGCCGGCATACAGATGCCGCCCACCGAATTGATGGCGTCGAGTACCACCTTGAATTTCGCTTCCCGAATGGCCTTCAGGTCGACCAGCGGATGATGCATCACTGCCTCGATGTGGGCTTGCGTGAAATCCTTGCGCACCAGCGAACCGATGCGGTCCACATCCACGAAATCGAAGTCTCCGGCCTCGGCCACAGCCTGCAGCGCCTTGCCCTCGGCATCGGTGAGGAACTCGCCTTTTTCGTTGAGAAGCTTCAGTGCGTTCCACTGCTTCGGATTGTGCGATGCGGTGAGGATGATGCCGCCGTCGGCTTTCTCGAACAGCACCGCCATCTCCGTGGTCGGGGTGGAGGCCAGGGCGGCATTGACGACATCGATTCCGCAAGCCATCAGCGTGCCCGAGACGATGCTGTCGACCATCTCGCCCGAGATGCGGGCGTCGCGTCCGACAACGACCTTGCAACGGGATTTGTCGGGATACTTCAACTGAAGTTGCCGGGCATAGGCAGCCGTGAATTTGACAATATCGATGGGCGTGAGGGCGTCGCCGATGGCCCCGCCGATCGTGCCCCTGATGCCGGAAATGGATTTGATGAGTGTCATTGTATGGGATATTTTTGTATATTCGCAAAGATTTATATCAGGCAAATTTACAAAAAATCATACGACAAAATGAAAAGAATCCTCATCGTTTTTGCGGCTGTCCTTTTCATGGCGGCATCGGCTTCCGCTCAAAGCAACCTGGGCAGCATCCTCAGCAAGATCGGCCAGATCGGTAGTTCTACCGCTTCTTCCGCCTCTTCTGGCGCCGGCGATATCATTACCAGCATCACCGACCTGATCACCGGCAAGTCGGGCCTGACTGTCGACAAGATCGTGGGCACCTGGAACTATACCGGCAGTGCCATCACGTTCAAATCGAGCACCAATGCCCTCTCGAACCTTGCGGGCAACGCCACCACCGCCCTCATCGAGCAGAAGCTCGACCAGTATCTGGCCAAGGTAGGTATCTCTGCAGGCATTTTCGGTTACACCTTCAATGACGACGGCACCATGACCGTCAACTACGGTTCCCGCACCTTCGCAGGCACCTGGTCGCTCGACGCCGACAACTCCGTGGTGAACATGCGGATCAAGAATCTCGTCAACATGAAGGGCTATGTGGCCGTGAAGAACGGCAAGATGGAACTCCTCTTCGACGTCACCACCCTGATGCGCTTTCTCAAATCGGTCACTTCGGTCTACAACAAGGGCACGCTCCAGACCCTGAATACCCTCCTGAACCAGTACGACCAGATGTACGCCGGTTTCAATCTTGCAAAATAATTTTGCAGAACAAGATTTAATTCCTATTTTTGCGGTCCGTTTGGAAAACTGAATTAACAACGATACACCATGAAAAAAGGAATCCATCCCGAATCCTACCGTCTTGTAGCATTCAAGGATATGTCCAATGAACACGTGTTCATCACCCGCTCCTGCGTCAACACCAAGGAGACGATCGATGTGAACGGCGTGGAATTCCCGCTGGTGAAGGTCGAGATCTCCAACACTTCGCACCCGTTCTACACGGGCAAGATGAAGCTCGTCGACACCGCCGGCCGCGTGGACAAATTCTACTCAAGATACGGTCAGAAGAAGAAGTAATTTTCTCCTTCAAAGGAAAAAGAGAGGCGACTGCAATCAGTCGCCTCTTTTTATTTCCGGTCGCTCTCGATGAGTTCCAGCAACTTGTCGATGGCTTCTTCCTGGGGGATGTAGCGGAGGACGGGGGTCTTGCCGCGGTAGAGGGTCACGTGGCCGCGGCCTTCTCCCACGTAGCCGTAGTCGGCGTCGGCCATCTCGCCGGGCCCGTTTACCACGCAGCCCATCACGGCGATTTTCAGGCCCACCAGATGGCTGGTGCGGCGCTTGACTTCGTTGAAGGTGCTTTCCAAGTCGTAGAGCGTACGGCCGCAGCCCGGACAGGCGATGTACTCGGGCCGCGTGAAACGCCGCCTGCAGGCCTGTAGCAGCATATCGCGGAACCGCTCGCCATCCGCCTCCGAAACCGGCTCTCCGCCGATGGTCGAACCCTCCAGCGAAATGTCGTCGATCCGTTTGTCGAGCAGTGACGGACCCCAGAGACAGGAGCCCTTGATGATGAATTCTTCCCAGCGGGATGCTTCCACCACGGTTCTGCCGCCCCGCGGCGAATAGCCTTCGGCGATGGCCGCCACGATCTGACGACCCGCCGGAATCTCGTGTACCGGATCTTCCGTGAGCGACACGCGGATCGTGTCGCCGATGCCTTCGCCCAGCAGCGTGCCGATGCCCACGGCCGACTTGATGCGGCCTTCTTCGCCGCCGCCCGCCTCGGTCACGCCCAGGTGCAGCGGGAACAGCAGGCCCAGTTCGTCGCGCATGGCGGCATACAGTAGCCGGTAGGCTTCCACCATCACCAGCGTGTTGCTGGCTTTGAGCGATACCACCACATCGTAGAAATCCGCGGATACGCACATCCGCAACCATTCCATCACCGCCTCCTTCATGGCCAGCGGCGTGGCGCCGTAGCGCTGCGTGATGCGCTCGCCCAGCGAGCCGTGGTTGAGGCCGATGCGGATGGCGGTTCCGTGTTCTTTGCACAGGGCGATCAGCTCCCGGAACTTGGCGCAGGCCACTTCGTGTTCCTTGGCGAAATTGCCCGGATTGATGCGTACCTTGTCGGCCACCGTGGCGGCGGCCAGGGCGGCCTCTGCCAGGAAATGGATGTCGGCCACCAGCGGCGTAAGAATGCCTTCCGCCCTGAGCCGGTCGCGGATCAGGCGCAGCGATTCCACTTGCTTGAGTCCCTGTGTGGTAAGCCGGATGAGTTCGGCGCCGGCGGCAGCCATGGCCCGACACTGCGCCAGGGAGGCTTCGATGTCGTCGGTGGAAGTGTTGCACATCGTCTGAACCACGACGGGCGCACCGCCCCCGATGCGGATGCCGCCGTCCGGCAGGCGGCTGCCGATGTTGAAGTAAATGCTGCGCGCTACCATAGGTGGAAATGAAGCGAGGCGCTGAACATGTAGTTCTGCGGATAGGTGTAGATCCAGTAGATATCGCTGAACTTGTAGGTCTGGTATACGCTGGCGAAAGAGTACTTGTAGTTGCCTTCGAGATGCAGTTCGAAAGGAGCGAACACAATTCCGAAGCCAATGCCGCCCAACACGCCATAGTCCCATCGCTGGTCGTACTGGTCGAAACCGTCCTCCTTGTCGGTGGAAAGGCGGTAGCCGCCATAGGTGCCGATATTCACCAGTACGCGGAAGCGTGAAAAGTCGATTTTGAACTGGGAGATCAGCGGAACTTCCAGGATCTCGTAGGTGGCTCCGAAACCCTCGTAGGGCGTGGTGAAACCCTCATATCCATGCTTGGCGCCGAACTTGAGTCCGAAATTGAACATCTGGTCCCACAGTGCGTGGTAGTAGGTGTAATACACGCCGATGTTGTTGAAGGTCCAGACCCTTTCCTGCGAAAGCTTCGGCGATGAGGTTACGCCGCTCCAGTTGATGCCATACGACACGCCGATCATGTGGATGCTTTTGAACTGCTTCGGATGGACGATGGTGTCGAGCTGCGAGAAATCGTCGGGCATGTCGAAGATGAACCCGTCCTGGGCGGAGGCGTTCCAGGCGAAACAGAGGACCAACAGGGCAATCAGGATCTTTTTCATCGGAACATGGCTTTAATATCGATGCTCTGCTCGATCTCTGCCGACTCGGGGATCTCGAGCACCCGTTCGCCGGGCTTGCTTTCGAAAAAGCGCACGGCCTCGGGCTGGCGGCGTTCCAGCAGGTTGCCGGTATCGGCATATCCGTTGCGGTTCTTGTCGCTGGTGATGCGGATCATGTATTTGCCGGCTTTCAGGTAGGGGAAGTCGAGTGTGCCGTTCTCTTCCGTGTGGTAGGTGCGGAGGACGCTCGTACCCTTTTCGTCGGTAAGCTCTACGATATAGCGGCTTTCCACGCCGGTCAGGTTGAGCTGGAGCGTGCTCAGTTCTTCCGACTGCGGTATCTTGAATTTGGCCGAAGTGGCCGCGTTGGGCAGCCATTCGAGGTTGATGAAGGTTCCTTTCGGGATGGTGAGTTCGTAGTCGTAGCCTTTGGTCAGCGCCCCTTCAGGCCGGAGAATGTAGCGTCGGATCTCGGTACTGTCCTGGGTGAAGGTAAACGGTTTGGCGGACTGCTGCCCCTTGGGATTGGTCTCGGTCAGCCGGATCGAATCGCGCTCGATGCGAAGGATCGGCAGGGTCGATTCGATGCGGACGCCCAACTGCTCCACGGTCTCGTCTTTGGCCGATACGCCGAGGCGGAACACGGTGTCGGCCGCCGGGTCTTTTTTCTCCTTTCCCGGTGGCAATTGTTCCTGCGTCATGACGGCCAGCGACAGGTTCTCTTCTGTGGGGGCGAGCACACCCGTGGAATCGGTCTTCATGTAGTTGAGCCGGATGAGCAGGCTGTCGTCGAGCTTGTAAGAGGTATTGATCCAGAAATCAATGCTGTCGCGGGTGGGGTTGTACTGCAGGATGACCGACGTGTCGGGAATGCCCACAAATTCCAGGGAATTGATCTGGACATTTCCCGCACTGAACTTGAGGAAGCCCTGCTTTTCGGTCTTGCGGCCGCTGTTCTGCAGGTATTGCACGGTCTGCAGCTCCTTGAACATCAGTATCGTGACCATCGGCTCACGCACGGAACAACGGATGGTATCCTTCATGTCGAACGAACGGAGTTCGTAGATGGAGTCGTTGGCCATCGCGGTGGGCGTGTAGAGTGAGTCGAGGAAGCCCACCTGGTCTTCGTCGGGGTTGTATCTGAAGTTTCCGTCGGTGTCGGTGAACACGAAGATCTGATAGGCCGTGTCGCGGAGGTTGCGCATGGCGAAAAAGCCCCAGTCGTCGGTCTTGACGATGGCATCGGGAAGCACGTTGAAGCAGGCTGAGTCGGACAGGTCGAGATAGGCGGTCACGAGCGCCCCCTTGACGGGAGCGAGCGTCTTGCTGTCGAGCACCGAACCGGTGAAATAGAGCGAGTCGATGGTGTCGCCGGTGGAAAAGGTGTACACCAGGCGAGGTGCGAGGTTCCCCTCGTTGTTGTCGGCCAGCGCCTGCCCGAAGTCAATGTTGTAGGTTCGGTCGGGCAACAGGGTGTCCTGCAGCGTGACCACGATGTTCTTGCCCTTGACCTTGGCAACGGGACGGCGCTTGGTGGGCGGGGAGAGCAGGATGTCGGTTGCGGTCTTGACCACGGTGTACTCGTCGTATTGGAGGGTGACCTTTCCACCCTCGAGCGGGAACTGCGTGGTGCCGGTCTCCGGCGTCACCTTCAGCAGGACGGGAGGAAGGGTGTCTTTCGGACCTCCGCCCGGCGGCGTGGTGGTGTTGGCGCAGGAGTGGCTGAAGAAGCAGCAGGCGGCAAAGAGCGCCAGTGCGACGGCCGTTATGATGACTCTTTTCATGTCAATTGATTTCAACGCGTTTGACCCGCTCGATACCCTTCACCCGCGACAGCGACTGGATGAGCTTGTCGAGGTCGTCGGTGTTGTGGACGTACAGGTCGATGTATCCCTCGAAGATTTCGTCGTGCGTTTCGATGTGCAGTTTGCGCATGTTGACGCCCAATACCAGCGAAATCACGCGGGTCAGGTCGCTCAGGACGCCGAGACGGTCGATTCCTTCCAGCGAAATCCGGGCCAGATACGACATCATGAAGTGTTTGCTCCAGCGGGCGGAGACAATTCGGTGTCCTTCCTTGGAAGCAAGGTCGTCGGCCACAGGGCAGCTTTTCTTGTGGATGGTCACGGTGCCGTCGTCTTCGATGAACGCTACGACACTGTCGCCCGGGATGGGGGAGCAGCAGGGAGCGATGTTGAACGAGATGGTACCGTTGTCGATGTCTTCCTGCAACAGGAATTCGCTCTTCTTGTCGATGGAGCCGTTGCCGCGCGGGCTTAGGAGCTTCACGCCCCACATCTGCACGCTGCGCCGTTCGGCATTGGTGCGAAGGGCCTTGTCGAGGTCGCCCAGATCGATGACGCCCACGCCGATCTTGTTGTAGAGCTCGTCTTTGCCGCCGGAGATATGGTAGTAGTCGATGAGTTTCTTGATCACGCGGCTGCGTTCGGAAATCCCCCTTTCATCGAGTTTGCGGTCGAGCAGCATCATGCCCTCCTTGATGCAGTTCTTCTTGTCGGCCTTGAGGTAGTCCATCACTTCGTTGCGGGCGCGGCCTGTGCGGATGAAATCCAGCCATTCTCGTTTGGGCCTGCTACTCTCGGAGGTGATGATCTCCACCTGGTCGCCGTTGACCAGCACTTGCGACAGGGGCACGAGCCGCTGGTTGACCTTGGCCGCGATGGCGTGGTTGCCCACTTCCGAGTGGATGTTGTAGGCGAAGTCCAGGGCCGTCGAGCCTTTCATCAGGTTCTTCGATTCCCCGTTGGGGGTGAATACATAGATGGAGGTGGTGACCAGCTCCTGGTGGAATTCGTCGAGGAAGCGCATCGCGTCGATGCTGGGGTTTTCCAGAATCTCGCGCACCTGCTGAAGCCAGTGGTCGATTTCGTTTTCCGATTCGGTCGACTGACCGGCTTCCTTGTAGAGCCAGTGGGCGGCGATGCCCCGTTCGGCGATGGCGTTCATCCGCTGCGAGCGGATCTGGACTTCCACCCAGCTGCCGCCGTTGCTCATCACGGTCAGGTGGAGCGCTTCGTAGCCATTGGCCTTCGGATTGTCGATCCAGTCGCGGGTGCGGTCGGGTTTATAGGGATACAGGCCCGTGATGATGGAGAAGATGTACCAGCACTGGTCGCGTTCCGTGAAGCCTTCGCGCGGTTCAAAGATGATGCGGACCGCGTAGATGTCGAAGATCTGCTCGAACGGGATGTTCTTGGTGGTCATCTTCTTCCAGATGGAGTAGGGCGTCTTGAGCCGCTTCAGGAGCGTGTATTTGTAGCCGGCGCGGTCGAGGCCGGCCCGGATGGGTGCGATGAAGTTGTCGATCTGTTCGCCGCGTTCGGCCATGATGCTGTCGAGCCGCTTTTCGATGGCGGCATAGGCGGCGGGCTCACGGTATTTGAGCCAGATGTTCTCCATCTCCGACTTGATGCTGTAGAGACCAAGCCGGTGGGCGAGGGGGATGAACAGGTACATCGTCTCGCTGAGAATCTTGTCGCGTTTGTACTCGGGCATGAACTGGATGGTGCGCACGTTGTGGAGGCGGTCGGCCAGTTTGATCAGGACGATACGGACGTCGTCGTTGAGGGTCACGAGGATGCGGCGCAGGTTCTCGGCTTGCAGGCTCACTTTCTTCTCCTGGCTCTTGTTCTTGTTGTCATTGTCGAGTACGGTCTTGATCTTGGTCAGGCCGTCGACCAGCGAAGCGATCTTTTCACCGAACAGCCGCTCGATGTCCTCCACGGTAAACTCGGTGTCTTCCACCACGTCGTGGAGCAGGGCGGCGCAGATGGACTTGCAGCCAAGCCCGATCTCGTCGACCACGATCTTCGCCACGGCGATGGGATGGAGGATGTAGGGTTCACCGCTGCGTCTGCGCACCCCCTTGTGGGCTTCGTTGGCAAATTCGAAGGCCTTGAGCACCAGCTGGTACTGCTCGTCGCTGGCGCATCGTGCGCGACTGGACTGGCGCAGTCCCTCGAATTCCCGTTCAATGAGTTTATTGTCTTCTTCCGTAAACATACCTTAGTCGTATTTCATTTGAACCTGCTCTTCGGCCGACTTTTCGGTGAAGCCGCGTTCGAGGGCCTCTCGGTAGTCCACCAGGGTGTAGCCGCGCGTCAGCTCCGCTCCGAAAAGGATGATCTGCCAGCAGAGGTTCATCCAGATCATGAACAGCGGGATGAAGGCCAGGGCACCGTATACGGCGCCCAGCCTGGTGATGACCACCTGTGTCCCCATATACAGATACTGGATGATCAGGAACGGCACGCCGACGATCAGTGCTGCCTTCAGGGCGGCGCCATAGCGGACCTTGGCGTGGGGAATGAACTTATACATCACCGACAGCGCCAGGACCACGATACCGTAGAGGGCGAGCCAGAACATATTGGTCTTGATGAACGTCAGCGGGCCGAGATGACCCTCGAGCAGGCCGATGAACCGTGCATACCAGGTCCATCCCGAGAAGAAAAGCACGAGCACGAACGGGGTGACGAGCAGGATGGCCAGGTAGACGACCACGCGATGCCAGGTTTTGCGCGGCTCTTTCACCTGCCAGATGCGGTTGAACGCAATCTCGACGTTGATCATCAGCCATACGATGGTCCACACGAAGCTCAGGAAAGAGATCCAGCCGAAAACGCCGTTTTCGGTGGCTTTCACCAGGTTCATCGCATAGCCGTTGATCAAGGAAATCAGCTGCGTGTTGTCGGGGAGTGCCGCTTCCAGCGCATCCGACAGGATTTTGTCGAGGCCGAAGCCGGACGAGACGAACAGGATCACGGCGATCATCGGGATGAAGGCCAGTGTGGTAAAGTTGCTCAGGGCGACGGCTTCTCGTCCGACCCGTTCGCGGGTGAATCCCTTCGCGGTCAGGATAAAGGCCTGGATGTTGCGGAGCCAGCGTTTGCGCGCGTTGCTCAGTTCGCTGAAGTCGAGCACCCAGATGTCCTTCGTCAGGAACTTGACGAGGGTTTTGATGAGGTCTTGTATTCGTGCAAGGAACAGGCGCATGGGCTATTCTCCTCCGATCATTGCGTTGAATTCCTCTTCCGTGAGCAAGGGAATGCCGAGCTTTTCGGCCTTCCTGAGTTTCTCGGGACCGGCTTTTTCTCCGGCCAGCAGCCAGGATGTCTTGCTGCTCACCGATCCGGCGTTCTTGCCGCCATGGGCTTCGATGAGCGCCTTGAGGGCCTCCCGCGCGATGGAGAAATTACCCGAGACCACGATGGTTTTTCCTTCCAGCATATCGGAGAGGCGCACTGTGGCGTTTTCGTCCACGGCCATCTGGAGCCCTGCTTCGCGCAGCCGCCGTACGGTCTGCCGTCCGGCTTCCGAAGCGGACCATTCCAGGATGGAGTCGGCCACGGTGTCGCCGATGTCTTCGATTTGTACAAGATCTTCCCGCGAGGCGGCCATCAGGGCGTCGATCGAGCCGAAATGGCGGGCCAGCGTCTTGGCGGTCTGCTCGCCCACATGGCGGATGCCCAGGGCGTAGAGCACGCGCTCGAACGGCACGCGCTTGCTTGCCTCGAGGCTCTCGAGGAAGTTGTCGGCAGAGCGTTCCTGCCACCCTTCCAGCGAAATGAGCTGTTCGCGCGTCAGGTCGTACAAATCGGGCAGGGTATGGATCCAGCCCTTGTCGTAAAGGGCTTCTACGGTGGCGTCGCCGGCCAGGATGTCCATGGCCTTGCGCCCTGCGAAATGGATGAAGCGGCCCTTGATCTGCACGGGACAGGATTCCCGGTTGGGACAGTAGTGCCGCGCCTCGTCCTCGTCGCGCACCAGTGGCGTGCCGCAGTCGGGGCAGTGGGTGGGGAAGGCGGGCCGCAGGGCGTCCTGCGGGCGCTTCGAGGGGTCCACACCGGTAATCTTCGGGATGATCTCGCCGCCTTTTTCTACGTATACCCAGTCGCCGATGTGGATGTCGAGCAGGTCCATCTGGTCCTTGTTGTGGAGCGAGGCCCGCTTGACCACCGTGCCCGACAGTAGCACTGGCTCGAGGTTGGCCACGGGTGTCACGGCGCCCGTTCGGCCCACCTGGTAATCGACGCTCACAAGCGGTGTGCAGGCTTGTTCGGGCTTGAACTTCCAGGCGGTGGCCCAGCGGGGCGATTTGGCCGTGAAGCCGAGTTGCCGCTGCAGGTCGAGTTCGTTGACTTTGATCACGATGCCGTCGGTGGCGAAGGGGAGTGTCTTGCGGCGCGTGTCCCAGGCGTCGATGTAGGCTACGGCCTCGTCGATGGTGTCGGCACGACGGCTGTATTCAGAAACAGGAAGCCCCCAGCTGCGCGCGGCTTCGAGGGCTTCGATATGGGTCTTGAAAGGCAGGTTCTCACCCAGCATATGGTAGAGAACGCAGTCCAGTCCGCGGGTGCGCATTTCGGCTGGGTTCTGGAGCTTCAGGCTCCCGGAGGCGGCGTTGCGCGGATTGGCGAACGGTTCCAGTTCGGCTTCGGCGCGTTCGGCGTTGAGGCGGTCGAACGCTTCGAAGGGCATGTAGATCTCTCCGCGGATTTCGAATTCGGTGGGGATGCCCTCGCCGTGGAGCTGGCGCGGGATGGCGGGGATGTTGACCACGTTGCGGGTCACGTCGTCGCCCTTGGTGCCGTCGCCGCGGGTGAGGGCGCGCAGCAGCCGGCCGTCCTTGTAGGTGAGGCAGATGGCGGTGCCGTCGAACTTCAGTTCGCAGGAATAACTCCAGGGCCTGTCGACCGTCTTGCGGATGCGGGCGTCGAACTCGTAGAGTTCCTCACGGGCATAGGTATTGCCCAGCGAAAGCATCGGCCATCGGTGGGCCACCTGCACGAAGTCGGTGCCTTTTGCGCCAGGGGCCAGGTCGCTGCCCACGTGGCGGGTAGGGCTGTCTTCCGTGGCGTATTCGGGGTACAGCTTTTCCAATCCCTGGAGCTCACCCATCAGCAGGTCGAACTCGAAGTCGGATATGGCGGGCGCATTGAGCACGTAGTAGTTGTAGTTGTGCCGTTCGAGTTCCTTTTTCAGGAATTCGATGCGCTCTTTCGCCGCTGTTTTGCCGATTTTCGCCATACTTCTGCAATAAACTACAAATTTAACTAATATTTGCCAAAAAGTGATAACTTTGCGGAGTCAAAAATGAAACGAAACAAACGACATACTATGAAGGAATCCATCATCATTCTGGCAGGCGGCGGCCCGGCTCCGGGCATCAACACCGTCGAGGGAACCATCGCCAAGGCTTTCATGGCCGAAGGCTATCGCGTTCTCGGTCTTCACGGAGGTTATTCCGGTCTCTTCTCCGCATCTCCCAGCTTCATCGAATTCAATTTCGCGCTGGCCGACTCGATCTTCAACCGTGGCGGCTCTTTCCTGCAGATGAGCCGTTACAAGCCCACGCAGGAGGATTTCGACCGTTATTTCAACCTGAAGTTCTTCCAGGAGAACAACATCCGGCTGCTGGTGACCATCGGTGGCGACGACACCGCTTCGACGGCCAACCGCATTTCGAAGTTCCTGCGCGAGAAGAAGTATCCCGTCCAGAATATCCATGTGCCCAAGACCATCGACAACGACCTTCCGCTGCCGATGAACACCCCGACCTTCGGATTCAACTCCGCCAAGGCGGAGGGCACCCGTATCGGCACCACGGTGTATGAGGACGCCCGCACCTCCGGCAACTGGTTCATCGTCTCCGCGATGGGCCGCAGCGCCGGTCACCTGGCCATGGGTATCGGCGCTTCGTGCCACTACCCGATGATCATCATCCCCGAGATGTTCAACAAGACCGAGATCACCGTCGACAAGATCGTGAGCCTTTCGGTCAGCGCCATCGTCAAGCGCAAACTGCGCGGCATCGCCTACGGCGGTATCATCGTGTCGGAAGGCGTGTTCCACATGCTGAGCGACGAGCAGCTCAAGGAAACGGGCATCAAGTTCACCTACGACGACCACGGCCATCCGGAACTGGGCAAGATCTCCAAGGCGCAGCTGTTCAACGACATGCTCGAGATCAAGCTCAAGGAACTCGGCATGAAGGTCAAGACCCGTCCGGTGGAAATCGGCTACGACATCCGCTGCCAGCAGCCGATCGCCTACGACCTGTTCTACTGCTCGCAGCTGGGCGCCGGTGTCTATGAACTCTTCGCCAAGGGCGAGACGGGCTGCATGGTGTATGTCGACCAGATGGGCACCATCCGTCCGCTGTATCTCGAAGAGCTGCAGGATCCCGAAACGGGCAAGATTCCGCCGCGCCTGGTAGACATCAACGGCGACCAGGCCCAGATGGTGTTCAAGCACCTGCTCAACTACATTACGCCGCGCGACTACGAAGCCGCCCGTCAGTATCTCCCCAATCCCGAGGAATACGACTTCTACATGATCCTGAACTGGGAACGGTAGGGTGATCATCTACCAACTGTTATTACGAGCCTTCGGGAACCGTACCTGTGTTCCTGGAGGCTCGTATGCGCAGAACGGCTCCGGCAAGTTCAACGACATCACCGACGAGGTGCTGCTGAAACTCAAGAAGCTCTCGGTCGGCGCCGTGTGGTACACGGGCGTGATCTCCCACGCCACGCGCACGCATTTCCGCACCCTGCCCGACTGCAACCCGTCGCTGGTCAAG
>LUZC01000030.1 GCA_001603505.1 Bacteroidales bacterium Bact_11 | reverse complement strand
CTGTTCGGATCCCGCTATGCGCCCTACTATAACTACTTCTTCCTGGCGATGCTGGTGGTTGCCGCCGTCATTCCGCTCAAGGTGGCGGTCAGCCTGATTGATACCGCTTATGCCCTGATGGCGTTCCCGACGATGTTCACGCTCTTCATGCTTGCCCCCAAGGCCCGCAAGGAAATGGACCGCTACTTTGCCAAAACTTCGAAAAAGAAAAAATGAATCCGCTTGAATATATTTCCGTGGCTGCCAGGAAGGCCGTCGCTGCGCTCTACGGCATGGAACCTGCCGACAATCTGATCCAGGTGCAGCCCACCCGCAAGGAATTCGAAGGCGACGTCACCCTCGTTGTCTTCCCGTTGCTCAAAACCAGCCATAAGGCCCCCGAAGCCACTGCCGCCGAAATCGGCGCCTGGCTGCAGGAGAACGACCCGCAGGTGGCCGGTTTCAATGTCGTAAAGGGATTTCTCAACATCAAGTTGTCCGGTTCCTATTGGACGTCGACGCTGGCTGCCATTGCGAAGCGGCCCGATTACGGCCAACTCCCTGCCACGGGCAAGACGGTGATGGTCGAGTTTTCGAGCCCGAACACCAATAAGCCGCTCCACCTGGGCCACATCCGCAACAACCTGCTGGGCTGGTCGGTGAGCCGCCTGCTTGCTGCATGCGGCCATAAGGTGTGGAAGGTCAACCTGGTCAATGACCGCGGCATCCATATCTGCAAGTCGATGCTCGCCTGGCTCAAGTGCGGAAACGGTGAAACGCCGGAGTCCTCCGGAAAGAAGGGCGACCATCTGGTGGGCGACTACTACGTGAGATTCAACGACCTGCTCAAGGCCGAGGTTGCGGAACTCGTGGCGGGCGGCATGTCCGAGGAGGAGGCCGAAAAGAACGCGCCGATCCTGCAGGAAGCCCAGGCCATGCTGGTCAAATGGGAGCAGGGCGATCCCGAGGTCCGTGCACTCTGGGAAAAAATGAACGGCTGGGTGTATGCCGGCTTCGACGAAACCTACCGCCGGCTCGGCATCTCCTTCGACCGCATCTACTACGAATCCCAGACCTATAAAGATGGCAAGTCGCTCGTGGAGGAAGGCCTGGCCAAGGGTGTGCTATACCGACGCGACGACGGCAGCGTGTGGTGCGACCTGCGTGCCGACGGCCTCGACGAGAAACTGTTGCTGCGCAAAGACGGCACGTCGGTCTATATGACGCAGGATCTCGGCACGGCCAAGCAGCGCCACGACGAATACGGATTCGACGAGATGATCTACGTGGTGGGCAATGAGCAGAATTACCACTTCCAGGTGCTGAAGCTTGTGCTGGGCAAGTTGGGATTCGACTGGGCCGATACCATCTACCACATGTCCTACGGCATGGTGGAGCTCCCGGAAGGGAAGATGAAGTCGCGTGAAGGCACGGTGGTCGATGCCGACGACCTGCTCGACCGCATGTATGCTACGGCGAAGGAGACTTCGCTGGAGCTGGGCAAGCTTGAGGGGATGTCGGAGCAGGAAATGGACGCGCTCTTCACGATGCTGTCGCTGGGCGCGCTCAAGTATTTCATCCTGAAGGTCGATCCGCGCAAGACCATGCTCTTCGACCCGAAGGAATCCATCGATTTCAACGGCAATACGGGACCTTTTATCCAGTACACGCACGCCCGCATCTGCTCGATCCTGCGCAAGGCTGCCGAAGCCGGTTACCGGCCGGTCGTGACCGATGCCGTTCTGCTGCCGAAAGAAGAGGCGATCGTGCAGATCCTCAGCGGCTATCCCGACAAGATCCGCGAGGCGGGTGCCGCGCACTCCCCGGCGCTTGTGGCCAATTTCGCCTACGACCTGGCCAAGGAATTCAACCAGTATTACCACGATACGCAGATCCTGCGTGAAGAAGATGCGGTCGCACGCGACCAGCGGCTCTGCCTGATCTCGGTCATCGCCCGTACCCTGCGGCATGCGATGGACATCCTCGGCATTACGCTTCCTGAAAGAATGTAGACCGCGGCGCCCAGTCCTATGACGCCGTCGAAACCATCCCCGTTCCTGCCGACCTCGAAGAAGGAAGTCGAGGCGCTGGGCTGGGACTATATCGACGTGATCCTATTCATGGGCGATGCCTATGTGGACCATCCGTCGTTCGGCGTTGCGGTCATCGCCCGTGTGCTTGAAGCCCGGGGATGGCGTGTGGCGGTGGTGCCGCAACCCAACTGGCGTGACGATCTGCGGGACTTCCGCAAACTTGGACGGCCGCGCCTGTTCTTCGGGGTGGGCGCCGGGGCGATGGACTCGATGGTCAACCACTATACCGCAGCCAAGCGCCTCCGCAGCGATGACGCCTATACGCCCGAAGCCCGTCCCGGCGCCCGCCCGGACCGCGCCACGGTCGTCTACACGAAGATCCTCAAGCAGCTTTGGCCCGATGTGCCGGTGGTCATCGGCGGTATCGAGGCCTCGCTGCGCCGTGAGCGCCATTATGATTATTGGGACGACTGTATGAAGCCTCCCATTCTCGAGGAGAGCGGGGCCGACTATCTGGTCGCCGGAATGGGCGAGAAGCCTATGATTCAGATTGCAGAAGCCCTTGCTGCGGGTCGCGTCGAAACGCTGCCCCGCATTCTGTACGGGCCGGTGCTTACCACCGAGGAACTCGACTGGGTGTACGACCTGCCGTTCACGCGGCTGCCGCATCCCCGCTACAAGGGCAAGCGCATCCCGGCCTACGATATGATCAAATTCTCGATAACCACCCACCGCGGGTGCTTCGGCGGCTGCAATTTCTGCGCAATCACCGCCCATCAGGGCAAGCGGATCCAGTCGCGCAGCGAAGCCTCCATCCTGCGCGAGGTGGAAGCGCTTACGCGGCATCCCGAGTGGAAAGGGACGATATCAGACCTGGGCGCCCCTACCGCCAACATGTACCGGATGGGCGGCCGCGACCGGAGTCTCTGTGAGAAGTGCAAGCGTCCTTCGTGTCTCTTCCCGAATCTGTGCCGCAACCTCGACCACGATCATGCGCCCCTGCTGCGTCTCTATGAGAAGGTGCTCAAAGTGCCCGGCGTCAAGCATGTGTACATCGGCAGCGGCATCCGCTATGACCTCTTCCTCGACGAGAACGGCTTTCTCGACGCGACGGGTCGCGCCTATTTCGAGCAATTGGTGACCCGTCATACCGGCGGGCGGCTCAAGATCGCTCCCGAGCATACGGAAGACCATGTGCTCGCGGCGATGGGGAAACCTTCATTCCGCCTTTTCGAAAGGCTGGAAAAGGAATTCTACAGGCTGGTGCGGGCAAGGGGCCTCAAATACGAGATCATTCCGTATTTCATGTCGGCACATCCGGGCTGCACGCTGCAGGACATGGAGGCGCTCGCACGTCATCCTGCACTGCGGGGTGTGCGGACGGAACAGGTGCAGGATTTCACGCCCACGCCGATGACCGTCTCGACAGAAATGTTCCATACCGGACGCGACCCGCGTACCGGGAAAAAGATCTTCGTGGAGCGCGATATCGCGAAAAAGCAGCGTCAGAAGTCTTTTTTCTTCAAGAAACGTTGATTTTTTTTGTTCGCTCGAAAAAATCTCCTATACTTGCAGAACCAAATTAATACGGACTATGCTAGGACAAAATATCCCTAAGAAGCGTGCTGTCATCAGCTACGAGAACATGTCGGAAGAGCTGCTGGATGCTTTCAAGGAAAAGTATCCGCACGGCTATGCCGACTATATGGGCGATATCTTCAAGGTGGACAAACCGGACGGCACCTCTTTCTACGCCGTCACCCTGGAAATTCCGGACGCGCTCTACCTGGTGAAAATCAAGGTGAAGGTGGACGATTATGAAGATGCTGAGGATGTTTTCAAAAACGAGGATGGAGATGATGAGGATGGAGAAGGCGGAAGTTTCCCTGCATCGGACGACGACATCGCCGCGGCGGAAGCTGCCCAGGAAGAAGGTGAGGACTGATCGAACAGGAATCCTTTCAGAAAAAACCAAACTGCTGCTGCTCGCGGTATGGGTGGGAGTGTTGTGCGGCTGTGCTGCCATCCTGCTCAAAACGCTGATCCATTGGATCCAACGAGGCTTGACTTCGTGGTTCGATACACCGGCCGACAGCCTGCTTTACCTGGTGTATCCCGGTATCGGTATGCTGCTTTCGCTAGTGTTCGTGCGCTACATCATCAAGGATGACATCGGCCATGGTGTGACCAAAGTGTTGCAGGCCGTGTCCAAGAATGATTCCAACATCAAGTCCCATAACACGTGGTCGAGTATCGTGGCCAGTTCCGTGACCATCGGCTTTGGCGGCAGCGTGGGAGCCGAGGCGCCGATCGTGTATTCCGGCGCAGCCATCGGTTCGCTGGTAGGCCGCAAGGCTGGCCTCTCATACAAGAACATGACGATGCTGCTGGGCTGCGGCGCGGCCGCCGCCATTGCCGGCATCTTCAAGGCTCCGCTGGCCGGCGTGCTGTTCACGCTCGAAATCCTGCTTTTCAACATGTCGATGAGCGCCATACTGCCGCTCCTGCTCTCATCGGTCACGGCTACGGTGGTGACTTATCTGTTCATGGGCACGGATGTACAGTTCGCGGGTTCCATCGAGGCTTTCCGGATGGCCAACATTCCCTTCTATCTGGTGCTCGGCGTGTTCTGCGGCTTCATGTCGCTATACTTCATCCGAGTGACCCTGAAGGTGGAAGACAGGATGCGTCACTTCCGCAGCCCGTTCTGGCGCTGGGCGCTTTGCGCAGTGATGCTGGGCATATTGATTTTTCTTTTTCCGCCGCTGTTCGGCGAGGGATACGGTTCCCTTTCGATGATGCTCAACAACAATCCGGGCGATGTGCCGGTGGCGGTTTTCGGTGACAGGCTGCAGTCGAATGCCTGGCTGTTCCTGCTCTACTTTGCGGCCATCCTGTTGTTCAAAGTGTTCGCTACCGCGTTTACCAACGCGGGGGGCGGCGTGGGTGGTACGTTCGGTCCGACGCTGGTGAGCGGAGGCCTTGCGGGTTTCGTCATCGCGCGGCTCATCAACCTGACGGGCATTGCCGTTGTGCCGGAGGCGAATTTCGTGCTGGTGGGGATGGGTGGCCTCATGGCGGGCGTCATGCAGGCCCCGATGACGGCCATCTTCCTTATCGCAGAGATCACGGGCGGCTACGAACTCCTGATCCCCCTCATCGTGACGGCGGCCGTGAGTTACGGTACCATCCGGTTTTTTGAACAATATTCCATCTATACAAAGCGCATCGCAGCACTGGGCGAACTCCTCACGCATGACAGCGATCAGGCGGTGCTCACCCTGCTCAAGACGTCCGACCTGGTGGAGCATGACTTTACGCCTGTGCGCTACAAAGGCACCCTGGGCGATTTGGTGAAGGTGATTTCCACGTCGCGCCGCAGCCTGTTCCCTGTGCTCGACGACGAGGACCACTTCCAGGGCCTCGTGTCGCTCGACGACGTACGCAGCGTCATGTTCGACCATTCACGCTACGACAGGGTGAAGATCTATTCCCTGATGAAGAGTGCGCCGGCATTTGTCTATATGGATGAAAAGATGGATAGTGTGATGGATAAATTCGAATCCACGCAGGCGTGGAACCTGCCTGTGCTCGACGACGAAAACAAGTATCTGGGTTTTGTGTCGAAGAGCAAGATTTTTACCTCCTACAGAGACCAGCTCAAAGCCGTTTCCCATGAATAAACTGTATACGGATTACATAGCCAGCCAGCTTCAAACGGCTGCCTGGCAGGTGGAACATTGCATTGAACTCTTCGAAGAGGGGGCCACCGTGCCATTTATCAGCCGCTACCGCAAGGAGCGCACCGGCGCCCTCGACGAGGTGCAGGTGGCTGCCGTGCGGCACTATTACCTTCGGTTCGCCGAGCTTGAGAAGCGCAAGGCCGCCATCCTCAAAAGCATCGGGGAGCAGGGGAAACTCACCCCGGAACTGCAGGCTGCCATCGAAGGAGAGGTAGATGCGCAGACGGTGGAAGACCTCTATCTGCCGTATCGTCCCAAGCGTCGCACGCGGGCTTCCATTGCTCGTGAGAAGGGATACGAGCCGCTGGCGCTGAAACTTTGGAACATGACGCTCGACCATCCGGAGCGGGAAAGCGAAGAAGCGCTTGCAGGGGCGCGGGACATCGTGGCGGAGATGCTCTCTGAGAGCCAGCCCGTTCGTGCAAGTCTGCGCGACCTCTATCAGCGCTGGGGGAAAGTGGTCTCCCGCGTGGTCAAAGGCAAGGAAGAGGAGACAGATGCGCAGAATTATCGCAATTACTTCGACTTCGCCGAGCGGCTTGACCGCATTCCTTCGCACCGCCTGCTGGCCATGCTGCGCGCCCGCGAACAGGGTTTTGTGACCATTCGTGTGGAAGTCAATCCAGACCATGCGCTGGAGCGCATGTCCCGGTTTGCATACGAAAAGAAACGTCGTCCGTCGCCGTCCTGCCGGGAGCAGGTGGAGGTTTCGATGGAAGACGCCTATAAGCGATTGCTGCATCCCTCGATTGAGAACGAGGTGCTGGCGCTGGCCAAGGAAAAGGCCGACATCGAGGCCATCCGCGTGTTCGGCGACAACCTGCGGCAACTCCTGCTGGCTCCGCCGGTGGGGCAGAAGCGTACGCTGGCCATCGATCCGGGCTTCCGCACCGGCTGCAAGGTGGTGTGCCTTGACGCACAGGGTTCGCTGCTGCACAACGACACCATCTATCCGCACCCGCCCGTGAACGAAAAGATGGCCGCCATGCGGAAGATTTCGCAACTGGTGGAAGCCTACCATATCGAAGTCATCGCCATCGGAAACGGAACGGCCGGCCGGGAGACAGAAGCATTTATCCAGAAAATCGCACTGCCCGAAGGGGTGCGTGTGTATTCGGTGAGCGAGGACGGCGCATCGGTGTATTCCGCCTCGGAGGTGGCGCGCGAAGAATTCCCCGACTACGACGTCACGGTGCGTGGTGCGGTTTCGATCGGACGCCGGCTCATGGACCCGCTGGCGGAACTGGTGAAGATCGATCCCAAGAGTATCGGGGTAGGCCAGTATCAGCACGACGTGGACCAGGCGCTGCTCAAGGAGCGCCTCGACGAGACGGTAGAAAGCTGCGTCAACAGTGTGGGTATCAACCTGAATACCGCCAGCAGCTGGCTGCTGCGCTACGTGTCGGGCATCGGCCCGGTGCTGGCGCGCAACATCGTGGACTACCGCACGGAGCATGGTCCGTTCTCCTCACGCGAGGAACTGCTGAGGGTCGGCAGGCTCGGCCCCAAGGTGTTTGAGCAGAGTGCGGGTTTCCTGCGGATTCCCGATGCCGCCAATCCGCTCGACAACAGCGCCGTGCACCCGGAGCGCTATACGCTGGTGGAGCGGATGGCCGCCGATGCGGGCGTCCCGGTGGACCGGTTTATCTCCGATGCGTCGGTCCGGGAAGGCGTCGACTTGCAGCGCTATGTGTCCGGCGAGGTGGGCATGCCCACGCTCACCGACATCATGACGGAAATCGCCAAGCGGGGGCGCGATCCGCGCGGGGCGATCAGCGTTTTTGAGTTCTCGAAGGAAATCCAGTCGATCGAGGATGTGCAGGTGGGCATGGTGCTGCCCTGCATCGTGACCAATGTGACCGCTTTCGGCGCGTTCGTCGACCTGGGTATCCACGAGCACGGATTGATCCATGTGTCGCAGATGGCCGATAAATATGTGTCCGATCCGTCCAAGATTTTGAAAGTACATCAACAACTGGAAGCCCGGGTGGTGAGCGTGGATTTGGACCGTCGCCGGATCGGGCTTTCTCTCAAAGGATTGAATCGATGAAAGGTAGATTTATCAATCAATGGATGGCTGTGTGGATTGCAGCCCTTCTTTTTTTGTCGGCGGAAGAGGCTGCCGCACAGAAGTTCACGGTCAGCGGCTATATGACCGATGTCGCGTCGGGCGAGTCGCTGATCAGCGCAGCCCTGGTGGAGCGTAGCTCCGGGCTGGGCACTGTGACCAACAATTACGGTTTTTATTCGTTGACCCTGCCTGCCGGCGAGGTCTCCCTGGAGTATTCCTACACCGGCTACGAAACGGTCCGGCAGGAATTCAAGCTGACCCGCGACACGGTGATCCACATCCGGTTGCAGTTCGTTCCGGAAATGCTGGCGGGAGCTTCGGTCACCGCTACGCGTTCCGAAATCGGTGTGCGCGGCACGCAGATGAGTGCCATCGAGATTCCAGTGCGGCAGATCCAGCGCATACCGGCCCTGGCGGGAGAGGTGGATGTGATCAAGGCCATCCAGCTGCTGCCGGGCGTGCAGTCGGGCACGGAAGGCTCTGCGGGCATGTATGTGCGCGGCGGCGGTCCCGACGAGAACCTGCTACTGCTCGACGGCGTGCCCATCTACAACGTCAACCACATGATGGGCTTCTTCTCCGTGTTCAATGCCGACGCCATCAAGAACGTGACGCTCTATAAGGGCAGTTTCCCGGCCCGGTTTGGCAGCCGGCTCTCCAGCATCCTGGATATCCGGATGAAGGACGGCAATGACCAGGAATTCCATGGCGGCGCTTCGATCGGACTGCTGGCGGCCAAGGTCAACCTGGAAGGACCGATCGTCAAGGGCAAGACGACGTTCAACGTTTCGGCGCGCCGTACGTATTTCGATGTCCTGTCGCAGCCGCTGATCGCATGGTACCTGCACAAGGAAATCGACGATCTCGGCGGAATGGGCGGCTACTATTTCTACGATGTCAATGCCAAGCTGACCCATACCTTCAACAACCGCGACAAGCTCTATGCGAGCTACTACATGGGTGACGACGATGTGTATGTCCGGATCAACCAGAAGAATGACGAGTATGAAAACAAGATGCGGCTGGGCTGGCACTGGGGCAACATCGTGGGTTCCCTGCGCTGGAACCATACGTTCGGGCCGCAGCTGTTCGTCAACACGACCGTCAATTATACCCAGTACCGGCACAAGCTGTCCCTGAAGGAAACGGAGATCTTCAATCAGTCCGGCCAGGAAAAGAAAAACGACATATCGCTGCTATACAATTCCCTCATCAACGATCTTTCCGCAGCGGCCGACTTCGAGTACAATCCATCCCCTGCCCACGAAGTGCGGTTCGGCGCAACCTTCATCCGGCACGCGTTCAAGCCCTCGGTCACGACCGTGCATTATCAGGAGGCCTCGTCGGAGCAGGCGGCGCTCGACACAACGTTCGGCGACAAGAATCTCTTCACAAACGAGGCGGCGGCCTATGTGGAGGACAACTGGTCACTGACGCCCTGGCTGAAAATAAACGCCGGCCTGCGCTACGGCCTGTATGCCACGGAGGGAAAGACCTATCACTCGCTGGAACCCCGTATCAGCCTTCGCGCCCTCTTGACACAGGACCTCTCGCTGAAGGCTTCCTGGTCGGAAATGAGCCAGTCGGTCCACATGCTGAGCAACAGCAACATTTCGCTGCCGACCGACTTGTGGGTACCCTCTACGGAGGCCATTCCGCCCATGCGCTCCCGGCAGGCGGCCGCCGGCCTGTTCTACAGTCTGGGTCCGGTGGATTTCTCGTTGGAAGGCTACTACAAGACCATGGACAACGTGCTGGAGTACCGCGACGGCGCGTCGTTCCTCGGCTCCACGACAGGCTGGGAACAGAAAGTGGCCATTGGCCGCGGATGGTCGTACGGCGTGGAGTTTCTGGCGCAAAAGAAAGTGGGGAAACTGACAGGCTGGATCGGTTATACCTGGTCGAAATCCATGCGGAAGTTCGACCGGGAGGGCAACGTCATCAATTTCGGCGAGCCGTTCCCTGCCAAATACGACAGGCGCCACGACCTGAGCGTCACGGCCTCTTACGAGTTCAGCAAGCGCATCGACGTGGCAGCGACCTTCGTGTACGGAACGGGCGTCTGCGGGTCGCTGGCACTCCAGACGGTTGCGGTGCCGCTGTTCAATATCATGTTTGACGGGAGTTTTACCGACCCGTATCCGACGGATTATCTGGAAGGACGGAACAATTACCGGCTGCCTTCCTACCATCGGCTGGATGCGGGAGTGAATTTCCATCGCTACTGGCGCAACGGAAACCACCGGACCATCAGCGTGAGTGTCTATAATGCCTACAATCGGCAGAATCCTTTCGTGGTATATCGTGACGGCTCGAGGCTCATGCAGTTGTCGATCTTCCCGATCATGCCTTCGGTTTCATATGCGTTTTATTTCTAGGAGGAAGCATCATGAGAAGACTATGGAATATTCTGGCCTGCCTGATCCTGCTGATGTCGGGCACGGCATGTGAGAAAGAGATCGAATTCGACGGGGATGAACTCGCGTCGCGGCTGACGGTCTCGGCCATTGCCGATGCCGGCACACCGCTGAAAATTAATGTGGCGTCTTCCGTCTTCTTCCTGAACAGCAGTAAGTTTCAGGAGTCGGCATATACCGGCAATCTCGACACGGAGCGCGGACGCGTCCGCGTATTCGTGAACGACGGCAAGGTTGCCTGGGAGACGAGACTGATTCCGGATGAGGGCAGATACAGTCTCTGTTACGGATGCGACTATGTCCCCGCTCCGGGCGACCGGATCCGTATCGAGGCGGAATTCCCCGGCTATGACGCCGTCACGGCTGAAACGGACGTGCTGCCGCTTCCCCGGTTCGAAGTGGTTTCCGTGTCTTTGGACAACCATGAGATGACCATCCGCATCGATGACGACGCTGCGTTTGAAAAAAACTACTTTCTGCATCTTTTAACGCGTCAGGAGAACCCTGATGGGACCCTGTTCGAAATGGAGATGCCGGTCACATCCGGCGACGTGCTGTTTCGCGATGTCGCTTCGCAACTGTCTGTCAGTGGATTCGACACTTTTATGGAATCGTCGGAATGGGTGAACTACTACCTGTTCCACGATACGCTGATCAGGGGGAAGTCCTATAGCTTCAAGATCAAATGGGGAGGGGATGCAGACCGTCTCTGTTTGGAACTTAAGACGGTTACCGACAGTTTCTTCTGGTATGTCACCTCACTTGAAACCCTTCGGAACAGCACCGGTGGCCTGTTCGGTGAGGGCGTTTCAATCTACAGCAACGTGAAAGGCGGTTACGGGGTGGTCTGTGCTTCTTCTTCTGTGTCCGTTGCGGTCGAATTGTAGAAAATAATTACTATTTTTGCAAGATAGCAAAAATGGGCACTATGGACAAGAAAGTCATCATCATCCCTACCTACAACGAGAAGGAAAACATCGAAAAGATGATCCGTGCGCTCCGTGCGCTCGACGGCGACTATCACATCCTGATTATCGATGACGGTTCGCCCGATGGTACCGCCGAAATCGTAAAATCGCTGCAGAAAGAGTTTCCGGAATCACTCCATCTGGTGGAGCGCTCCGGGAAGCAGGGCCTCGGAACCGCCTACCTGGCTGGTTTCCGCTGGTCGCTCGACCATGGGTATGACTACATCTTCGAGATGGATGCCGACTTTTCGCACAAACCCTCTGACGTGCCGCGCCTCTATGCCGCATGCAGCGAAGGCGGTGCAGACCTGGCCATCGGCTCGCGTTATTGCAACGGCATCAGTGTGATCAACTGGCCCATCGGTCGCGTCATCATGTCGTACTACGCTTCGGCCTATGTCCGGACTGTCCTGCGCATGAAGGTGTACGACACCACGGCGGGCTTCAAGTGCTATTCCCGCAAGGTTCTGGAGACTATCGACTTCGACCGCATCAAGATGCGCGGCTACGGCTTCCAGATCGAGATGAAATACAATGCCTACAAGCTGGGTTTCAAGATTGCGGAAGTGCCCATCATTTTCGAAGACCGGAAAGAGGGAACCTCCAAGATGAGTTCCAGCATATTCGGCGAAGCCTTCTGGGGCGTGCTTAAACTGCGTTTCCGTAAAATCCGTCCACGCAAATGAGCCAGGACGGGGGCAAGGGCTGGATCTGGTATCTGGCGATCATGGTGACCGTTTTCTTCTGGGGGATGTCGTTCCTCTGGAGTGATTCTGTACTGGACCAGGATGTCCCCGTTTTTACGTTCATTTTTACCCGAATGGTCTTTGCCGCCGCTGGCCTGGCTTTGTTCAGCCTGGTGACGGGGCGCTTGCAGCGTATCCGCAAGGGCGACTTGAAGTGGTTTGTCGCGATGACGGCGTTCGAACCTTTCCTGTATTTCCTCGGTGAGACGTTCGGCCTGAAAATCACGGGCTCTCCAACGCTCTGTTCGGTGATCATCGCCACGATTCCGGTGTTTACCCTCATTGTCGGGCAAATCTTCTTCAAGGAAAAGCTTTCCCATCTGAACCGGGTAGGCATTTTCCTGGCCGTGGCAGGCGTGGTCCTGTTCATCCTGATCGGTGGCAGCCTCCACACGAATTACCTCTACGGCATTGCTGTGCTTTTCCTGGCCGTGGCCGGATCTACGGGCTACACGGCTATTTGCAAGAAATTGGTCGACAAGGGCTACAATGCCTTCACCATCGTCACCTGGCAGTTTATCCTGGCCGTGGGCTTTTTCCTGGTTCCGTTCCTGATCTGGGATGCCCCGACCTGGACGCCGGCCTTCCTGTCGTGGTCGGTGCTGCGGCCGATTCTCGCTCTGGCGCTGCTCTGTTCGGGCGTGGCGTTCGTGCTCTATGCGGCCTGCGTCGACCGCATCGGCATGACCCGTACCACGGTGTTCCTGCCGCTGGTGGCCATCGTATCGGCGGTGGCGGCTTCCCTGATGGGGCAGGATACGCTTCTGCCGCTGCAGATGGTGGGAATCCTGGTCGCGATGGCGGGCGTGGTGATGGCGCAGTATCAAAAACAGGAGATGAATTATGAAGAATAATGGATTGACATTGGGTGTATTGGGTGGCATGGGACCGGCCGCGACGGCGGAATTCCAGCGCCTGCTGGCCGTGAAAGCGCCTGCCGACTGCGATCAGGAGCATCCGCGGATGATCGTGTATTCGCATACGATTACGCCCGACCGCACAACTTTCCTGCTGGGCAAGGGCCCCGATCCGGAACCCTACCTGCTCGACGGATTGCGCACGCTCGTGGGCTGGGGCGCCGATCTGCTGGCAGTAACCTGCAATACGGCCCATTTTTTCCTCGATAAATTCCTGGAGCAGGGGCTGATCGAGCGTCCGCTCGTCCACATCGTGGATGAGACGGTGCGCGCCTGCCGTGAGCGTAGTCCGCAGGGAGCCTGGCTCACCGCCACCCTCGGTACCATGAACACCGGCATTTACCAGCGCCACGCCGAGGCCTGCGGCTACCGATTCTGCATCCCTGATACGGCGATGCGTGAACGCATCCACGCCGTCACCGACCTGGTCAAGGCCGGGAAGCAGCAGGAAGCGGGAGCGCGCTACCGCGTCATCGTGGAAGAACTCTGGCAGCAGGAACGCATTCCCGTGGTACAGGCCTGTACGGAACTTCCCGTGGCCTACCAGCAGGCGGGCCTTCCGCCGGAAATGGGCATTTCCTCGCTGGAAGCCCTGGCCGACGGCTGCCTTAGAGAACTCTATAAACCTTTGTGATATGGGACTTTTCAATTGGAAGAAAAAGGATAAGGAGCCGGAAAGCGCGCTCGAAGGCGGCCTGGAGAAAACCAAGCGGTCGCTGTTCGAGAAACTTTCCTATGCCATCGCCGGCAAGAGCGTGGTCGACGACGAAGTGCTCGACTCGCTCGAAGAGGTGCTCATCGCCTCGGATGTCGGCGTGGAGACCACGCAGAACATCATCGAACGGCTGGAAGCGCGCGTGGCCCGCGACAAGTATCTCAACGCGGAAGAGGTGAACCGCTATCTCTGCGAAGAGATCATCGCCCTGCTCGACGCGGCGGCCGACGGGAAGAGTGCCGAGCCTTTTGATTTTTCGAAGAAGCCCTATGTGATCATGGTGGTGGGCGTCAATGGCGTAGGCAAGACCACGACCATCGGCAAGCTGGCTTCCCAGCTCAAGGCGCAGGGGAAGAAGGTGGTGCTGGGCGCCGCCGATACGTTCCGTGCCGCCGCTGTTGACCAGCTCGTCATCTGGGCCGAGCGTGCAGGCGTCGACATCGTCAAGCAGGAGATGGGTTCCGATCCCGCCTCCGTGGCGTATGACACCGTCAAGAGCGCCGTGGCCCGCGATGCCGACGTGGTGATTGTCGACACGGCCGGCCGCCTGCACAACAAGGTAAACCTGATGAACGAGCTGACCAAGATCAAGAACGTGATGAAGAAGGTCGTGCCCGACGCCCCGCACGAGGTGCTGCTGGTGATTGACGGTTCGACCGGCCAGAACGGGTTCCTGCAGGCGAAGGAGTTCACCCGTGCCACCGACGTGACGGCACTGGCCGTCACCAAGCTCGACGGCACCGCCAAGGGCGGCGTGGTGATCGGCATCAGCGACCAGTTCAAGATCCCGATCAAATTCATCGGCGTCGGCGAAAAGATCGACGACCTGAAGCTGTTCGACAAGAAAGAATTCGTTGAATCGTTGTTTGAATAATAATTTGCGCTATGACTATATCATTCAATTGGCTTAAAGATTACCTGAAGTTCGACCTCAGTGCTGAAAAGGTGGCGGAGATCCTGACCTCCACAGGTCTGGAAGTCGAACACGTGGAAACCGTCGAACAGATTCCGGGCGGCCTCGCCGGCGTCATCGTCGCTGAAGTCGTGGAATGCGTGGAGCATCCCGACTCTGACCATCTGCACATTACCCGGCTCAACACAGGTGCTCCCGACCTGCTTCAGGTCGTGTGCGGCGCGCCCAATGTGGCGCAGGGACAGAAAGTCCTGCTGGCCACCGTGGGCACAGAACTCCCGACCGACGACGGCAGCACGTTCAAGATCAAACGCTCCAAGATCCGCGGCGTGGAGAGCCTCGGCATGATCTGCGCCGAAGACGAGCTCGGCATCGGAAACGACCATTCGGGCATCCTCGTGCTCGATCCGGCCGCCGTGCCCGGCACGCCTGCCAAAGAGCAGTTGCAACTAAAGGAAGACACCGTGTTCGAGATCGGTCTGACGCCGAACCGCGTCGACGGTGCGAGCCATATCGGCGTGGCGCGCGACCTGTATGCCTATTGCAGGCAGAACGGCATCCCGGTGGAATGGTCGCTGCCCGACGTGAGCGGTTTCAAGCCCGGTGCGGGCGAGGAAATCCCCGTGTCGGTGGAAGATCCCGACCTGGCGCCTCGCTACATCGGCATAACGCTCACCGACGTGAAGGTGGGTCCTTCGCCCGACTGGCTCAAGGAACGGCTCGTGGCCATCGGCCAGCGGCCGATCAACAATATCGTGGACATCACCAATTTCGTGCTCAATGAGATGGGCCATCCGCTCCACGCGTTCGACGCGGCTAAGATTGCCGGTCGCAAGGTGGTGGTGCGGCGCAGCAAGCCCGGATGTCTCTTCACCACGCTCGACGGCGTGGAACGCACCCTCAGCGGCGACGACCTGATGATCTGTGATGCCGTGAAGCCGATGTGCATCGCCGGCGTGTTCGGCGGTGAAGATTCCGGTGTGACGGAGGCGACCACCGAGGTGTTCCTCGAGGCGGCCTATTTCAATCCCGTGTCGATCCGCAAGACGTCGAAGCGCCACGGCCTGAAGACCGACGCTTCGTTCCGCTACGAGCGTGGCATCGACCCGACCGCCACGATGACGGCCGGCCGTCGCGCCGCCCTGCTTATCCAGGAACTGGCCGGTGCCCGGGTGGTGGGCCATCCGCAGGAAATTTGCGCGAAGCCATTCGAAAAACATCGCATCGACCTTTCCTATGGACGGATGAACGGCCTCATCGGCAAGGAACTGCCGGCAGACACCTACCGTGCTATCCTGGAAAGCCTCGATTTCGAAATCCTCTCCGCAACGGCATCCGGATGCGAAGTTGCCGTTCCTGCCTATCGCGTCGACGTGACGCGCGAATGCGACGTGGTGGAGGAAGTGCTCCGCATCTACGGCTACAACAATATCGAGCTCCCGGTGAGCATGAAGGCTTCCATCAATCCTTCGGCCCACCCCGATCCGGAAGCGGTGCGCAAGACCATGTCCGACCTGCTCGCCGACCGCGGATTCGTGGAGATCATGAACAATTCGCTCACGAAAGGGGAGTACTACGACAAGCTCAAGACTTATCCGGCCGACGCCCTCGTGTACATCGTCAATCCGCTCAGCAGCGACTTGAACGTGATGCGCCAGACGCTCATTTTCAACGCGCTCGAAGTGGTGGCGCGCAACATCAACCACCAGAACAACAACCTGAAGCTCTTCGAGATCGGCAACTGCTATGCATTCAGCCCGAAGGACGGCGCCGAGAATCCGGTGGCCGACTTGCGCAGCTATCACGAGGCCATGCGGCTCTGCATGGTGGTCACCGGACCGGGCGCCAAGTCGTGGCGAAACGAGATTGGGGCGGGGAACTATTTCGCGCTCAAAGGTTATCTGGAACTGCTGCTTCAGCGTTTCAAGGCCAATATCTACGACTTGGAGACGGAGGCGGCTCCGGCCGACCTGTTCGCCGAGGGCCTGACCTACAAGCTGCAGGGCAAGCGGCTTGCCGTGGCCGGCACGGTGGCTACGCCGTTACTCAAGAAGTTCGACATCAAGCAGCCGGTGTTCCTTGCCGAAATCGACTGGCCGGTGCTGTTCGAGCTGGTCAGGCGCGACAAGATCAAGTACAAGGAGCTGCCGCGCTTCCCGGAGGTGCGTCGCGATCTGGCACTGCTGCTCGACGAGAACGTGTCGTTTGCCGACATCCGCAAGACGGCGTTCCAGACGGCCCGCGGCATCCTGCGGCAGGTGAACCTGTTCGACGTGTACCGTGGCCCGAAGATTCTCTCCGACAAGAAGCAGTATGCCATCAGCTTCACGCTGCAGGACGAGGAGAAGACCCTCACCGACGCCGCCGTCGAGGCCACGATGGCCAAACTGCTGAAGACCTTCGAGAATAAATTCGGCGCGATTTTGCGATGAATAATAAGCGATGTCCTTCCCAAAACTGCGTTTTGGGCCCCTCCCGCTCACGACTGCGTGGGCGCAGACGGTCTTGAAAGGGACAATCGCTTATTATTACCAACAATGGCTTTTTCAGGAATACAACGCTACGCCTCGCTGGTGAAGTTCGCGCATACGGTCTTCGCCCTGCCGTTTGCGCTGGTGGGTTTCGTTCTGGCGCTGCAGGAGCCTGACGCGCACTTCACGTGGGTGCTGCTGCTTCAGATCCTGGGCTGCATGGTCTTTGCCCGCAGTGCGGCCATGGGATTCAACCGCTACGCCGACCGGGAAATCGATGCGCGCAATCCGCGCACGGAGAGCCGTGATATCCCCGCCGGCCGGATATCGCCGCGGCAGGCGCTGGTATTCACCCTTATCAATGTCGTGTTGTTCGTGGCGGTGGCCTTTACCATCAATCCGCTCTGTGGCGGGTTGTCGTTCGTGGCGCTGGTGTTTTTGCTGGGCTACAGCTACTTGAAGCGTTTCACCTGGCTCTGCCATTTCGGCGTGGGGGCGGCGCTCTGCATCGCGCCGGTGGGTGCGTTCATTGCCGTGACGGGCTTTCTGACCTGGCCCGTGGCCCTGCTGGCCCTGATGGTATTTTTTTGGTCGAGCGGTTTCGACATCCTGTATGCGCTCGCCGATGAGGAGGTTGACCGCGCGCAGGGGCTGCATTCCATCCCGCAGCGGTTCGGGCGCAGGCGCGCTATGGTCATTGCCCGGTGCGTGCACCTGCCGGAATTCGCACTGGTGCCGCTGTTCCTGATACAGGCCGGCCTTACGGACGCCTGGGGCATCGCTGCCGGCGTCTTCTTCATGGCGATGCTCGTCTATCAGCATCGCATCATCTCACCGAAGGACCTCTCGCGGCTCAACGCGGCTTTCTTTACCGCCAACGGCCTGGCATCCCTCGTTTTCTGCGTGATGGTCTACCTTTCGGTCTTGCTCTAGTATAATCCGGGGATCACCGTGTCGGAGCCGTCGGTACCCGGTGCGATGGTGCTCAGGACATCTATGTTCTGGTCGTCGATGGTGGTGTTTTTCTCCTTGATGCTGAGGATGTCGTCGACGATGTACTTCGTATGGCCCCGCCAGGGAAGACGGCCGAAATACTCCTTGTAGTGGAGATCCATCACCTTGCCGCTTTCGGTCATCAGTCTTTGTGCGATTTCCTCGTCGACGATGGAAAAATCGAATGTGTTGGACTGAACACCGGTGGTGTGCGCCTTAATGCCGGTCTGGATCAGCTTGCCTTCATAGGTTTTCCAGATCAGGCCTTTGTGGACCACGTAGTTGAGTTCTCCGCTGCGGACCCCTTCGCCGAACACGAAATAGAAGCGGAAATAGCAGAAGATGGCCAGTGCCAGCACTGCAATGATGATCAGGATGCGAATGATCTTTTTCATATAGGGAATGAGTTGATTATACGAAATAGGAGATGCGCTCGGCCACGAGCAAAAGGATGAGGGTGATAATCAGGGTAAACGTACCTTTCCGATGGTCGGGATGGCCCAGCAGGTCGTTGAGGAGCAGGGCCACGGGCAGTGTGGTGATGAGTCCTGCGGGCTGCTTTCCGTCGGAGAGGAACAGCAGTGCAAGCAGTGCGATGAGCAGTGTCAGCAGGATGAGCCGATTCATCGCACGGAATTGCGCCGTGCGATAGGTGTGGGTGCGTTTCAGCATTCGGACGATGGCGAGGACCGCCACGAGCACTGTCAGGAAAATGCGGCAGAGCGTAGCTGCTGAATAGAGGAATACCGGGCGTACGACATCCGTCATCCGAAGCCATAAATCTGGCAGGAAAGCGCCGGGAGTGCCCGTCCTCAACAGCGATTGCACCCCGATGCCGGCTGCCAGCGGCAAAGCAACCGCCAGCACTCCGGCGACGAAGAATCTTACTTTGTCTTCGGTCCGGCCGATGGCCAGGGCTCCGTAAAAAGGCGCAAGCCACAGCAGCGGGGGGAAGAACAGGGCACTTGCACCCAGCGTGAGTCCGGTTGCGATGAGGTTGCCCATCGTGGGGTGGGAAGCACAGTAATCGAGGAGGAAGAACAGGCTGAGTGCCAGCAGCAGTGCGGCGGTGTGCAGCGGAGTGTAGTACAAGGCTGCGGGATTGGCTGTTGCCAGGATCAGGAATGAGAAGGGGACAACGAGGCTCATCTCGCACAAGGCACGGTCGGCCGTAAGGTGCAGGACCAGGGCTGTTGCTATAAGGAGAATCGCTGCCAGCAGGCCGGCGGAAAAGGGCCTCTCAGGGGCTGTGCCGCATTGCCACCCAGCCCACTCGTAGAGCACCAGCAGCAAAATGACGGCGAGAAAAGTCGCGAATTCACCAATTGTCCTTCTCATTGCGGTACAAAGTTAGATAAATACACAAAATTTTATAACTTTGAAGTTTAGTATTATGCGTTTTCATCAGAAAAAACTTGCGTGGGCCTGCGGGCTCTTTCTCCTGCTGTTGCCGACGGGCTGCCGGCCGGAGGGTATCATCTCCCCCGACGACATGATTGCGATGTTCTGTGAATTCTATGAAGCGGATGCCTGTATCGACGTGATTCAATCCACGGGATCCCCGATCAAAGGCCTCGATTCGTTGCGGGTATATCTGCCTATTGTCGAGAATCACGGCTACACGAAAGAGGTTTTTCGCTCTTCGCTCGATTATTACTTGGTGCATCCCGGCGAGATGGAGAGGATCTTCCGGAAGGTGCAGTCGCGCCTGGCCCAGGAGGCGAACGGTCTCAAGGCCGGTGATCGTGATGCCGTGGATCACGGAGCGGATGATGAAGAAAACCTGACGGTTGGAGAAGTGCTGGAAAGGGAAATCCGCGAAGGAACGGAACCGGCCATAGAACTGGATCCCGATACGGTCAAAAGAAAGATGGAAATGGAGAAGGAGCTGAAGAAGCCCACCCGCAAAAAGATGACGCGGAAAGATATCAAACAGCTTGAGGAGGAGCTCCGGTGATATGCGGGTAGTCATTCAACGCGTACGCGAAGCATCCGTGACTATCGACGGGTCACGGGTGTCCGCCATCGGTCCCGGCATGATGGTGCTGTGTGGCTTCGAGGAGGCCGACGGTCCGGAAGACCTCGACTGGACGGCCCGAAAGATCGCGGGTCTCCGCATTTTCGATGACGAAGCGGGCGTGATGAACCGCTCGGTGGTGGATGTGGAAGAGGAGATCCTGCTGGTAAGCCAGTTCACGCTGATGGCCTCCACGAAAAAGGGCAACCGGCCCTCCTATGTGGCTGCCGCCCGCCCGGAGATTTCCATTCCCCTCTACGAAAAGTTCCACGATGCGCTCGTCGCACTGCTCGGCCGTCCGGTTCCGACCGGCGTGTTCGGAGCGGAAATGCAGGTTGCTCTGGTCAACGATGGCCCGGTAACCATCTGCATCGACAGTAAAGACAGAAAATAAGAATCTTACGATATGGACAACAAAGCAATCTACAAAGCTGTGCTTGGGATGATCGACCTGACCACCCTCAACAGCACGGACACCTACACCAAGGTCGCCGCGATGACCGAAAAAGTGAACCGTTTCCACGAATCGTTCCCCGACTATCCGCTGCCGGCCTCGATCTGCGTGTATCCCAATTTCGCCGCGACGGTGGCGGGCACGCGCACAGAAGCGGATGTGGACGTCACTGTGGTAGGTGGTTGTTTTCCCGCCTCGCAGAGTCCGCTTGCGGTCAAGATCGCGGAATGTGAAGCCGCGGTTCGCGACGGAGCCGACGAGGTAGATATCGTACTTGCCTTGAACGCTTTTCTGGAGAACCGTCCGGAAGAGGCCGCGCGCGAGATCGTGGAAATCGGCTGGGCCATCCGGGCGCTGAACCCGAAGGTCGTGCTGAAGGTCATCCTGGAGACCGGCGCGCTGAAGGAACCCGCCCTCATCGAGCAGGCCTCGTTCCTGGCCATGGAAGCCGGTGCCGATTTCATCAAGACCTCCACCGGCAAGATGCAGCCGGCCGCCACGCCGGAAGCCGCGCAGATCATGTGCCGCTGCATCAAGGCGTACTACGGGAAGACGGGACGGATGGTGGGTTTCAAGCCGGCCGGCGGCATCGCCACGCCGGAAGATGCCGTGACCTACTGGAACATCGTTGCCGATTCGCTGGGCGAGGCCTGGCTCAACAAGAAATATTTCCGCTTCGGTGCCAGCCGGATGGCCAACAACCTGCTTTCGGCGCTCGAAGGACGCGAAATCAAATACTATTGATGATGGACAGCCTGTTGATCCGCAATGCATGGCTGGACGGCCGCACCACGAATATCCTCGTGGAAGGGGGCCGCTTCAAGGATCTGTCGGCGGCGCCGGATGCGCTGGCCGACCGTGTTCTCGAGGCGGACGGGATGGCCATCGTCCCGCCGTTCTACAACACGCACACCCATGCGGCGATGAGCCTGCTGCGCGGCTATGCCGACGACATGCCGCTGCAGAAGTGGTTGGAGGATTTCATCTGGCCCTTTGAGAACCGGATGACGTCGGCCGACATTTGCGAAGGCTCGCGCCTGGCCGTCCGCGAAATGATCCGCACGGGCTCGGTGTTCTTCTCCGACATGTATTTCGACATCGACCAGACCATCGACATCGTCCGGGAATATGGCCTTCGTGCCGCTATCGGCGTGACTTTCGTCGATGCACATTCCAAGTCGCAGCGGGAGGAGAAGCTCGACATCCTCCGTCATTGGAGCGATCCGACCGGCGGGATGGTCTCCCTGACCGTGGCCCCGCACGCCATCTATACGGTGGGCGAAGACCTCTTGGTCCGCTGTGCGGAAACCGCCCGGGAACTGGGTCTGAAGCTGCACATCCACCTGTCGGAGACGCGCAGGGAAGTGGAAGACTGCCTGCGGGACCACGGCACCACGCCGGTGCGCTATCTCGACCGCCTGGGGGTTCTGGGTCCGGATGTCATAGCGGCCCATGTGGTCCACGTGGACGAAGAAGAAGCCGCCATCCTGGCGGAGCGGGGGGTGACCCTTTCGCACTGCCCCTGCTCGAACATGAAACTGTCGTCGGGTATTTTCCCGTACAAGATGCTGCACCAGGCGGGTTGCCGCATCACGCTGGGCACTGACGGCGATTCCTCGAACAACAACCTCGACATGCGCGAGGAGATGAAATTCGCCGCCCTGCTGGCCAAGGTCAGCAGCGGTGATCCCGAAACCATGCCTGCGGCGGAAGCTTTTGCCATGGCCACCCGCAATGGCGCCGAGGCCTTCGGCATCGACGCCGGCGTGATCGCTCCCGGGAAACTGGCCGACGCCCTTCTGATAGATATGCGCTGCGAAAAGATGCAGCCGTGCCACAACTTCCTTTCTAACTGGGTATATGCAGCCGACAGCAGCTGCATCGACTCGGTGGTCTGCCAGGGCCGGATTCTGATGGAACACCACGAATTATGACCCTCTTCCTTGTCCTGATCGCCGTCGTTATCTTTATCTGCGTGATTCTGAATGATGTCACGTACAAGATCGGTGTGCCGGTGCTGCTCGCATTCATCCTGCTGGGTATCGCCTTCGGCAACAATGGTTTGATTCCGATACCCTTTCAGGACTATTCCTTTGCGAAGGAAATTGCCACGGTGGCGCTGCTTTTCATCATGTTTTACGGTGGCTTCGGCACGTCGTGGCGGACGGCTAAAACGGTGGTGGTGGAAGCGGGCCTGCTTTCGACCATAGGTGTGGCCATTACGGCGGGCATCACAGGTGCGGGTTGCCACTTTCTGCTGAAGTGGGGTTGGATCGAGAGCCTGCTGATGGGCTCTGTGGTGGCTTCGACCGATGCTGCTTCCGTGTTCTCGGTGCTGCGCTCCCGCAAGCTCGGCCTCAAAAACCACACGGCACCGCTTCTGGAGGTGGAAAGCGGATCCAACGACCCGATGTCGTATATGCTGACGGCGGTGCTGCTGTCGATGCTTCAGGGATCCACTTCCGCCGGCAGCGTGGCCTGGATCCTTTTCTCACAGATTGTTTTCGGAGCGGTTATCGGCCTGGCGATCGCCTGGCTGGCCGTCTTCGGAATGAAGCGTATGCGTTTCGCCACGTCCGGATTCGACTCTCTTTACATCGTGGCCATTGCCGTGGCGTCCTACGCCTTCCCCGCGATGGTGGGCGGCAACGGCTACTTGAGCGCCTATCTGGTAGGCATGATCCTCGGCAATGCGGACTTCAAGGATAAAAAGGAACTGGTGCACTTTTTCGACGGTTTTACCGGCCTGATGCAGGTGCTGATTTTCTTCATGCTGGGTTTGATCGCGCGTCCTGCGACGATGGGCGGCAGTATCATGCCGGCACTCATCCTCTTTGCCGTGCTGTTTTTCGTGGCCCGTCCGCTGGCCGTGGGCGCCGTGCTGACGCCCTTTGGCAAATATGGCTTCAAGCAGCAGGTGCTCATCTCGTTCATGGGGCTTCGTGGCGCCTCGTCCATCGTGTTTGCCATCATGGCTACGGTGGGGACAGTGGTGCCCCAGCACGATATTTTCAGTGTAGTGTTCTGCATCGTGCTCATATCGATTGCCTTGCAAGGGTCCCTTATCCCCTGGGCCGCCCGAAAACTCGACATGATTGACAAGGATGCCGACGTGATGCGTACGTTCAACGATTTTTCCGAAGAGACCGATATGCTCTTCAGCGAGATTCTCGTTTCGGCCGACAGCCCGTGGAAAGACAAGCTCGTGCGTGACCTGGGCATTCCGAAGAATATGTTGCTGTGCATCATTGTGCGCGCCAACGGCGACCGGGTCGTGCCCAATGGCGACACCTACATCCTGGAGGGCGACAAGGTGGTCATGAGTTCCATGTCGTACAAGGGCGGACAAAACCTCAATATTGTGGAGCAGCGGCTTGCCCCCGACGATCCGCTGGTCGGGAAAAAAGTGCGCGAGCATCCCAAGCGCCGCAAAGTCCAGCTGATTCTGGTCAAGCGCGGCAAAACGACATTCATTCCGCACGGCGACACGGTGCTGCTTGCCGACGACGTGCTCTATCTCAACCAAAACGCGACAAGCAATGGATAAGGACTACGGACTGGATCTGCACTGCATGATGATGCTGGAGGAATACCGCGAGATGCTTCCCGTGTTTTCCAAGATGAAGACACTTGTGCTCGAGCAATTGCTTGCCTGTATCGACCGGGCCAATCTGGTGGTGTCGGGCATTGAGGCCCGAGTCAAACAGGAAGCCAGCCTGGTGGGCAAGCTGGAGCTGAAAGGGCAGAAATATCAGACCCTTTCCGACATCACCGACCTGGTGGGCGCCCGGATCATCACTTTTTACAGCGATGAGGTCGACAAGATCGCGGCCATGGTCGATGGTATATTCGAAGTGGACTGGGACAATTCGGTGGACAAGCGCAAGCTTTTGGGGATCGATACGTTCGGCTACATGTCGCTTCACTATGTCTGCCGGATTCCGAAATCGCTCTATTTCGATCCGGAGTGCCCCCAGATCAACGAATTCCGTTTCGAGGTGCAGATGCGTACGTCGCTTCAGCACGTGTGGGCCAATATGAATCACGACACAGGCTACAAGAGCGGCTTCGAAGTCCCGACCGAATATATCCGGAGCCTTTCCCGTCTGGCGGGACTCCTGGAGCTGGCCGACAACGAATTCAGCCGGATCCGGAAAGATCTCACCGACTACCGTCGTAAGGTGGAACAGTTGGTCAAGGACGGCAGTTTCGAAGATGTTTCGCTGAATGTCGACACGCTCCGCAGTTATCTGGCGCTCGACCCGTTTGCTTCGCTAAACGCGAAGATCGCCGCCATCAACCAGGCCGAAGTCCAGCCGCTCAGCGGGATGCCTTATCTGGAGCCGATGCTCAAAATGGGGCTCCGGACGCTGGGTGACGTGGAGAACATGCGCAAGAAGTACTCAGTAAAAGCCTATCAGCTGGCTCTCCACCAGATTAGCGGAACTGATCTCGACATCATTGCCTCGACCCTCGGATTGCAGAACGTCTGCCTCGTGTATGCCGCAGAGCAGGGAGGCGAAAAAGAAGTCGAGCTGTTCCTCGAACGATTGAACGGGCCATCCCGGTACAATACGGAACGGGCTGCCCGTATTTTCGAACAAATCAGTAAAATCCATGATATGTAGCCATGCCGAAGAAGTTTATCGACAGTACATTGCTTGACAGGGCCATTGAATTCGCCGTAAAGGCCCATCACAACGTGGAACGCCGTGGGAAAGGCTTCCCCTACATTGTCCACCCGCTTGAAGCGGTGGCCATCGTGGCCACCCTTACGCCGGACCAGGAGCTTCTGGCCGCGGCCGTCCTGCACGACGTGGTGGAAGATACCGAAGTGACGCTCGGCGATCTCCGCCGCGAATTCGGGGATCGTGTGGCCTCCCTGGTGGAGAAGGAGAGCGACAAATCCGTTGAAGGGTTGAGCGAGGCCGACAGCTGGCGGGAGCGCAAGCAGGCGGCCATCGACCGTCTTGCAACAGCTTCGCTCGATGCGAAGATGGTGGCGCTGGGCGACAAGCTCTCAAATATGCGTGCCATTGCCCGCGATTACGACGAACTGGGCGACAAACTGTGGGAAAGGTTTCATGCGCCCGGCGGCCGGGCTGACCACGAGTGGCATTATCGCGGCCTGGCTCAGTCGCTCAGCGAACTGGCGGGAACACCTGCCTTCTCGGAATTCGTGGCGCACATTGAACATGTGTTCGGCCGTCCCCGTCCGGAATGGATCGATCTGGAAGACTATGAGGTGAGCGGCGACGGATACACGGCTGTGAGTTACAACCATCGCCGTGCCTGCCGGATGATCAAGCTTTACGCCGGCTATATGCCGCTTTCCGTACCGGAGCAGGAGCTCCGAATGACCTGGGCCATCATGGACCTGGGACTCCGGATTCCCCGGGCTTTCCGCCTGGTGACCGATGGCAAGCGGGTGGGTGTCGAATTTGAACGGATTGAGGGAAAGCGCTCTTTCGCCCGAGCCATTTCGCAGGAACCGCAGCGGTTGGAAGAGTATGTGGCGGCCTTCGCCCGGGAGTGCCGCAAACTTCACGCAATCCCCTGCAATACGTCGGTCTTTTCCAGCGTGAAAGACCATTTCCACGGCGTCATCGAAGCGAGCCATGATTTCGACGATGCGCAGAAGGCCCGCCTGCACGCCTTTGTGAACGATGCGCCTGATGCAACCACCTGCCTGCACGGCGATATGCACACCGGCAATATCATTGAGGCCGAAGGGAAAACCTATTGGATCGACCTGGCCGATTTCCGGTACGGGCATCCTTTCTTCGACCTGGGCATGCTCTGGTTCGTGTGTGCCGGTAATGACAGTGACGAACTCTCGCAGCAGATTTTCCATATCTCTCAGGCACAGATGCGGAAGGTATGGGAGGCCTTCGTGCGCCATTATTTCGACGACGGTACGACCGTCGAAGAGGCGAATCGCCTCATCGCGCCGTACGGTGCCCTCTATATGATTCATTTCGCCAATCGGGAGGCCTTGTTGCCGCCCTGGCGCGCACATATCGAAAATACTCTCCTCAAATAACGTATGCTTTATATTTTCATCATCAACGGGAGGGACGACAAGGCGGCCATTGCGGACGACGTGTTCCGGCAGATCCGGGCAGCGGGTCCCAACCTGGAGTATCAGACTTATCTCACGCGCGGTGTGGGTGACGGTACCCGTTTCGTCAAGATTTACTGTGATCTCCATCCGAACGAGAAGGTCTGTTTTGTGGCGTGCGGCGGATCGGGAACATTGAATGAAGTGGTTTCGGGCATGGTGGGCTCGTCGAACAAGTCGTTGGCGATCCTGGCTTATGGTGAAACCAACGACTTTTTGAAGTGTTTTCCGGACCGCGATTTTACCTCCCTTCGGAAGATCCTGGAAGGAGAGACCCGCCAGGTCGACGTCATGAAAGTCAACGACGACTACGCCATCAACGTCATCAACATCGGGTTTGATGCGGTGGTCGCGTCGTTCGCCTATCAGGCCATGGAAGCAGGCCACGCGAAGAACGCCTACCGATGGGGCGTTGTCAAGGCCATTTTTGTCGGGCGCAACAACAAGATCAAGGTGATTGCCGATGGAGAAAAGCTGAACCGGCGTCGGTTGCTGCTCTGTACGGTGGCCAACGGCCGCGTTTGCGGCGGTGAGTACATTTGCGCACCGCGTGCGGAAATCGATGACGGGTGGATGGAGGTCTGCCTTGTCCGTTGGATGCTGCTCCTGAGTTTCCTGCGCCTGTTTCCGGTCTACCGCCGGGGCGATCATCTCGATACGCCCTGGGCCCGTCGCCTGCTGCGCTACAAGCGGGCCAGGCACGTGGAAGTCATTTCCCGCAACCTGATCGATATCGCCCTCGACGGCGAGTTGCTGGCCAGCCATACCTTTCAAATCGATATCTTACCCAAAGCCATACATCTGATCCTTCCTTCGCTTGTCACCATGAAAAAGAGATTCGAACCCATCATCGACAAATGCGGCGAAATCATCGATTACCTGATGTCTTCGCCCGATATTCCGCAGGATGAAGCCCTGCAGTTCAAAATCCGGCTTTCCATCGAGGAAGCCGTGGAAAATGTGGTCCGATATGCCTATGCAGGGGGTATGGGCTGGATTGAGGTCGGCACGGAACTCGATCCGGAGGGTGTGATGCTCACCATTCTGCTGCGCGATGCCGGCGTTCCCTTCAATCCCCTCGACAAGCCTGATCCCGACATTACCCTGTCGGCGGAGGACCGGGAGATCGGAGGATTGGGCATCTTCCTGTGCAAGCAGATGATGGACCATATCGAGTATAAATATGAGGATGGATGCAATGTCCTCATCATGAAAAAGAAAGTGGCGTAATGAGAAAGATTTCCCTTGCATTGCTGCTTTGTTTCTTCTTCCTTCCGGCACGGGCGCAGGAAGTAATCTACTTCATGCCGCAGTGGACGCCGCAAACCCAGTTTGCAGGGTATTATGTGGCTCTGGAGAAGGGCTTCTATGCGGAAGAAGGCCTGGAAGTGGTCATCGATCATTTCGGTGGCAGTTCCACGGAGAGCGTCATCGACAAGCTCGTACACAGGCAGGAAGACATCATCACGACCCAGTTGGTAACGGCGTTGCTGGCGCGGGAAAAGGGGATCAAATTGGTCAATGTGCTGCAAACCTCACAGGTCAACGGCCTGATGTGCGTGGCGCAATTCCCCATCGAATCGCCGCAGGACCTCGACGGATCGAAAATCGGGCGATGGAAAGTGGGGTTCGGTGAGGTATGCGACATGTTCTGTTACAAGAACGGGTTGGAGGTGCAGTGGATTCCGTACATCCATGGGATCAACCTGTTCGTGTCGGGCGCCGTGGATGCCCTGCTCTGCTACAGTTACAGCGAGTACCTCCAGCTCGTGTTGGCTACGGGGGGGATTTCGCCCAAGAACGTGATCCGTTTTCGGGATTATGGTTTCGATTACCCGGAAGACGGGCTCTATGTGACGGAGCAATACTACTTGAAAAACAAGGATCGGGTCGATAAATTCGTGCGTGCTTCCCGGAGGGGATGGGAGTATGCGGCGCAGCACCGCGAAGAGGCGCTCGAAATTTCCATGAGGATCATCAGCAGCTACAATGTGGCAACAAACCTTCCTTTTCAGCGGATGATGCTCGATGAAATGCTGAATCTTCAGGTCAACCCGGCCACGGGCGTGGTAGATTTTGCGCCGGTGCGCCGCGATGTGTTCGCCTCGCTCGTTGCCATGATGCGCGAGATGGGTTACTTAAAGACCGATGTCAAATACGAAGAAATGATACGATGAACTTGAAGAAGAATTTTGCCTCCAGGCTCAGCCTTCGCGTGATGCTGGTAACGGCCGGACTCATGTTCACCGTTACATTGCTCTCGGCGCTGTTCGCGGCGGCGACGGTTATGCGGGAGGCCGACACCGTGGCCGAAAAAGTACTGGACAACGCCATTCTTGAAATCGAACAGGTGATTACGGAGGTGGAGCGGGCCGTGGACAATGTGGACTGGATGGTCGAGCAGCATCTCAATGACGAAGAGTTCCTGTTTACCGTGACTCGGGAGCTGGTCCAGTCCAATCCGAACGTTATCGGCAGCGCCGTGGCCTTCGAACCCGGTTACTTCAAGGGACGGCCTTATTTCGCTCCGTATTCCTATGAAGGGGACGAATCCCATGAGATTCATTCGCTGCAGATGGGCAATGAACAATATGACTATCCGACGCTCGACTGGTACCAGATTCCCAAGCTGCTGGGCCGGCCTTACTGGAGCGAACCCTATTACGACGACGGCGGTGCCGGACAGCGGATGTCCACCTACTCCATGCCGCTCAAGGATGGGGACGGACAGTTGATCGGCATCCTGACGGCCGACATTTCGCTCGACTGGCTTTCCGAGCGAGTTGCTTCGATCAAGCCTTACGAGAATTCCTATACGCTGCTGATCGGCCGTAATGGATCATACATCGCGCATCCCGATCCCAATAAGGTGCTCAACGAGACCATCTTTACTTCTGCCCTGGAAATGACCGACACGACAGCCATGCGCATCGGGCGCGAAATGATCGCCGGGCATCGGGGCATGGAAATGTTCTTGAACGACAACGAAGAGTCGTTCATGGTTTATGGCCCGCTCAGCAACGGCTGGTCGATGGGCGTGGTTTGTACCTACAAGGATATCTACCACAATGTGAATGTGGTGATTGTGATTCTGGCCTTTCTGCTGCTGATCGGCCTGGTGGCGCTGTTCTTCGGCATCCGCAGCCTCATCCGCAAGCAGACCATGCCGGTCGTGGAGTTCTCCAATTCGGCGATGACCATAGCCAAAGGCAACTTTAATGCCCGCATACCCGAGGTCAAAAGCAAGGATGAGTTGAAGAAGCTGCGCGATTCGCTGGCTTACATGCAGCAGTCCATCAACGAGTACATCGTGGAGCTCAAGAGCACGACTGCTGCCAACGAGCGCTATGAAAGCGAGTTGAACATTGCACGCGACATCCAGATGAGCCTGCTGCCCCAGAATTTTCCCCAGCGCGATGACTGTTCGCTCCACGCGATGGTGCAGCCTGCCAAGGAGGTGGGTGGCGATCTCTACGATTTCATCGAGGTAGGGGATTCGATCTTCTTCATGGTGGGTGATGTGTCGGGCAAGGGCGTGCCTGCCGCACTCTTCATGGCCATTGCCCGAGCCGCGTTCCGTTTTATCGGATCCCTGGGCCTGTCGATGGCCGAAGTTATGGGCCGCGTTAACAATTGCCTGTGCGACGGCAACAAGAACGAGATGTTCGTTACCATCTTTGCGGGACATCTCGACCTGAAGACTGGCGAGATGAGATTCTGCAACGCCGGCCACAATCCGATCGTGATTGTCGGACCCGACGGGAAGGCTTCTTTCCTGCGGGCCAAGTCGAATCTGCCGGTCGGACTTTTCGAGAATTTCCCCTATGAGGACGAGACGATTGTCGTGGAGCGGGGCTCCCGGCTTGTGATTTACACCGACGGCGTGACCGAGGCCGAGCGCGAAGACAAGAGCCAGTTCGGCGAAGACCGGCTTCTCGAGTGGGCCGGCAAACTGAATCCTTCGGTTTCGTCGACATCCGCGGTACTGGATTTGTATGCCCATGTGAAAAATTTTACGCGTGGTGCTGATCAGAACGACGACATCACCATCATGTCACTCCTTATGAAATAACATTTTAAAATTGAGATAAAGATGAACGTTACGATCAATGAAGATGGCGCAAAGGCGCTTGTGAAACTGGAAGGAAGGCTCGACACCACGAATGCCGACCAGTTCATGAAGGACATTACGCCGCTGATGAACGGCGCCCACGAAGAAATCGATGTGGACTGCACGGACATGGAATACACCAGCAGCCAGGGCCTCCGTATGTTCCTGATGTTGCAGAAGAACGTCTCTGCCCGGGGTGCGAAGCTGGTGCTGCGCAACATGAAACCTCACGTAAAAGAAGTTTTCGACATCACGGGTTTCTCGCACATCATCACCATCGTGTAGTATGCGGAAGTGGCTGCTCACCCTCTGCTCCGCGCTCCTGTGCGGGGCGGCGGCTTTTTCCCAGAATCTTGACGGGCTCGACCTTTTCTGCGTGACGACCTGCCCGGGGGAGGATGCCTCTACGCAGATGCGCATCAGCTGGGCGACCGACACCTTGGCGGAGGCCAGTTACGTCTTGCTGACGGAAGCACGTGACAATCGCTGGCGCAGGGCGGTGCAGTATCCGGCTGAGGGCCGCTTCTGTGCGGTTTTCGATACGGTTTGGTCGAAGAATGCTGCCGGAGAGAACTTCCACGAAGACGCACGTTTCCTTAAATATGACGTGGCGCTCGACGGTCTCAAGCCGAATACTGAATATCGGTATGTCGTGCATTATGAGGGTCGCGACGGGCAGAAGACCAACAGCCCGGTCCATGCTTTCAAGACGGCCGGCGCCCGAGCCTGGAACGCCTGCATCATTTCCGATTTCCACAGTTATCCGCCGCTGCCGGGCCGGATGGAAGCCGCCATGGCGATGATGGAGACCGTGAAGGAATACGACTCATACGACTGGGTGCTCAACCTGGGCGACGTGTGCGCCTGGGGCGGCAGCTATTCGTTCTGGGTCGACCTCTATCGGGAGCAACCGTTCCGCGATCACATGTGGGCCTCGCTCAACGGTAACCACGACAACATGACGCGCCGCTATGGCCTGACCAACCAGTTCTTCCGCAACGTGACGGCCAACCCGCTCAACGGCTATCCGGGAGAGGAGGGCGTGTGTTACTGGTTTAAGTACAACGACGCGCTCTTCATCATGCTCAACAATGAGTCGATGCGCGATAGCACGGGATTCGCGGCGGCTGCCGCGTGGGTGGAACAGGTGCTGCAGGAGCATCCCGATGTGCGCTACAAGGTGGTCTGCGAGCACTATCAATGGTTCTTCGGTACCGACGGCCGCGCCTCGCAGTACAACCGGTGGCACGAACTTTTCGAAAAATACGGGGTTGACCTGGCACTGGCCGGCAACAACCATATCTACGTACGCGCGCACCACAAGGGCGTGGTCTATATCCAGACTCCTTCGAGCGATGACGAGCGCGGACAGGAACGTTTCGGGCCGCTGACTGAGAACCAGTCGCTGATCGACTATCGCTGGAATGAGGGCCCCAAGACGGTGGGCGCGCTGCATCTGGCCGTCACGCCGAAAAAAATGATCGTTACGCTGCTCGACCGCAAAGGGGTTGTGGTTGACCGCGTTGCGATCGATCCGTAGGGATTGTTGATAATCCGTTGATAAAGTTTTGCAGATAGAATGTTGCATATTCCGGCAGTTGCCGTATATTTGCGACAAATTCTGTTTTTATGTCTACCAACAACAATCAAGCTATCTACGACGCCCGTGTGCTCGGAAAGCCCAAGATGACCCTCCTCGGTTTGCAGCACTTGTTTGCAATGTTCGGAGCAACTGTCTTGGTTCCAGTCATTACAGGGTTGTCGGTGTCGGCAACCCTTCTTTTTGCCGGTTTGGGAACCCTTCTCTTCCATTTGCTCACCAAGTGGAAAGTACCTGCCTTCCTCGGATCTTCCTTCGCATTCCTCGGTGGTTATGCCGCTGTGACGCAGATGGGAACGGAGCAGGGACTCACGCTGGCCGAATCGCTCCCTTACGCCTGCATCGGCGTGGTTTGCGCGGGTCTGATGTATTTTGTGCTGGCAGGTCTGTTCGCAGCCTTCGGCCCGAAGAAAGTCATGCGCTTCTTCCCGCCCGTGGTCACCGGTCCGATTATCATCGCCATCGGTCTTTGCCTCTCCGGTACTGCTATCCAGAGTTGCTCGGCCAACTGGTGGATCGCCCTGCTGGCTATCGTGATCATCGTCGTTTGCAACATCTGGGGAAAGGGTATGATCAAGATTGTCCCGATCCTGCTCGGCGTGCTCGGTTCCTACATCGTCGCGGCCTGCTTCGGCCTGTGTGACTTCAGCGGCGTGAAAGAGGCTGCCTGGCTGGGAACTCCGTTCCAGATGCAGAACACTGCCTTCGCCGTGTTCAAGTCGCCGAACTGGGGCTTGATTGTGGCGGCCATCATCGCCATCCTGCCGATTTCGCTGGCCACGATGGTCGAACATATCGGCGACATGTGCGCCATCTCCTCGACTACGGGTGAGAACTACCTGGGCGATCCGGGCCTGCACCGTACCCTGATGGGCGACGGCCTGGCTACCATCCTCGCCTCGCTCTTCGGCGCTCCGGCCAACACCACGTACGGTGAGAACACGGGTGTGCTCAACCTTACCCGCGTCTTCGACCCGCGCGTGATCCGCATCGCCGCCTGCTTCGCCATCCTCCTGAGCTTCTGCCCGAAATTCGCCGCGCTCATCAGCGCCATGCCCGCCTCCACCATCGGCGGCGTGAGCCTCGTGCTCTACGGTATGATTTCGGCAGTCGGTGTGCGCAACCTCGTGGAGAACCGCGTCGACCTCACCGAGAGCCGTAACGTCATCATCACGGCCCTCATTCTCGTGCTGGCCATCGGCATCAAGTACGGCGCGAACGACGCCATCACCATCGGCTTCACTTCGCTCAGCGGCCTGGCCGTCGCGGCGCTGGTGGGCATTATCCTCAATGCTGTGCTGCCGGGCAATACCTATGAGTTCCACCATAGCCAGCGCGGCGACATGGCCGTCAACTTCGGCGGCACGCACAAGCCCGGCAAGAAAGTCAAACAACCTGAAAACTAAAACCTTCTATAAACACATGAAAAAACTTATCCTCTCCGCCGCCATCCTGCTCTGCGGCCTCACTGCCTTCGCGCAGACCAACATCCAGATCATGTATGATTTCGGTAAAGACCGCAAACAGATTACCACGACCCTCGAAGGATTCTACGTTGACAATTGGGGCAACACGTTCTTCTTCGTCGACCATGACTTTGCGTTGAACAAAGATCTGGGTGACACGAGTTCTCCTGCGGGTACCTATATGGAGGTTGCCCGGTGCCTCAACTTCTGGCAGAACAGCGCTCTGGCTCCCCTGAGTTTCCAGGTGGAATACAACGGCGGTGCATACAAGGGATTCGGCATCAACCACGCCTTCCTGACGGGTGTCGACTGGTTCCTGCATAGCGCCGATTTCAACAACACCCTCAACCTGAAAGTGCTGTATAAACACATCGTCAATACGAACCAGAAGGTTCCGATGCAGTTCACGGTTGTCTGGGGCATGCAGGATCTCTTCGGTGCGAAGGGTCTCCGCTTCAGCGGTTTCGCTGATTTCTGGTGGGAAGACCACACTGTGTTCGGCGAAGCCATGTCGGCCCAGCTGTCGCACACCGTGTTCATCTCCGAGCCGCAGCTCTGGTACAGCTTCGGGACCGAGCACTTCAACCTCGGCGGCGAGGTCGAGCTGAGCTATGACTTCGGCACGACCAGAGGTTTCCGCGCCCGTCCCTGCCTCGGTATGAAGTGGGTTTTCTAGTCGATCCTAAACAGCGTATATTATGAGTTTTCTCACGAAAGCTTTCGGTTTCGATCCGGCGAAGAATACCGTCCGGACCGAGCTTGTGGCGGGTTTGACGACTTTCCTGACGATGGCCTACATCCTGGCCGTCAACCCGAGCATCTTCAGCGCGCTCCCCGGCATGCCTGCCGGCAGCGTCTTCACGGCGACGGCTCTTGCCGCCATCATCGCCACGCTGGTCATGGCCTTCTGGGCGAAGAAGCCTTTCGCCCTGGCTCCGGGCATGGGCTTGAATGCCTTCTTCGTATTTACGGTCTGCCTGACGATGGGCCACACCTGGCAGTTCGCCCTGACGGCCGTCCTGATCGAAGGTCTGATATTCGTGATCCTGACGCTCACCAAGGTCCGTACATGGATCCTGAATGCCATTCCGCTGAGCTTGAAGAACGCCATCGGTGCCGGTATCGGCCTGTTCATCGCCTTCATCGGCCTGCAGAACGCGGGCATCATCGTCAATAGCGACGCGACCCTGGTCACGCTCGGCAAATTGACGGAAGGCACCGGCCTGCTGGCCGTCATCGGTCTGGTGATCTCCTGTACGCTGGTGATGCTCCACATCCGCGGCGGCATCCTGCTGGGTATCCTCGTCACGGCCATCATCGGCCTGTTCATCAAGGATCCGGCTACGGGTGAGGCCATCACGAAATTCGGCGGTGTCCTCTCGATGCCCGACAGCGTAGCGCCTATTTTCTGCCAGTTTGAGTGGGATAAGATTCTCTCCTGGGACATGCTGGCCGTCGTGTTCACCTTCCTGTTCATCGATATGTTCGATACGATGGGCACGGTGATCGGCGTTGCGCAGAAAGCCGGTTTTGTCGATGAGAAAGGCAATATCCAGGACGCCGAGAAGGTGTTCATGGCCGATGCCATCGGTACCATCGCCGGCGCTTGCCTCGGTACTTCCACCACCACGACCTATGTGGAGAGCTCGGCCGGTGTCGGCGCGGGTGGACGTACGGGCCTCACGGCCTTTGCCGCCGCTGCCTGCTTCGCCCTCGCCCTGTTCTTCTCGCCGGTCTTCCTCGCCATCCCCGGTGCAGCCACCGCTCCGGCCTTGATTATCGTGGGTATGATGATGATGCAGCCGATCACCAAGGTCGACTGGACCAACTACCGCGAGAGCATCCCCGCCTTCCTGACGGTGATCCTCATGCCGCTGGCCTATAGCATCTCCGACGGTATCCTCATCGGTGTGATCTCCTACGTGGTCCTCTATGCCCTCTCCGGCAAGGCCAAGCAGATCACCCCGACCATGTGGGTCCTTGCAGTCCTGTTTATCCTGCGGTACATATTTATCTAACATATTCTTACTAAATTTGTAATGCGTCATGCCCGGCTTGACCGGGCATCTCGCATTAGATAAAAAAGCTATGAAAGTCAGCATCATCATGGGTTCGAAAAGCGACTGGGATGTCATGAAGGCCGCTTGCGAAACCCTCGAATCGTTTGGTGTCGAATATGAAAAGAAGGTGATCAGCGCGCACCGCACGCCGCAGTTCTTCATGGAATATATGGCGGGTGCCCGCGACCGCGGGGTCGGTATCGTGATCGCCGGTGCGGGCGGAGCGGCGCATCTGCCGGGCATGGCGGCGGCGCTGACGACGCTGCCGGTGATCGGCATCCCCATTAAGAGCAAGGCGTTGAACGGGATGGATTCCCTGCTTTCCATCGTGCAGATGCCCAGTGGCATCCCCGTGGCCACGATGGCCATCGACGGAGCCAAGAACGCAGCGCTCTATGCCGTGGCGATGCTGGCGCTCCACGATGAAGCCCTGGCCGCCCATCTGGCGGCATTCCGTAAGGAACAGGCTGACAGGGTGCTGCAAACCGAAATCTAGGAGGGGATGATGGACCGCCGCCGCATCTTCGTCGAGAAA
>LUZC01000029.1 GCA_001603505.1 Bacteroidales bacterium Bact_11 | reverse complement strand
TTGACCACCGTTTTTTTTATTTCGCCTCTTCGTGTTTATACTTGAACAGGATCGCGAAGAGAATCGCAACGACCAGCGCGTACCCCGCGAAGATAAACCAGGCCTTGGGCCAGTTGGCAGGCGTGTTGAACACGTCGCAGGCGTCGATCACGGCACCGGCTGCCAGGGTGCCGATGGTGGCTCCGAAGCCGTTGGTCATCATCATGAACAGGCCCTGTGCACTCGAGCGGATATCCTTGCTTGTACGCTGCTCCACGTAGAGTGATCCCGAGATGTTGAAAAAGTCGAAAGCGATACCGTAGACGATGCAGCTGAGGATGAACAGCAGCACGCCCGGCATGGACGGATGGCCGAGCCCGAAGAATCCGAAGCGGAACACCCAGGCCAGCATCGAGATGAGCATCACTTTCTTGATGCCGAACTTCTTCATGAAGAACGGGATGAGCAGGATGCAGAGCGTTTCGGATGCCTGCGAGATGGCGATCAGCGCATTGGAGTTCTTCACGGCGAAAGTGCCCGCAAGGGCCGGATCGGCCGCAAACGAACCCAGGAAGGTGTTGGCGTAGCCGTTGGTAATCTGAAGCGAAGCGCCCAGCAGCATCGAGAAGATGAAGAACACGGCGAACTGGCCGTCCTTGAACAGGGTGAAAGCTTTCAGACCGAAAGCGTCCACGAAGTTGGTCTTACCGGCGGTGCGGTTGACCGGGCACTTGGGCATCGTCAGCGCGTAGGCGCAGAGGATGAGGGAGAGGATGCCGGAGGAGATGAGCTGCGTGTAGCTGTCCTGCATGGCCACGCCGTCGAACTTGAGGAAATTGGTGGCAAGCATGCTGCAGATAAAGCCGATGGTGCCGAACACGCGGATGGGCGGGAATTCCTTGACGGGGTCCATCTGTTGTTCCCGGAGGGCGTTGTAGGCTACGGAGTTGACCAGGGCGATGGTCGGCATGAAGAAGGCCAGGCTGATGCTGTAGAGCACGAACAGCGGTCCGAAGTGGACATTGCCCCCTGCGCTCATGCAATACAGGCCTGCGGCCAGCATGAAGACGCCGGCTAAGCCGTGGCAGAGCGAAAGCACTTTCTGTGCTTCAACCTTGCGGTCGGCCACGATACCCATCACCGTCGGCATGAAGATCGACACGATGCCCTGCATGGCGAAGAACCATTTAATGTGCGGCCCGAGGCCGATGTTGCCCAGATAGCGACCCAGCGACGTGAGGTAGGCTCCCCAGACGGCGAATTCCAGGAAGTTCATCACGATCAGCCGGATCTTGAGATTGGTTTTGGAGTTCATATCGAAAAAAAGTTGAATTATTTCGGGGCGATGCGGTAGAGAATCAGCGCCACCACCGCAAACACGATGTTCGGCACCCAGATGGCGACCACGGGCGGCAGCATCCCGGTATGGACGAACATTTCGCTGAAGCGCATGAACAGGATGTAGATGAAGCTCAGGAGCAGGCCGATGCCGATATTGAGGCCCAAGCCGCCGCGTTTCTTCCGCGAGGAGAGCGACACGGCGATGATGGTCAGCACGAAAGCCGAGAAGGGCGTAGCGATGCGGGTGTTCTTTTCGATAAGGGAATTCTGCACCAGTGCATCCCCGCGCATCTTCTGCACGGCAATCAGTTCATTGAGGTCGCGTTCGGAGAGCGACGCCACCACATTCTTCCGCCGATAAAAATCCACCACGGAGAGGTTGATGACGGTGTCGAGCTGCTTGCCGGTACGCACCATTTCGGAGTCGCCGTAAAAGTCGCGGATGTACCAGTTTTTGAGCCGCCAGCCGCCGAAGGTGGAATCCCAGGCCGCTGATTCGGCCGAAAGCTTCGAAACGATGCGGTCGTTCTCAATCCGCTCAAGGGTGAAGCGGTAGGCCGTGTTGGCCCAGCGGCTGAACTGCTCCACGTACACGAATTCGCCGGGCGCGATCTGATAGTGGATGTTGCGCATGTTATCGGCGGCGATCAGCTGCGTCTTGATGTATTTGTTTTCGAAGTCGAGGCGCTTCTGGTTGGCGGGCGGAATGATGTAGAGACCCAGCAGGAGCGAAAGGGCGCAGATGACCGCGGCGGAGAACATGTAGGGAGCCATGAGCCGCTGGAAGCTGATACCACCCGAGAGGATGGCCACGATTTCGCTGTTCTGTGCCATCTTCGAGGTGAAGAAGATGGCCGACAGGAACACGAGCAGCGGGCTGAACGTGTTGACGATCCAGGGAATGAAGCCGCCGTAGTAATCGAACACGATTTCGTGGATCGTGGCTCCGTTTTTCACGAACTTGTCGATCTTCTCGCTGAGGTCGAAGATGACGACGATGGCCACGGCGATGAGCGTCATGAAGATGAAGGTACCGAGGAACTTCCGGGTAATGTAGCGGTCGAGGATTTTGACGTGCGGAGCCTTCATCGTTTAGAGCGTGGTATTGAGTTTTGCCACCATTGCGTCCTTCCAGGAGCCGAAGTCGCCGGCGGCGATGTGTGCGCGGGCTTGTTCGACCAGGTGCAGGTAGAAGGCCAGGTTGTGCTGACTGGCAATCTGGGCTGCGAGCATCTCTCCGGAAATGAAGAGGTGCCTCAGGTAGGCTTTGGTGTAGCAGTGGTCAACAAAAGACGTTCCATTCGGGTCGAGCGGTGAGAAGTCGTCGGCCCATTTGCGGTTGCGCATGCGGAGAATGCCTTCGCTGGTGAAGAGCATGGCGTTGCGGCCGTTGCGGGTGGGCATCACGCAGTCGAACATGTCGACGCCGCGGGCGATGCCTTCGAGCAGGTTGACAGGGGTGCCCACGCCCATCAGGTAGCGGGGCTTGTCGTGCGGCAGCGCGGGATGCAGGAGTTCCAGCATCTCATACATCTTCTCGACAGGTTCCCCCACGGCCAGGCCGCCGATGGCGTAGCCCTCACGTTCGAATTTCACGGCATGCTCCGCGGCCCGCAGGCGCAGGTCGGGATAAACGCAGCCCTGGACGATCGGGAAGAAGGCCTGCCGGTAACCATAGAGCGGCTCTGTCTCGTCGAAATGCCGGATGCAGCGTTCCAGCCAGCGCTGGGTGAGGCCCAGCGACTTTTCGGCATAGCGGTGGTCGGCGTCGCCGGGGCAGCACTCGTCGAGCGCCATCACGATGTCGGCGCCGATGATGCGCTGGGTGTCCACGTTGTTCTCTGGCGTGAAGATATGCCGCGACCCGTCGATGTGCGACTGGAAGATGCATCCCTCTTCGGTGAGTTTCCGGCTCTGGGCGAGCGAGAACACCTGGAAGCCGCCGCTGTCGGTGAGGATGGGACGGTCCCAGGATGTGAACTTGTGGAGCCCGCCGGCCCGGCGCAGGATATCGAGTCCGGGGCGCAGGTAGAGGTGGTAGGTGTTGCCCAGGATAATCTGGGCGTGGATGTCGTCGCGGAGGTCCCGATGGTACACGCCCTTCACGCTTCCCACCGTGCCGACCGGCATGAAGATAGGCGTCTCGATGGTGCCGTGGTCGGTGGTGATCCGGCCGGCGCGCGCATTCGTTGATTCGTCTCTGTGGAGGACCTCGAACTGCATATCTTTACTAAAACAAGCAAAGATAGGCAAAATTGGTATATTTTTCGTTAACTTTAAGAGGCAAAACCGAGATTGCGATGAAACGTTTGCTTTGCGCGGTCGCAATGCTGACCGCATTTGTCTTTACCATGAATGCACAGAACAATTATTCGCGCCTCTGGTCGAAGGTGCAGAAGGCCGAAAAGGAGGGTAAGCCGCAGACGGCGGCAGGCTATCTCCGCGAGTTGGAGCAGAAGACCATCGCCGCCGGCGATGAACTGGAACAGCTGGCGGTCGCCCAGGAACTCTATGAGCAGTTGAGCAAATACAACTGGAAGGAAGCCAATGCCTATTATCCGAAGTATTCTGCGCTCAACCGCCGCGTGCTTACCGACAGCCTCGACGCCTATGCGGTCAAATACAAGAACCATCCCCGCGTGATGATGCTGTACTACCGGCAGCTTCGCAACCACAAGGACGCGGTGGACCGCCGTTTGCACTATGGTACGACGGGCGACGATTACCGGGCTATCCGCAAGGAGGCCGTGGAACTGCTCAAGCACAAGCGCGTGGGCACCTATAAGTCGTCGATCGAGGGGCTGATTGCCGACATGGACAGCCGGTCGCTCGGCACGTCGTCGCATCGCACAATGGCGCCTTCGCACGGCGTGGGATACGCGGTCAGCACCCGCAACGTCGACCGCGTGAAGGTCGAGGTGTACCGCATGGACGACAACGTCCTTTTCCTTCCCGGCATGCGTGACGCCTCGCTCCAACAGCTGGCCCGGCACGCCAAGCTGCTCTCGACGAAAGAATTGACGGAGTTCGACTGCGACTACAATATCCCCGAGCAGCACATCGCCGAGGTCGATTTCCCCGAGCCTGGCATCTATGTGGTGCGCTTTTCGGCCGACAAGGTATCGGACCGTTATGAAAGCGTCAATGTAAGCAACGTGGCGGGCGCCCTCCGCCTCCGGAAAGGCAAGGCGGAAGTCTATGCCGCCGATTTCACCACGGGCAAGCCGTTCCCCGAAGGCTCTTTCTCGATCTTCAAGAATCTTTACGACGACAATACTTCAAGCATCCTGAAGCTGAAGCCGTTCCTTGCGGACAGGTATGCCGGACAGGGCTTCGCCCCCGTGGAGACCGACAAGGTCGTGTCCGACGGGAAGAACAACTACCTCATCCGGATCGAAGCCGGGAACGACATCTATGCACCGATGATCTCGGGGATGTACAGCCATTATTCCGAAGAAAGCCGGCTTTCCGACGACTATCTTTTCAACTATTCGAAATTGTTTACCGACCGGATGCTCTATAAGCCCACCGATACCATCTATTTCAAGATTATCTGCTACAAGGCGTCCGAGACGCGCGGAGAGGTGCTTGCCAATCAGAGCGTGACCCTTACGCTGCACCACACCTCCTCGCCCGATACGGTGGCCGAGGTCAAGCTCCTGACCAACGACATGGGCTCGGCCAGCGGCTTCTTCACCCTGCCGGAAGGTTGCAAGAACGGCCGCTACATCATCCGGGAAGGCTACCATACGCTGAAGAGCGTCCGCGTGGAGGAATACAAACGGCCCAATTTCAATGTGACACTGTCGCCCGTGGAAGAGGTGCTCTGCTTCGGCGACGTGGTTAAGCAGCATGGTTTGCTCCAGAGCTTCGCGGGTTTTTCCGTGGCCGGTGGCGAGATCGAGTACGAGATCCGTCGCAATTGCTACTGCCGTACCAAGAAAGGCTATTGGTCATCGTGGTATGAATCGGTGGGCGACGGTGTGACCTTCTCCGACAATGCAGGCGGTTTCGAGATTGCATTCCGGGCCGATCGCCCGGTTTATTCGGGCGCCTATCCGGAAGACATGGAAGACCGCTACAAGGCCACGTACGACATCCTGGTGCGGGCGGCCGATCCGCAGGGTGAGGTCCATGAGGCACGGATCTCGGTGCCCGTCGCCGACGTTCCGCTCGACCTGAACGTGCTGCTGCCCGAAGGCCAGACCTTCGATGGCAAACTCATTGTCGACAAGGACAATGTGAAGGCCGTGACCATCGAGGGCACCACGCTCAACGGCACGCCCCACAGCTTCGAGGGCACCTATACGGTCGTTGCCAAGGACGGCGGCGAAGTGGTTGCCGGCGGTTTTACCACCAATGAACCCGTGGCCTTTGACTTCGGCAGCCTGCCGTCCGGATTCTACACGGTGAAAGCCCGCGTGGAATACCGTGGCCGGGAAATCACGACAGAACGCACGGTCATCGTCATGAGTACCGACGACCGCACGCTGCCCTTCGAGAGCCGTTACTTCTACTATCCTGTGAAGACGGAAGGGGTGCTGGAATTCGTACTGGGTACTACCGACGACGATCTCTATCTTGAACTGGAAGTGTTCGACAACGACGAGGTGCTGTACCACGAGAGCGTCCATCTGCAGAATGAGATGCGCAAATGGCAGATTCCGTACGATCCGGCCTGGCGCAGTGCTGTGCAGCTGTCGGTCTATGGCATCCGCGAAGGAAAGGAGATCGACCATACCTACCGGTACACCCGTCCGGGCGACGTGCGGCTCGATGTGGCCGTGGAGACGTTCCGCGACAAGACCACGCCCGGCACCGAGGAAACGCTGACGCTCCGCGCGCCCGAGGGCTCGGAGCTGCTGGTATCGATCTACGACATCACCAACGACCGGCTGGGTGCCAACTCGTTCGATTTCTATCCGCTCCAGCAGTATCCGTCGGTGTCGCGTCCGAGCATCCGCAGCTCCATCGATGAATGGTATGGCATGACGATGGACCGGATGATGAAAGGGCGGCTCGCCGGGGCGGCAGTCGGCAACGATATGATGGTGGCCGAAGAGGCCGTGTTCAAGAATGTGGTGGACAGTAGCAATATGGACGAAGACCCGGAAGAGGAGACGCCCGAATTTGAAGGCCGCACCAATTTCAAGGAACTGATTGCGTTCTATCCGCACATCCGTGCCGAGAAGGGCGGCGTGACGACCATCAAGTATAAGACGAGCGACCTGCTGACCACCTTCCGGGTGCTGGTGATGGCACACGACAAAAGGATGTTCGTGGGCAGCGACGAGGCACAGTTCATCGTCCAGAAAGAACTGATGGTCATGCCTTCCGTGCCGCTGTTCGCCACGCAGGGCGACCGCCTGGTGCTCCAGAGCAAGCTCGTGAACCTGAGCAATAAAGAGCTTAAGGGCACGGCCTATATCGAGATTCTCGACGACCAGGGCAAGAAGCTGAAGCTCAAGGGTACGGGCAGCCAGAAGCGCTCGCTGCTGGCGGGAGCCCAGGACGAGGTGTCGTGGACCATCGACGTGCCGGGCGGCACGAAGAAACTGACGGCGAAGATCTGGTTCGTGACGCCGACTTCCACCGACGGGGAACAGCATGAGATCCAGATCGTGCCCAACACCATCACCCTCACCGAAGCCGCATCGTTCTTCATCGGGCAGGGCAAGGACCATAAATACTATGAGCAGCAGCTCCGCAAGCAGTTCGGCGCCGCCAATCCGATCATCAAGTATGCCGAATACTCTACGATCGACGCGGTGAAGGAATCGCTTCCCGTGGCCAGCAAGCCCGAGTGCGAGAACGCTATCAACTGGATCAACCAGCTTTACATCAATCAGATGCGTTGTCTGGTGCTGAAGGATGACCCTGCCGACTACGAAGCGTTCCGGGAACAGGCCTTTTCAGCGCTCAAGACCTTCCAGGAGAGCGACGGCAGTTTCGCCTGGTTCCGTGGTATGGATGGCAACGGTGCCATTACGCTCTACTTCCTGGAAAAGGTGGGACAACTGCGCCAGGTAGGGGCTATCACGCTTACCGACGACGAAATGACGATGGTCCGCAAGGCGGCGGCATCGGCCGATGGGCGGGTGGAAGTGCGCTATGCCGGCACCAAGTCGTTCCATCCGTTCTCCTATATCCGGGACTTTGCCATCCGCAGCCTATGGTTCGACCTTCCGCTGAGCGACAAGGCCAAGGCGGTCTATGACAAGTGTGTCGACAAGGGCGGCGAGGGCTGGCAGGACCTGTCAATCCTCGAGAAGGCGCAGCTATGCAACACGATGCTGCGTGCCGCCGGCACGCCATACGACGACAAGTCGTTCACCAAGCGGGTGAAACAGCTGCGGGAGTCGCTGAAGGACTACGCGGTGGAGAACCCGACCATCGGATGCTACTTCCCCAACGCCGTGATGCCGTTCCGCGGTCTGATGAACAGCGAGATCTACGCACACGCGCAGCTCATGGAACTCTTCGCCTCGCTGAAAGAGAAGAAACTGGTCGATGCCATCGCCCAGTGGCTGCTGCTGCAGAAGCACAACCAGGCCTGGGAGAACACCGTGGCCACGACCGACGCGGTCCATGCGCTGATTGCCAGCAAGGCCAAGGACCTCAAGCTGGGTGCTGTGTATTACACCTACACCACAGCGCTCAACAAGGTGCAGGCTTCTGCCAACGAACTGGCGGTCGTGCGGCGCATCGAGCGTAACGGACAACCGCTTTCCGACGGCGAGAAACTCCATGTGGGCGACAAGATCACGGTATACTACCAGATCCACAACACCGAGAACCGCAGTTTCGTGCAGATGCGCGCCATGCGGCCGGCCTGCTTCTATCCGGTGGATGAGCGTTCCTATTTCACCTGGTGGGGTTTCTACCGCGAAGTAAAGCCTTCCGAGACCAACTACTACTGGGAACTGCTGCCGGAGGAGAACACCACGGTCACCGAGCAGTTCTATGTGACGCAGGAAGGTACGTTCAACAGCGGCCTTGTCGAGATCGAATGTCTCTACGCCAACGAATACCGCGGCCACACCGACGCCCTGACGCTTACTTCGAAATAAGGCCGCTGCGCCAACATGCGGCGGAGCTACTTCGTCAGCTTGCCGTAACCCGCCCGCATCAGGCCGGAGTCGGCGAAGCGTATTCTTACGGCTCGATTAAGTGGAGGATCTCTTTGGGGACAGGTGCGTTCTCGCGCAGTTCGACGGTTTCGACGATGGATTCCTTGCGGCCCTGCCGGATGACGTATTTCATCGGGAAGCCCTTGTAAGCCCACACGGTCCAGTCGACTTTCTTTCGGTTTTGGATCACTACATAAGCGTATTTGTGGCAGGGCTTGCCCATGCATTCCTCTTCACCGAGGTCCTGCATCTGGTACTTCTCGGCCAGCTCGTCGGTGACGCCCAAGAAGTTGAGGTCGGGCATCGGATTGGGCGATTCCTTGGAGTCGACCTTTCCTTCGTGGATATTGAACGCCCAAACCCGGTCGCCCCGCGTGAGCATGCCGTAATCGTAGGTCACCAGGCCTGGGATGTCCATCGTCTTGATGTCGCACTCGAAAGCGCCGTAATCGTCCATATACATCGTGCCTTCCGTCACCTGCCCTCCGGCGGTGGTGCGCGTCTTGGCGATGCACGACTTCATGTCGTATTTCTTGATCGTGTTCTGGGCTGCGGCGCTGAAGACCACTGCGAGTGTCAGCGCGAAAAGGAAAAGCTTTTTCATTTCTTGCAGGAATTATCTTGACAAATTTACTATTTTCGTATGCGAAAACCAAGTGATGGCGAAAAGACCACATATCGTAATTCTGGCAGCCGGCGATTTTCCGCAGGCAGAGGTACCGCTAAAGGCGCTGCGCGAAGCCGACGTGCGCATCTGCTGCGATTCCGCGGCGGAAGCGCTGGTGGCTTTCGGACTGGAGCCCGACCGGATCGTAGGCGACCTGGATTCCCTTTCGCCGACACTCGTGGAGCGCTATAGCGACCGAATCACCCGAATCGCCGAGCAGGATGACAACGACCAGACCAAGGCCTTCCACCTGGCGCTGACGCTGGAGCCTGATTGCATTACGATCCTGGGAGCAACGGGCAAGCGCGAAGACCATACGCTGGGTAACGTCTCCCTGCTGCTCGACTACGCCCGCGAGGCATCCTGTCCTGTGGAAATGCTGACCGACTACGGCCGTTTCACCGCCATCTTCGACACGGCCACATTGCCGGCCGATCCGGGACAGCAGGTATCCATCTTCACTTTCGACAACTCCCTGAAAATAACATCGGCCGGGTTGAAATACCCGACCGATGCCGTCGTTTTCGATTCGCTCTGGAAAGCCACCCTCAACGAGGCGCTTTCCGATGCGTTCACGCTCACGCTGTCACACCCGTGCGGCGTCCTGCTGTTTTTTGCCGATCACCGCTAGCATATCGTCGACCATCGCGTCGATGTCCCATTCGGGTTTCCATCCCCACTCCTCGCGGGCGCAGGTGTCGTCCATCTTGTTGGGCCAGGAATCGGCAATCGCAGCCTTCACGGGGTCGACCTTGTAGTCGAACGTGGCGTCGGGGATGCGCTTCTTGATGACCTCGAACAGCTCGCGCGGGCAGAAGCTCATGGCAGCGATGTTGAAGCTGTTGCGGTGGATGAGTTTGGTAGGATCGGCTTCCATCACCTCCACGGCGGCACGCAGGGCGTCGGGCATGTACATCATGTCCATGTAGCTGCCTTCCGGCACTTCGCAGGTGTAGTGGTGGCCGGGTTTGAGGATTTCATAGAACACTTCCACGGCATAGTCGGTGGTGCCACCGCCCGGCAGCGCGCCGTTGGAGATGATGCCCGGGAAGCGGACGCTGCGGGCATCCACGCCGAAGCGCTCCCAGTGGTAGTCTCCCAGCAGTTCACCCGTCACCTTGCAGATGCCGTAGATGGTGTTCGGGCGCATGATGGTGTCCTGGGGTGTGTTGTCGTGGGGTGTATTCGGGCCGAAGGCGCCGATGGAGCTCGGCGTGAAAATCGAACAGTGGTGCGCCTGGGCGATGTTGAGCGCATTGATGAGCGCCGTGATGTTGAGGTGCCAGGCCACGCCGGGCATGTGCTCACCCTTCGCGCTGAGCAGGGCCACCAGGTTATAGATGGCGTCGACCTTGTATTTCACGACCAGTTCATCGAAGTGCTTGGCGTCGAGGACATCGAGCTTTTCGGCGATGGCGCCGCGGCCGAGCTTTTCAACGAGTTCGTCTTTCAAATCTGCCGCAATTACATTATCTTCGCCGTAAATATGCTGGAGATAAGGGACAAGCTCGGTGCCGATCTGTCCGCCTGCTCCGACTACAAGAATCCTTTTCATGCTATTTTGACGTTTTTTCAATCAATTTGTCCACAAATTTAATAAAAATCAGCGAACGTTCTTACGGTTTTCTCGATTTTGGTGCAGCCAAAGTGGAGCGTGTCGGCGAAGACCGCCAGCGCAGTTTCGAGCACTATCTGGCGGAGGGGCACCACGCGGATATGGGCTATCTGGCCCGGAACGTGGAGAAGCGATTTGACCCGGCGCTGCTGGTGCCGGGCGCGGAAAGCGTGCTGTGCTTCCTGGCGCCATATGGTCCGGCCTCCGGCGGCATAGCGGGATTCGCACAGGGTGTGGACTACCATAAAATCGTCAAAGACAGGCTTTTTGCCGTAATCGAGGATATAAAAGCGCAGTTCCCGGCGTTTGAGGGCCGGCCGTTCGTCGACAGTGCGCCTGTGCTGGAACGCTACTGGGCTGTGAAGGCAGGGATGGGATTCATCGGGCAGAACAATTTCTTCATTTCGCCGGAATACGGGCTGCGGACCATCATCGGCGTGATCGTGTGCAATGTCCCGATCGACCGTTTCGCGCCGCATGCGCCTCTTCAGGTTACGGATTGCGGCGCATGCGGCGCATGCCAGCGCGCCTGTCCTTCAGGGGCGCTCTACGCTCCTTTCCATCTCGACGCACGCAAATGCATCTCCTATCAGACCATCGAATCAAAGGAACCGGTCGCCACGTCGCTCGCGGCGCGGCACGGCTGGCGCTTCGGCTGCGAAGAGTGCATGCGTGCCTGTCCGTGGGACAAGCCGCTCACGCCACTTCCCGAATTCGAGACGCATCGCGCTGAACTGGAGACCATGAAGCCCGACGACTGGGCCGGGCTTTCAGAAGAAGAATTCGAGCGGCGCTTCGCCGACTCCGGCCTGATGCGGGCAGGTTATAGCAAGCTGACGAAGTAGCTATTTCTGCAGAAATGAATAAAGATTGATTACCTTTGGAAAACCGTTCTCGATTATCAACCCATGGAACCTGTCGACAACAATTACGAAGGCAAGGAGGTGCGGCTGTGCAAGGACGGCCAGTACCGCTGGTCGTACGACCTGGACATGTTCAAGAATCCCACGATTGCCTGGACCGTGTACAAGATCTTTTTCTGGATCATCGTAATCGGGGGCGGCGTGTTCGGATTCTTCCTGTATGTCATCCATGGCGACTGGAAGGGCTTGTGGGGTTGGACGCAGGGCATGCTTATCGGCCTGGCGGGTTTTGCCGTGCTGACACTGCTGGGCTATCTGGTGGTGGCCATCGTGTATCATGGCAAATACGAGGTGATGTTCGTGATGAACGACAACGTGAAATGACAGTGTCTTGCCCGACCTGACCGGGCATCCCTTTACTCAAATCGGCACGTCTCCGGATTGCGGAAGCCTCGGAGGAAGTCGGCGATGTCCATGCGCTTCTTGCCAGCGATCTGCAGGGAGAGGATGCGAAGGGCGTCTTTGCCGCAGCGCACTTCCAGCCAGGATTTGCCGTCGGTAGAAATGTGTCCGGAAGGACGCGGGTCGTCGGCTTCGCATTTCACGACATAGCTGTCGTAGATCTTGGCACTGACAGGGGTGCCGTCTTCCTTGACGATCGTGGTCCAGGCGGCCGGATAAGGGCTCAGGCCGCGGACAAGCAGGTGGATGCTATGGGCGCTCCGGTTCCAGTCGATGTGGCAGTTGTCGCGCGTGAGCTTCGGGGCGGGATAGAGTTTCCGCTGGAAATCGAGTGACTGCTCGTAGGGTTTGGTGCGGTGGTTCTCGAGGGCATCGACCGTCTTGAGCACGAGGTCAGCGCCCATCTTCATCAGCTTGTCGTGGAGATCGCCGGCGTTCTCATACGATTCAATGGCGCAGGATTCCTGGAACAGGATTTTGCCCGTGTCTATCTGTTCGTCGAGCAGGAACGTGGTGACACCCGTGAACTTCTCGCCCCGGATGATGGCCCAGTTGATCGGGGCGGCGCCGCGATATTGCGGGAGCAGCGAGGCGTGGAGATTGAAAGTGCCCAGCGCCGGCATCTGCCAGACTTCCTTGGGCAGCATCCGGAAAGCAACCACCACAAACAGGTTGGCCTTCAATGCTGCAAGCTGTTCCAGGAATGCGGAATCCTTGAGCTTCTCGGGTTGGAGCACGGGGATGCCGTGGGCTACGGCATACTGTTTCACCGCGCTCTCGTTCATCGTGAGTCCGCGACCGCTCGGCTTGTCGACGGCTGTGACCACCGCTGCCACTTCATAGCCTGCCTGCAGGATTTTCTCGAGCGGCGCCACCGCGAATTCCGGCGTACCCATATAAACGATGCGGATGCGGCCCCCGCCCTTGCGGAACAGGTTGATGAAGCGGTGGTAGCGCTTGACGATCCATTTCCCGATGCTCCGGAAGAACTCCTTGTAGGAGTCCGGATTGAACAGCGACGAGTCCTGTGTTGATTTGCGGGTGAGCAGGATGCCGATCGGCAGCAGGATCAGGGTGGAGATGAGCGTGCCCTCCCATGGCGTGAGCGTGCCGCCCCTGGCCAGTTTCCGCCCGATGATATCGATGATGTAGTAGATCAGGTAGAAGAAGATCGAAATGACGACCGGCGTGCCGAGTCCGCCCTTTCGGATGATGGCACCCAGCGGAGCACCCACGAAGAAGAAGAGCAGACACGACAGTGACAGGGTGAACTTGAGGATGGCTTCGATGTCGATGCTGCGGATTAGATCGACATACCGGTTCGTTTCCCGCGAAAGGTGTTTCACCTGCTCTTCGCCTGTGAGAGCCTTCTCTTTGGCCATCCGGGCAGCCTGTTCCCGCTGGCTGGGTGTGAGGGTGGCCTTCAGGCTGTCAATGTTGAAGTTACCCCGATAGTCCGACTCCAGGCGGAGGGTGTCGAGCTGGTATAGGTATGCCATTCCCGTGGAACTTTGGAAGCGGGGGAACTGGCGTTTGGCCAGCGAATCGAGCTGGCAGGAGAGCGAATCGCGGTCGTGGTTCAGCCGCTTCAGGCCAAGCGTGCGGATCTCGTCGCCATAGTTGTCGGTCTCCGAGCGGGAGAACTGGTAGTTGTCGAGCGGGATGATGAGCTGCTGCTCATCGAACCGGAGCCGGCTGAGGTCGAGTGTCGTGTCGCGGTAGCTCATCCGGTTGGTCTCGGAATAGGTACAGCCGCTGTAGAGAGTGAATATCAGGTTCTGCTTGTCGGGCGTGATCTCGATGCGGCCGCTGTCGGCCGCGGTCATGTTGTTGTTGCCCGAGTTGCTCGTGTGGTCGTACACGATCAGGTTGTACATCATGCCCGTCCTGTCGTCGCGGTCTTCCACGCGGAGAATGTAGCCGTCGATGCCATCGTAGAAAATCCGTGTCGGGATCTTGATTTCGTCGCGGGTGCGCAGAATGTCGGCCCGAAGCGTATAGACCTTGTTGTAGGCAACCGGAACAAGCCGGTCGGCCGCAAAGAAAGCTCCGATGGAAATCAGGATGGAGATGATGGCCAGCGGCGTGATGATGCGCTGCAGCGACACGCCCGCCGCCTTCATGGCCAGCAGTTCGTTGCGTTCGCCCAGGCCGCCCAGCGTCATGATCGAGGCAAGCAGGGTGGCCAGCGGCACGGCATTCGGGATCAAGGTGCAGGCAGCCCATCCAAGAAATTCCAGGATAACGCCGATGCCCAGTCCTTTTCCAACCAGCTCGGAAATATACCGCCACAAGAACTGCATCGACAACGTGAAGATGACGATGAAGAGGACCGCCACGAAGGGGCCCGCAAACTTCTTGATCAGGTAGAGGTCGAGCTTTTTCAAAACAGCTGCTTATCGGGTGGCGCAGGCGATGAGGGTTTCCAGCGCGTCGTTGAGTCCAGCAAGATTCTTGCCACCGGCTGTGGACAGGCCCGGCTGTCCGCCGCCGCCGCCCTGGATGCTCCTGGCGGCTTCCTTGACATCGGCCTGCGCATTCTTGCCGGCTTTCACCAGGTCGGACGAATACATCAGCAGCAGTTGCGGTTTGCCGCCGGCCTCATAGGCGGCGGCGACGATCATGTTCTCCGTTTCGTTCTGGAGCATGAGCGCGGCGCCTCGCAGCATCTGCGGATCGACCATATAGTCGACAACGATGACGCGGCGTCCGTCGATTTCACGGGCTTTGCTTAGGAGATCCCGTTTAAGCAGGGCGGTGCGTTCGCGGAAGATGTCTTCCATCTTCTTTTTGTAGTCATCGTTTTCGGAAATCATCTTTTGGATGGCACCGGCCAGGTCGGGTGCGTTGTTGAAGAAGGCCTTGGCGGCGCGAAGTGCATTTTCCATGCTGTCGACCACCATTTCGGCTTCCAGTCCCGTGACGGCCTCGATGCGTCGGATGCCGGCGGCCACGGCCGATTCGCCCGTGATCTTGAACAGGCCGATCGTGCCGGTGGCTCGGGTGTGACAGCCGCCGCAAAGCTCAACGCTGTCGCCGAAACGGACCACACGCACCTTGTCGCCGTATTTCTCGCCGAAAAGGGCCATGGCGCCCTCCTTTCGGGCTTCCTCGAGCGTGGTGTTGCGGTTTTCGCAAAGCGGGAAGTTCTCGCGGATAAGCGCGTTGACGCGGCGCTCGACCACATCGATGGTGTCGTCGCCCAAGCGTTCAAAATGGGAGAAGTCGAAGCGGAAATACTGGTCGCCCACGAACGAGCCTTTTTGTTCGACATGTGAGCCGAGGATTTCCCGTAGCGCCTGGTGGAGCAGGTGGGTGCAAGTGTGGTTGTTGGCGATTTTCTGCCGGCGGGCGGCGTCGACCTGCAGGGTGAAATGTCCCTGCGTGTCGGCGGGGATGCGCTCGGCGATATGGATGGTGAGGTTATTCTCCTTGACGGTGTTGAGGATCTTGACCACTTCTCCGGAAGCGGAGGTCGCGGTGCCGGTGTCGCCCACTTCTCCGCCCATTTCCCCGTAGAACGGGGTGCGGTCGAACACGAGCTGGAGGAGTTCCTTGTTCTTCGCTTTGACGGTGCGGTATTTCATCAGCTGCGCTTCGGTCTCGAGGGTGTCGTAGCCCGTGAATTCGCAGGACGTGAAAGGATGCAGTTCCACCCAGTCGCCGTTTTCCACGGCCGTGGCGTTGCGGGCACGCTCCTTCTGCTTGCCGAGTTCCACATTGAATCCGTCCATGTCGACGGTAAAGCCGTTCTCGGCGGCGATGAGTTCCGTCAGGTCGATGGGGAAGCCGTAGGTGTCGTAGAGCGTAAATGCGTCTACGCCGCCGATAATCTTGCTGTCGCGGTTTTTCTGGAGGATGTTGTCCATGAGCTTGACGCCTTTGTCGAGCGTACGGAGGAACGCTTCCTCCTCTTCGCGGATTACGCGCGTGACGAGCTGTTCCTGGGCCTTGATTTCAGGGTAGGCTTCGCCCATGTCGGCGATTAGCTGCGGCACGAGGCGGCAGAGGAACGGTTCCTTGAAGCCAAGGAAGGTGTAGCCATAGCGTACGGCCCGGCGCAGGATGCGGCGGATGACGTAGCCGGCCTTTACGTTGCTCGGCAGCTGCCCGTCGGTGATGGAGAAGCTGATGGCGCGGATATGGTCGGCAATCACGCGCATGGCCACGCCGATCTGCGTGTCGCTCTCGTAGGCCACGCCGCTGAGGCGGGAGATGGCCCCGATCATGCCCGTGAAGACATCGGTGTCGTAGTTGCTCTTTTTCCCCTGGATGGCCATGCAGAGGCGCTCCAGGCCCATGCCGGTGTCAACGTGTTTGGCGGGCAGCGGCTCCAGCGAGCCGTTGGCCTTGCGGTTGAACTGCATGAACACCAGGTTCCAGATTTCGATGACGAGGTGGTGGCCCTTGTTGACCATCTGCTCGCCGGGAATGGCGGCGCGCTCGGCGTCATCGCGCAGGTCGATGTGGATCTCGCTGCACGGACCGCACGGACCGGTGTCGCCCATTTCCCAGAAGTTGTCGTGCTTGTCGCCGTCCAGGATGCGGTCGGCTGGCAGGTATTTCATCCACTCGGCGCGGGCTTCCTCGTCGGCGCCCAGGCCGTCGGGGGCGTAGCCCTCGAAGACGGTGGCGTAGAGGCGGTCTTTCGGGAGTTTATACACCTCGGTGAGCAGTTCCCATGCCCAGGCAATGGCTTCTTTCTTGAAATAGTCGCCGAAACTCCAGTTGCCGAGCATCTCGAACATGGTGTGGTGGTAAGTATCGTGTCCGACCTCTTCGAGATCGTTGTGCTTTCCGCTGACCCGGAGGCATTTCTGACTGTCCGCCACCCGCTGCGCCGCCGCCGGTGCGTTGCCCAGGAAAATGTCCTTGAACTGGTTCATGCCGGCATTGGTAAACATCAGCGTAGGGTCGTTCTTGACCACCATCGGCGCGGAGGGCACAATCGTGTGTCCCTTGGAAGCGAAGAAGTCCGTAAAGGTCTTCCTGATCTCTTTGACTGTCATGGATGCGTAATTCTAGTAATTTGGCACAAAATTAGTTTTTTTCCGGGTATTATTTCGTAATTTTGCAAAGATATGCCCGATAAACGCTGACTGATGTTTGGCGAGAGAAGATATATTTTCAACGAACAGACGAAATCCTACGAGATAGAACGCCGCTCGGCCCGCTCCACATTCTACAATACAGGAATTACCTTTCTTGCCGGACTGGCGTGCTTCCTGCTCTATTTCTTCGTGTTCAACCGCTTGCTGGGGTTCGATACGCCCAAGGCGATGTGGCTGGAGCGCAGCAACCAGGCCTTGGCCGGAGAAATCTCCCTGCTGGAAACGCGTGCCGCCGCGCAAGACGAGGTACTGCTCGACCTTTCATTGCGGGACAACCTGGTGTATCGTCCTGTTTTCGGTATGGGAGAAATCGGCCCCGACGTGCGTGAGGCGCCGCTGGGCGGAGAAGAACGCTATGCCGACTATCTCGGTTTGGACCACCAGCAGCTGATGACCGCCGCGGCCCGCCGCGTGGACGTGCTGTCGCGGAAGGCCTATGTGCAGTCGGTCTCGTTCGACGAGGTGAAAGTGTTTTCGGCCCGAGCCGGCGACATGGCTTCCTGTATTCCGTCGATCTACCCGGTCAATCCGAAGACCGTGCAGATCACCAGTCCCTTCGGGGCGCGCTACCATCCCATCCGCCAGGCCGTGGTGTTCCACGAAGGCGTGGACCTGGCCGGACCGGCCGGGCAGCCGGTCTATGCTACGGGCGATGGTGTCGTGGTGTCGGCCAGCTTCAATTTCTCGGGCTACGGCAACGTGGTGATCATCGACCATGGTTTCGGCTACAAGACCCGCTACGCCCACCTCAAGGAAATAAAGGTGGTCGAGGGCCAGGTCGTTATCCGGGGCGACAAGATCGGCACGCTGGGCAGCAGCGGCCTGTCGACCGGTCCGCATCTCCACTATGAAGTCATCTATCGAGGGGTGCAGATCAATCCTTGGAATTTCCTCAATCCCGACATATCGCCGGAGGAGTACAATAAGATGGCGCGCAATGGCTAAGTACGTGTACGATAGTAAAAAAGGAACTTTCGTTCGGCGTTTCTCGAGCTTGGGGCGCGTCGTGCGGAGCGTGGTGGAGTTCCTGGTCGCCATGCTGCTTTCCGCGGTGGCTTTCTACGCGGTCTTCGCGTTGGCTTTCAGTACCGACCGGGAGAAATTGCTGGAACGGGAGCACGCGCTGTTGGACTCCGAATACCAGTCGCTCAACAGCCGGCTCGACCTGCTCGACGGCGTGGTGGGCGACCTCCAGGTCCGCGACCGTGAAATCTACCACGACCTCTTCAGCGCCGATCCGCCCAACTATATCATCGAGGCACAGGATACATTGCTTCGTGGTGGAGAGCTTGAAGAGATGCCGGAAGAAGATCTTGTATGGGACGCCTACGCACTGATCAAGCGCATCGAATCCACTGCCCTGCAGGTGTCGGCTTCACTGGCCGACATCGACACGGTGCTTGCACGCGAGGGGCGGGCGCCGACGGCGCTTCCTTCGATCGTGCCCATAGCCGACTTTTCGCCGCGCCAGACAGGCGCATCGGTGGGCCGGAAGATCAATCCGTTCTACAAGACTGTCCGCGAGCACACGGGGCTCGACCTCGTGGCGCCCGTCGGGACAATCGTCCGCTGCAGTGCCGACGGCAAGGTGACCCAGGTGATAAAAAGTGCCAAAGGCATGGGCAACCAGGTGGTGGTGGAACACCCGGGCGGCTTCCGGACGGTGTATGCCCACCTTGACAAGACGGGCGTCTCGGTCGGACAGTCGGTCCGCCAGGGTGCCGCACTGGGGACTGTGGGACAGACCGGCTCGTGCTTTGCCCCGTGCCTCCACTACGAAGTGCTCCGCGACGGTATCCGTCAGGATCCGGTGAATTACTTTTTTGCGGAACTCTCGCCCGCTACTTACCGCGAGATGATGATCGTCGCCCTGACCACCGGGCAATCCATGGACTAACCGCTCACATATGGCAGAGAAATTATATTACAAGATCGGCGAAGTGGCCGAGATGCTCGGGGAAGAAGTCTCCACGATCCGTTTCTGGTCGGACACCTTCCCCCGGTATGTCAAACCCGAAAGGAATGCCAAGGGCAACCGTCTGTTCCATCCGGAAGACGTGGACAACCTCCGCTTGATCCACTATCTCACCCGTGTGGAGGGGTTGACGCTCGACGGGGCGGCACGCAAGCTGGCAGAAAACCGCGACGGTCTCGACCACAAACGGCGGATTGTCGAGAAACTCTACGGCATTCGGAGCCAATTGTCGGACCTCTACGAAAGCATTTGAAATGAAAGCAAAAGAGATCGCGGCTGTGCTCGAGGAGTTTGCGCCGCTTGCTACCCAGGAAGCCTGGGATAATGCAGGACTCTGCATCGGCAGTCCCGAAGCCGAAGTCCACGCCGTGCTGGTGGGCTTCGACTGCACCGAAGCGCTGGTGCGCGAAGCGATTGACCGGGGCGCCGACATGATCGTGACGCATCATCCGCTGATTTTCGGGGGGCTCAAAACGATCGATCCCGACAATCCCGTGGGGGCGGCTGTATGGATGGCTGTCCGACACGACATCGTGGTATATGCGGCTCACACCAATGCCGACAAGGCGGCAGAGGGTGTCAACGCCCTGATGGCCGCCCGGCTCGACATGGTGGATCCGGAACCGCTCGACGAGAGCGGGCTGGGGATGATCGGGCTGTTGCCCGCGCCGATGAGTGGACGCGATTTCTGCGCTTATGTGAAAGAATGTTTTTCGCTCCGGACGCTCCGTTGTTCGGCACCCGTCGAAGAAGTATGGCGCGTGGCCACCAGCTGCGGTGCCGGGTCGTCGTTTGCCGATGCGGCGTTCCGCCAGGGAGCCGATGCGTTCGTCACGGGCGATGTGTCGTACCACCATTTTTTCGTTCCGCAGGGACGGATGATTCTGGATATCGGCCATTATGAAAGCGAAGTGGAAATCGTAGGGAAGTTCGTGTCGATTCTTCGAAAAAAATTGCCTACCTTTGCAGTTTACACGACAGAGCTGAAAAACAACAATCCGATATATTATTTCTAGCAGATTATGGCTACAAAAAAGAAGGTTAACAAAATCGTCACCCCGATCGACCAGCGGGAGACTTTTGTCTCGTTGCAGAAGAACATGGCCGACACCGATTCGATCGCGATGGAGCAGAAGCTCCGTACACTGTACCGAATCCAGCAGACCGACACCAAGATCGACAAGATCTACCTGCTTCGCGGCGAGCTGCCGCTCGAGGTGCAGGATCTGGAAGACGAGATTGCCGGACTCAACACCCGCATTAATAACACCAAGGCGGAGATCAAGGACATCGAGAAGGTCAACGCCGAGCATAAGCACGTGATTGAGGAGAGCAAGCATCTCATCGCCAAATACGATGCGCAGCGTGACCACGTGAAGAACAACCGCGAGTACGAGTCCATCACCAAAGAAATCGAATACCAGGACCTGGAACAGCAGGTGGCTGCCAAGAAAATCCGTGAGAACGAGATGGTGATCGCCGAAAAGAAACAGGTGATCGATGAGGCACAGCAGCAGCTGGAGCACCGCGAGTCTGACCTGGAAGAGAAGAAGAAAGAGCTTGAAACCATCGTCGAAGAGACCGCCAAGGAAGAAGAAGCCCTTCTGAAAGAGCGTGAGGACCTGGTGAACAAGATCGACGAGCGCATGATGGTGGCCTATACCAAAGTGCGGGCAAACGCCCACAACAAACTGGCGGTGGTGACGGTATCGCGCGATGCCTGCGGCGGCTGTTTCAACAAGATCCCGCCTCAGCGTCGCCTGGACATTGAAGAGAGCAAGAAGATCATCGTCTGCGAGTATTGCGGACGCATCCTGGTCAGCTCCAGTTTCGACAACGAGTAGCCGCACATCCCGAGGATGGCCAAAAGCGAAAAACGCCAGCAGCGCGTAAACCTCGATTCGATCGCTGAAGATTTCGGCGGTCGCAAGCCCCCGCAGGCCCTTGATATCGAGGAAGCGGTGCTTGGCGCCTTGCTCCTCGAACCTGAGGTCGTGACCGACGTGCTCGACCAGTTGCAGCCCGACTGTTTCTACAAAGAAGCCCACAAAAAGATTTACGAGGCCATCACGATGCTGTCGAGCCGGAACGATCCGGTCGACATTTTTTCCGTGGCCGACGAACTGACCAAGCGCGGTCAGCTCGATGAAGTGGGCGGCATGGCCTACCTGAGCCAGCTTTCCAACAAGATCGGCGCGGCGGCCCACGTGGAATATCACACGAAGGTGCTGTTGCAGAAATTCCTGCAGCGAGAGCTCATTTCCATCTCCTACGAGGTGCAGAAAGCCTCGTTCGACGATACCTTGCCGGTCGACGACCTGCTCGAGATGGCACAGGAACGGGTATTTACGCTGGCCCAGCGCAATGTGCGCAACGAGACGCAGTCCATCCAGTCGGTTATCAACGAGGCCATTGCGCAGATTCAGCAGAACCAGACCCGCGAGGATGGCCTTAGCGGCGTTCCATCGGGCTATACCGGCATCGACCGGGTGACTTTCGGCTGGCAGAAAGGCGATCTGATCATCCTGGCCGCCCGACCTTCGGTCGGTAAGACGGCTTTCGTGCTGACCATGGCCCGCAACATGGTGGTGGATCACCATACGCCCGTGGCTTTCTTCTCGCTGGAAATGCCCGACACGCAACTCGTGACCCGTATCATGATCAGCGAAACGGGCCTGCCTTCCGAGAAACTGCGCGGCGCGCGTAAAATGACCGACAGCGATTGGGTGCAGTTGGAGAACGGCCTGAACAACCTGTCGCGCGCTCCGCTGTGGATTGACGACACGCCGTCGCTTTCGATTGCAGAGTTCCGTTCCAAGGCCCGTCGTCTGGTGAGCAAGCAGAACGTGAAACTCATCATCATCGACTATCTGCAGCTGATGACGGGACCGCCGGAGCTCAAAGGCATGCGCGAGCAGGAAGTGGCTGCCATTTCCCGTTCACTGAAAGCTATTGCCAAGGAACTCGACGTGCCGATCATCGCCTTGAGTCAGCTCAACCGTTCCGTGGAAACCCGCGGCGGCAACAAACGTCCGCAACTCAGCGACCTGCGCGAATCGGGGGCCATTGAACAGGATGCCGATATCGTGATGTTCATCCATCGCCCCGAATTCATGGGCACGCAGGACGAAAGCGGCTTCCCGGGGGAGACCGACCTGATCATTGCCAAGCACCGCAACGGCGAGGTGCGCGACGTGAAGATGCGCTTCCTTTCGAACGAGGTGAAATTCGTGGATTACAACGATCGGCCGTACCAGGAACCGGAAAGGGCATCTTTTTTGGAAAGGGAGTCTAAAATGAATAGTTTCAGACCCAACGAAGAAGAATTTGACATATGAAAAAGATTGTGATGATCTTCCAGTTGGCGGCACTGCTGCTGGTCCCTTTTGCCGGACGCGGACAGGAGCTTCCCTTTGCCGACGGTGAAGAACTCCAATATACGGTTTATTACAAGAGTTTCCTGGTCAAGGCGGACCTCGCCTCCCTGAAGATGACGGGCACACTGGAGCCCAAAGGCTATCATGTGGCGGCCCATGTGGCCACCTTCCGTTTCTGGGATACTTTCTACCAGATGCGGGACCTTTATGAATCGTGGTTCACGCTGACCCCTGCCCTGATGCCGTTGTCCTATCACCGTGACGTCAAAGAGGGGAAGTATTGGGCGAAGAACTGGTTCGAATGGAAAGAGGACGGCCGTACTATCCATGAAATTACGGAAAAACGCCGCGGCCGCCGCGATACCGTGGTAACCTGTCCGTCCATCACGCGCGACATCATCGGCGCCATCTACTTCCTGCGGGCGGCCGATTACGAGGCGATGGAGCGGGGGATTCCCGCCGAAACCATGATGACGCTCGACCGCGACATTTTCCTGGTATCGGCGCTGGTCGCCGGCCGGGAAGTCACCAAGGTCGAGGGTGTCTCCTACAATACGGTCAAGGTGGCCGTAACCGTCAGGCCCCATGACGTCGACAACAATGAAATGACTTCCGACCTGTCGCTTCAGTCGGGGGACAACCAGTACAGCCAGATTTTCTTCTGGATCACCGACGACGAAAACAGGATTCCGATCCGTTTCTCCGTGGAACTGGGGAAAGTGGGCGGAACGGCACAGGGACGGCTGGTACGGATGGAAGGCCTGAAATATCCCCTAACAAGTAAAATTCAGAAATGACCAGGGACCGGATTGAGCACGACGGGACCGTTGTAGCGGTCGACAAGGACTACATTTCCGTGGAAATCCTCAATAAGTCGGCCTGCGCCGCGTGCCATGCGAAAGCCGTCTGTGGGGCTTCCGATGCGGCTGTCAAGGTGGTGGAAGTGGCGCAGGACATATCTACGCTGGCCGCTGACTATCAAGTGGGCGAGCGCGTCAATGTGGTGATGAGTTCCGCCATGGGCACGCAGGCCATCTGGATTGCCTATGTGATTCCGCTGATCGTGCTGCTGGCGTCGATTCTGGCCTTTTCGCTTTGCGGAGCGGGCGAACTGACCATGGGCCTGGGCACGCTCGGCATCGTGGCCCTCTATTACCTGGGGGTTTTCTTTTTTCGAAACAAGATTTCCAAAATATTTATCTTTTCTATCGAAAAACAACCTAAATGACTGGAACTATTCTTTTTACAATTGCATGTCTCGTAGCTCTCGGGCTACTGTTCGCAGTTGTGCTCTACTTCGTAGCGCAGAAGTTCAAGGTTGAGGAAGACCCGCGCATTGAAGTGGTCGAGTCGATCCTGCCCGGAGCGAACTGCGGCGGATGTGGACAGGCTGGGTGCCATGCTTTCGCGGAGAATGTGGTCAAGGCGCCGGGAATGGAAGGTTTCTTCTGCCCCGTCGGCGGCAATCCGGTGATGACGAAGATCGCCGAAGCGCTTGGCCGTGCGGCGGAAGAGAAGGCGCCGATGGTGGCTGTGATGCGTTGCAACGGCACGCTGGCCAGCCGGGCCCGGACCAATGAGTATGACGGTTATGCCTCCTGCCGGGTGATGGCCAGCCTTTATGCCGGCGACACCGGTTGCAAGTATGGTTGCCTGGGCAAGGGCGACTGCGAGGCTGCCTGCAAGTTCGACGCCATCCACGTCGATCCCGAGAAGGGCATTGCCGTGGTGAACGAGGACAAATGCACGGCCTGCGGTGCGTGTGTCAAAGCCTGCCCGAAAGGAATCCTGGAACTCCGCAACAAGGGATTCAAGAACCGTCGTGTCTTTGTGTCGTGTATCAACAAAGACAAGGGCGCCATTACCCGCAAGGCCTGCTCGGCGGGCTGCATCGGTTGTGGCAAATGTGCGAAGACCTGCCCGTTCGAAGCCATCACGGTCGAGAACAACGTGGCCTACATCGACTTCACGAAGTGCAAGATGTGCCGCAAATGTGTGGAAGTATGTCCGACACACGCCATCCATGAAGTGAATTTTCCTCCTAAACCCGTAATTGCAAAGCCCAATGAAGAAAACGTTTAAGATCGGGGGCGTTCATCCCAACGACAACAAGATCTCCGCGGAAGCCGCGATAGAGACTTTCCCCGCCATCGCGACGGCCTATGTTTCCATGGCGCAGCATCTGGGCGCACCGGCCACCCCGATCGTGGCGGCCGGCGACAAGGTGAAGGTGGGCCAGGTGATTGCCGAGCCGTCCGGGTTCATCTCCGGATTCGTGCATTCGCCCGTTTCAGGTACCGTCAAGTCGGTGGGCCCGCGGGCTGATATCGCTGGCAACATGGTGCCCCATGTCGAAATCACCGTGGAGGGCGACGAGTGGATGGAAGACATCGACACGTCCGACACCATTGTCCGTGAGATTTCCTACACCCCGGCGGAAATCATCGAAAAGATCAAGAAAGCCGGCGTGGTGGGCCTGGGCGGTGCATCGTTCCCTACCCATGTGAAACTTGCCCCGCCGAAGGACAAGACGGCGGAATGCCTGATCCTCAATGGCACGGAGTGCGAGCCGTACCTCACGAGCGACGACCGCATCATGCGCGAGCGTCCCGAGGAAATCCTCATCGGCGCCGCCATCATGATGAAGGCGCTGGGTGTGACGCGCGGTTATGTGGGCATCGAAGAGAACAAACCCAAGGCGATCGCTTCCATGACGGAAGCAGCCAAGGCATTCCCTGACATCCAGGTGGTGGTGCTCAAGAAGCGCTATCCGCAGGGCGGTGAGAAACAGCTCATCGACGCGGTGATCCGCCGCCAGGTGCCGTCGGGCGCGCTGCCCA
>LUZC01000028.1 GCA_001603505.1 Bacteroidales bacterium Bact_11 | reverse complement strand
TTTTCTCTCTCCAATAAGTCAATGAACTTGTCGTTTCTTCCGAAACGGGCTGCAAAGGTAAGCAGTTTTTTTTGAAAACAAAATTTTTTTGAAAAAATTTACAAATAAAAAAGCCGGCTTGCGCCGGCTCTTATTATTAGGTATGTGATTTAGAGGTTGCAGACAACTTCGAAGTAAAGAGCTCCGTCGATGACGGTCGTCTTGTAAATGGTGTCTTCCACCTGGTAGTAAGTCCGTCCGTCGAGTTCGATCTCCTCGTAGTCGGCCGGGATCTCGGTCACCAGCGCTCCGATCGGGGCTTCAATCACGTAGTACTGTCCGTTCTGGAGGATGTAGAATACCCCGTCCTGGTAGTAGTACTCCTGATTCGCCTGGTTCAGGAGGTTCGTGTTGTAGTAGTCATCGCTCGTGCGGATCACGTATCCGGTGTTGGCGTTGCCGTAGACCGTGGAGAGGGCTGCGGCCCTGCGGGCCCGCTGGATCTCGTCGCGGATGGTGTTGATGGCCACTGCAGTCAGCGCTACGTTAAAGAGCGTGGAGGCAATCGAGGTTCCTCTCGGAGGACGGCAGACATAATATCCGCCGAGCAGGTACGGCCTGTAGTAGATGCCGTCGTAATAGTAGTAGTCGAGTCCGCCGATACGCATCGTCACGTAACCTCTCGGGAGCGTCCGCAGGCGGTAGCCGAAGTAGTGGTCGCCATAGCGGTGGGAAGGCATCGGCTTGTGCCGATTCTCCAGATACGGGCGGGTGTACTCAGGACCACGTTTCGCCGGACGGGTATTGTGGTACTGGACAGCGGCCGGCTTGTGTTCGCGAGGCTTCATGTTGCCGGGCTTGTTATCGCGAGGCCTGTTGTCACGCGGCTTCATGTCGCGGTTGGACGGAATGTTCTGACGTCCGACATCGCTGTTCTTGCGGCTGATCTGCGCGCTGTGGCTATGGTTGTTCTCATGTACAGCGCCGGCGTTATTGCGACGGTCCTGGACCTGGGCCGGTGCATTGCTTTGTTTCCGCGTCGAAGAGGGCTGCGTGCTGTGACGTTCAGGCTTGTTCTGATTCTGACGTGCCTGTCCGGTGTTGCCAGAAGGACGAACAGCCTTGTTCTGCTGGGCAGGAGCGCTCTTGGTCTCGGTGCCTCTGTTATGGTTGCTCTGGGCAGGTGCACTCTTGGTGGTCTGCTCCTTGCGGGTCGAGGATCCGGAGTTGCCGCCACCGGTCCTGCGATTCTGGCCTTGTGCCTCGAAAAGGGTAGTACACATCAGTGCGATGCAAAGCGTCAGTACTACAGTTGCGAATCTCTTCATAATCGTGGCTTGTTAGGTTTAACTTGAAACAATCATGGCAAATATGTTGCCAAACGCTGAGTTTTTTGTAATTTTACCTCAAATAATTAATATAGGTATATGACAAAACGCGTTTTGGTGACGGGAGGAACGGGATATATCGGCTCCCACACGACAGTCGAACTGCTGGAAGCGGGCTATGATGTGGTGATTGTGGACAACCTCTCGAATTCCGAACGCTCGGTGCTTGGGGGCATCCGGAAAATCACGGGACGGACGGTTCCCTTCCACAAAGTGGACTGCGGCAACCTCGCCCGGTTGCGCCGGGTTTTCGCCCGTTATGGCTTCGATGCCGTGATCCATTTCGCAGCCAGCAAGGCCGTGGGAGAATCGGTGGAACAACCGCTGCTCTACTACCGCAACAACCTCGTGTCGCTGATGAACATCCTGCAGCTGATGCGGGAGTTCCGGGTGCCGAACCTGGTGTTCTCGTCATCGTGCACGGTGTACGGCCAGGCCGAGAAGCTCCCGGTAAGCGAACAGACGCCACGCCGCGAAGCCACCTCGCCCTACGGCAACACGAAACACATCTGTGAAGACATCATCCGTGACTCCGTGGCCGCCTATCCTGAGGTACACAGCATCGCGCTTCGTTACTTCAACCCCATCGGGGCGCACCCCAGCGCGGAAATCGGCGAGCTGCCCCGCGGCGTGCCCAACAACCTCATCCCCTTCGTGACACAGACGGCCGCAGGTATCCGCCCGATGCTCAGCATCTTCGGCGATGACTACAACACGCCCGACGGCTCATGCATCCGCGACTACATCAACGTGCGCGACCTGGCCAAAGCACACGTGGTGGCGGTGGGCCGGATGGTCGACGGGCGCATGAAGGCTCCGTTCGAGGTGTTCAACGTAGGCACTGGCCGGGGCGTATCGACGCTCGAGGTGGTGCGCACCTTCGAGCAAGTCAATAACTTGAAACTCATCTACAAAATCGTGGGACGCCGCGCCGGCGACATCGAAGCCGTGTGGGCCGATCCCGCCTTTGCCAATAAAGAGCTCGGCTGGAAAGCCGAAACCTCCCTGGAAGACACGCTGCGCTCCGCGTGGGCCTGGCAGCGGCATCTCGATGCAAAAAACAAGAAAAACCAATAACCTATGGAAGAAAAGAAACCCTCTACGCTGCCGGAAAATGCTTACCGGAAGCTGGCTCCGGGCGAGAAATATGAGCCACTGCTCAAGCCCGACAAGCAATATCCCGAGATCACGGCCTGGTCGGTGTGTCTCGGTCTGGTCATGACCATCATCTTCTCGGCCGCCGCAGCCTATCTTGGACTGAAAGTAGGCCAGGTGTTTGAAGCGGCCATCCCAATCGCCATTCTGGCGGTGGGCCTCTCCAGCGCCTTCAAGAAGAAGGGCGCGCTGGGCCAGAACGTCATCATCCAGTCGATCGGCGCCTGCTCGGGCGTGATTGTTGCCGGCGCGGTGTTTACGCTGCCGGCCATCTACATCCTGGGCCTTGACGTGAATTTCGTGCAGATGTTCCTCAGCTCGCTGCTGGGCGGCGTACTGGGCATCCTCTTCCTCATTCCGTTCCGGAAGTATTTCGTGAAGGAACAACATGGGGAATATCCGTTCCCGGAGGCAACCGCCACCACGCAGGTGCTGGTAAGCGGAGAAAGTGGCGGCAAGAGCCTCAAGACGCTGCTGACGGCCGGCCTGATCGGCGGTATCTACGATTTTGTGGTATCGACGTTCGGTGTTTGGGCGGAGACGCTCTCGACAACGGTCATGCATTGGGGCCAGGTGGTGGCCGACAAGGCCAAGGTGGTGCTCAAGATCAATACCGGTGCGGCCGTGCTGGGCCTGGGTTACATCATTGGCCTGAAATACGCGTTCGTGATCTGCTGCGGCTCGCTGCTGGTGTGGCTGGTGGCGATTCCGCTGATGGGCGCATTCTGCGGCGGCGTGGACATTTTGGGCATGAGTTTTTCCGATGTAATCGGGCAGATGTCGGCCGAAGAGATCTTTCGCACGTATGCGCGGCAGATCGGTATCGGAGGCATTGCTACTGCGGGCATTATTGGCATCATTCGTCAGTCGAAGGTCATCAAAGACGCCGTTGGCATGGCGGTCCGCGAATTCGGCAAGAAGGGCGATGATGTGCCGGCCGACAAGGTCGAGCGCACGCAGCAGGATCTGCCGATGAAGACCGTGGTGTTCGGAATTATCATCGCCCTGCTGGCCGTGTTTGCCTTCTTTGCGCTGGGCGGTGTGGTCGAGGTCTGGTGGCAGGCGCTCATCGGCATGCTCATCGTCGCAGTCATCGCCTTCCTGTTCACTACCGTAGCAGCCAACGCCATTGCCATTGTGGGCACCAACCCGGTGAGCGGCATGACCATCATGACGCTCATCATCACGGCGCTGGTGCTGGTGGCCTGCGGCCTGAAGGGCGATGCAGGGATGGTGGCGGCGCTGCTGATCGGCGGCGTGGTTTGCACGGCACTCTCTACGGCCGGCGGCTTCATCACCGACCTGAAGATCGGTTACTGGATCGGCACGACGCCCGCCAAACAGGAAACCTGGAAGTTCCTGGGCGTGCTGGTAGCGGCGGCCACGGTCGCCGGCGTGGTAATCCTGCTCAACAAGACCTACGGATTCGTGGGCGAAGAAGCGCTGGTGGCGCCGCAGGCCAACGCCATGGCGGCGGTCATCCAGCCGATGATGGAAGGCGGCAGCGCGCCGTGGCTGATGTACGGTATCGGCGCGGTGATCGCGATCCTGCTGACGATTTTCAAGGTGCCGGCACTGGCGTTCTGTCTGGGTATGTTCATCCCGATCGACCTGAACCTCCCGCTGCTGGTGGGTGGTGCGATTGCCTGGTTCGTGAGCACGCGCAGCAAAGACAAGGCGGTGAATGCGGCACGCCAGGAGAAGGGTACGCTCATTGCTTCGGGCTTCATCGCCGGCGGCGCCCTGATGGGCGTGGTGAGCGCCATCCTGAAGTTCGCCAAGGTCGACTGGTTCCTCACGGAATGGAATGCCACCTATGGCGAAACCATCGCCATCATCCCTTACATCCTGATTATCATCTATATGATCAGGGCATCCCTTAAACTGGAAAAAGCGAAATAACCGATATGGAAAAAGTAACCGATAAATTCCTGCGGTACGTGGCGGTGGAGACCACGTCCGATGAAAATGGAACTACGCATCCTTCGAGCCTGAAGGAACTCGATCTCTCGCGGATGCTTGTGGAAGAGATGAAGCGGATGGGCATTGCAGATGCCTCGCTCGACGAAAACGGATATGTGATGGGCACTATCCCCTCTAACATGGACAGCAAGGCGCCCGTGCTGGGTTTCATTGCCCATGTGGACACTGCGCCCGATGCTTCGGGCCGCGACATCAAGCCCCAGATTATCCCGAATTACGACGGAGGCGACATTCCGCTAAAGGGTGTTCCAGGCCTGGCGCTGCGCGTGGCTGAATTCCCCGAAATGCTCGACTACAAGGGCCAGACGCTCATCACCACCGACGGCACGACGCTTCTTGGCGCCGACGACAAGGCCGGCGTGGCCGAGATTATGACCGCAGCGCAATATCTGCTCACGCATCCCGAAGTGAAGCACGGCACCATCAAGATCGGCTTCACGCCCGACGAGGAGATCGGCTGCGGCGTGGACTTCTTCGACGTTCAGCAATTCGGCGCCGACTACGCCTACACGATGGACGGCGGCGCGCTGGGCGAGCTGGAGTACGAGAACTTCAACGCCGCCAGCGCAAAGATCCGTATCCAGGGCTGCAACATCCATCCGGGCTACGCCAAGGGGAAGATGGTCAACGCCATGCTGGTGGGCGTGGAACTCGCTGGGATGCTGCCCGTGGCGCAGCGGCCGGAATACACCGCGAACTACGAGGGCTTCTTCCACCTCACAGGCTTCAACGGCACGGTCGAAGCCGCGTCGATGAGCTACATCATCCGCGACCACGACATGGAACTCTTCAAACAGAAGAAGGCGCTGATGGAAGAGGTGGTGGCGTTCCTCAACAAGAAGTATGGCGATATTATCACGCTGGAGTTGAAAGACCAGTATTACAATATGCGTGAGATGGTGGAGCCGCACTTCCACGTGGTCGAGAAAGCCATCAAGGCCATGGAAATGGCCGGAGTAAAGCCGAAGGTGCAGCCCATCCGCGGCGGCACCGACGGGGCGCGGCTGTCGTTCATGGGCCTGCCCTGCCCGAACATTTTCGCCGGCGGCCACAACTTCCACGGCAAACTGGAGTTCGTCCCCGTAGAAAGCATGGAAAAAGCGACACAGGTCATTCTCAACCTAATATCGCTCTATGCTAAGTAATAAAACTCCCATCCTCATTTGGGCTATCCCTTGAGGATGGGAGTCGTTTTTTTAGCCTGCCATCCTCACCAGAAAGCTCCTGTGAGGATGGCGACGTTTATTCGTACAGATAATACTTCTTTGACAGTTCCTTGAAGGCTTCGGC
>LUZC01000027.1 GCA_001603505.1 Bacteroidales bacterium Bact_11 | reverse complement strand
AGAAGTAGTAGTCGCTCTTGTCGGAGGCGGCGCTGGCGCTCATGTTGTATTCGGCGCGGTAGCCGTTGCGGATGGTCTGGTCGAACCAGTTGAGGTCGTCGAGGTAGCCGCTCTTGATCGAAGCGTTCGACGCGAGGTGCCCGTCGGCATCGAAGAGGGCGCCGTCGGCCACGTTGTAGATGTTCAGGTAGAGCTTGTCGGCGATCAGGTTCTTGGAAGCGTAATCATGGGCTGCGGCGCGCTTGGAAGCGTCCTGGGCTGTCGCCACGATCTGGGCGTAGCTCATGTCGAGGGTCGGGAACAACGTACGGTTGTAAAGCTCCTGGTACATAATCTCCATGAACTGGTCGGCGGATGCATAGTCGTATTCCTTCATACCGCGCTGGTACACACCCTGCGTCACGCTGGCGGTCACGGATACCTTACCCTGCTTGCCTTTCTTGGTGGTGATCAGGATGACACCGTTGGCTGCACGGTTACCGTAGAGGGCTGCGGAGGCAGCGTCTTTCAGCACCGTCAGGCTCTCGATGTCGGCCGGGTTCAGGTCGGAGATGTTACCGCCGAACGGAACGCCGTCGATGATGTAGAGCGGGGAGGTGGAACCGTTGATGGTACCGTTACCACGGATCATGATGGACGGTTCGGAACCCGGAGCGCCGTAGGAGTTGTTGACCTGCACACCGGTCACCGTACCTTCAAGGGCGGAGGTGACGGAAGAGGTCGGACGGGCTTCCAGTTTCTCGGAACTGACGTTGGAGATGGCACCGGTCAGTGAAGATTTCTTCGCGGCACCGTAGGCGATGGTGATCACGGCCTCTTCCAGGTTCTCCGTGCCTCCTGGTTGACATAGCCAATCGAACTGAATACAAGAATAGCATTTTTCGGCACATTGATTGCATAGTTACCATCGCCGTCCGTGGATGTGCCTTGCATGGTGCCTTTTACCTGGATAGAGGCAAAAGGAACGCCTTCGCCGGTTGCGGCATCCCGTACGGCACCGGTTACGTTTATGTTTTGAGCCACAGCGATTTGGCTCAAAAACACGGTAACCATACAGAGGAGAAAGAATTGCAGTTTTCTCATAAATGATTTTTTAGGTTAAAAAGCGAAATCGTGTGACGCCTTGCAATAGTTAGCACTTTTTACTTCTTTTGTAGGACTTTATGTGCATTTCTTATGAAAAAGAAGACAATAGGAATTCTTGAATTCTTCGCCCGACACAATGAAGAATTTTCGGAAAAAGTGGGCTACAGTCGCACGAAAGGAACCTATGTGCGATATCAGGTGGTATACCATCATGTCAAAGATTATATCCGGAAGAGATATGCCAAAAAAGATTTGGAAATCAACCAGATCGGAGCCTCCTTCGTGGAAGGGTTCGATACCTGGCTCAGGAGCGGACGGGGTCTGTCGCCAAATAGTGTGTGGGGGTATATCATCGTGTTCAAACACATCCTGGCGCTGGCACGGAACGAGGGCCTGACGGATATCAATCCCTTTGCTTCTTACGTCAATGCCTATACGCCTGTAGACAGAGGGTATCTGTCTGAAGATGAGTTGCGAAGGTTCATGGCGGTTCCCATGCTGACACCGATGGAAGAGTTGGTCAGGGACCTGTTCCTGTTTTCCGTTTTCACAGGCCTGGCTTACATCGATATCCGGAATCTCCATGTCGATAACCTGAAACAGGCCCATGACGGAACCCTGTGGGTGATCAAAAGGCGGCAGAAAACCCGGGTGGAATCCAACGTGCTGCTATTGGACGTACCGTTGCGGATTATCGAAAAATACTGTGGGCGGGGGTTGAAGGGGCGCCTGTTTCCAGTCCCCAGCAACAATTGCTGCAACATGCATTTGCGGCAGTTGGCGGAGCGTTGCGGCCTTCGCCAGCATCTGTCGTTTCATATAGGCCGGCACACGTTCGCCATGCTGGCGCTCAACAGGGGGATGCCAATCGAGACGCTCAGCCGGATACTGGGTCATACCAGTATCCGTACGACCCAGATTTACGCTAAAATATCCAATCAGAAGATCAGTGCCGATATGGCAGCTCTTGCCAAACAGCTCTCCGCCGTTGAACACGACATCTGCCGCTGGATGTGAGACTTACTTATTTGTACAATGCGTCGGGCTCGGCGGTGTCCCAGTAGGGCCTTTCGCGGAAAGGATCGGAGATGGTCTCGTCGATTTCATAGTGGTGCGCTTCCTTGACCATGTGGTCGATAAACCAGAGCACATCGTCGTAGTTGGCGAAGTAGCGTGCGGCCACGGTGTGGCCTTCGCCGGTGAAGCGCATGATCTTGTGGGGATAATGCCGCTCGCTGAACGACTTGGCGACGCTGGATGAACCGTAGAAACCGGTGCCGAAGAAGGTGATTTTCTTATACGGGACGAGTCGGTCGGCGGTGCCGTGGAGGAAGAGGGTAGGCGCCGGCATGTCGTGTGTGTATTCCAGGCCCCTGCGTGAGAAAATGGCGCCGGAGAAGGCGATGACGCCCGCGTAGCGGAAGCCTTCCGGCAGATAGCGGGCGGCCAGTTCCGACTGGCTGCACCGCTCGAAGTCGCACTGGAGCGAGGCGATGGCGCCGGCACTGCTGCCCATCAGGATGATCTTCCACCGGTCGATGCCCAGTTCGTCGGCGTAGTCCCAGGCGTAACGCGTGACCTTCATCACGTCTTCCGTGGCCAGGGAGACGGCGTTTTCCAGCGGTTTGATCATGCGCAGGGGACCTTTGAACTGCACCCCGCGCAGGCCGAGCCGGTAGTTGGCCGCAATGACCACGGACCCGTCGTCGGCAAGCCGGCGGCAGAGGGTGCGGGTCTCTTCGTGCCGCTGGTTGTCCATGATGAAGCCGCCTCCATAGGAATAGATGATGCAGGGATGGCTTTCGGCGTCGTCGTTCGGGAAATAGAAGTCCATCTCCAGGGAGAGGGTGTCATAGACGGCGAAGGCGACCGACTCGTCGGGTTGAGGCGCCCGGTCGGGGCCGGGCGTGACGTCTTGCCCGAGCGCAGTGACGAAGGTGAAGCAAATGGCGGCGAAAAGGAAAAAGATTCGTTTCATAGCGGCAGTTTTGACTTTCAAATATAAGAAAATAATCCTAAATTTGCAGGATTAACACGATATCTATATCGCACACACTATCATTAAAACGTATAAACATGGCAGAAAAACTGTTTACTGAATTTCCCCCTGTTTCAACAGAACAGTGGGATGCGGTAATTATCAAGGACTTGAAGGGGGCCGACTACGACAAGAAGCTCGTATGGAAGACCCACGAAGGTTTCCCGGTGCGCCCCTACTACCGCGCCGAGAATCTCGTAGACATCAAGTCTCTCGGCGAGATGCCCGGACAGTTCCCCTTTGTCCGCGGCATCAAAGAAGACAACAACTGGCTTACGCGTCAGGACATTTGCCTGTGCATGGGCATCGAGAAGGCGAATGAGGAAGCGCTCGACATCCTGAACAAGGGCGTTGAATCGCTGGGCTTCATCTTGGCAGAGAACAAGGCCCTTTCCGAAGCGGAGATGGAAAAGTTGCTGGCAGGCATCTCCATCCCGGCCGTGGAAATCAACTTCCGCAAGTGCTGTCCGAAGCACAGCCAGGAAACACTGAAGAGTTTCCTCGCCGTCGCGAAGAAGCAGGGCGCCAAGCCCGAGGACATTCGCGCCTCGTTTGATTTCAGCCCGCTGCACCGCCTCACCGTGCGCGGCTCCATCAACGAAGCCGCCTACGACCGCCTCGTGGAGAACGTGAAACTGGTGGCCGATTATCCGAAGATCCGCGTGATCAACGTGCATGCCTTCGATTTCAACGACGCCGGCAGCAGCCTTGTGCAGGAACTCGCTTTCGGCGTGGCCATCGGCAACGAGTACATTGCCAAGCTTACCGAGAAGGGGCTTGACGCGAAGGAAGTGGCAAGGCGCATTAAATTCACGTTCGGTATCAGCTCCAACTACTTCATGGAAATCGCCAAGTTCCGCTCCGCCCGCGTGGTCTGGGCCAATATCGTGAAGGCCTGGGGCGTCGATTGCGACTGTGCCTGCAAGATGCACGTCCACGCCGTCACCAGCCAGTGGAACCAGACGGTGTACGACGCCTATGTGAACATGCTCCGCGACACCACCGAGACCATGAGCGCCGCCATCGCCGGCGTCGACTCCATCGAGGTGCTTCCTTTCGACCATGCGTTCCGTGCGCCGGGTGAATTCTCCAACCGTATCGCCCGCAATGTGCAGTCGATCCTCAAGGAAGAATCCCATTTCAACAAGATCATCGATCCGGCCGCCGGTTCCTACTATATCGAAGAACTTACCCAGTCGATCATCGACGCCGCCTGGAAACTCTTCAAGGACGTTGAGGAAAAGGGCGGCTACACCGAGGCCTTCAAGGCCGGCTTCATTCAGGAGCAGGTGAAAGCCGTTTCCGACAAGAAAGACAAGAACCTCGCCCAGCGCCGCGAGACGCTGCTGGGTTCCAACCAGTACCCGAACTTCCTCGAGAAGGCAGGCGACGAGATCACCAAGGAGATCGTCTCCCGCGACGCTGTGTGCTGCTGTGAGAAAGACGGCTGCCCGGCCGAGAAGGTGGCCGAGCCCATCCATCCGTACCGCGGCGCCCAGCCGTTCGAGCAGATGCGCCTTTCGACCGACCGCAACGACCGGCAGCCGATGGCCTTCATGCTGACCTTCGGCAATCTGGCCATGTGCCGGGCCCGTGCGCAGTTCAGCAGCAACTTCTTCGCGGTGGCCGGCATCAAGGTGGTCGACAACAACCGCTTCTCTTCCGTCGAGGAAGGCGCCGAGGCTGCGCTGAAGGCGAAAGCCGACATCGTAGTGGCCTGCTCGTCCGACGACGAGTACCTCGAGAACGTTCCGAAGATTGCCCAACTTATCGGCGACAAGGCCATCGTGGTGGTCGCCGGCGATCCCGAGTGCCGTCCGGCCCTCGAGGAGCAGGGTATCAAGAACTACATCCATGTGAAATGCAACGTGCTGGATACCCTCAAGGAGTACCAGAAGATGCTGGGAGTCAAGGAACTTTAATCAGGAGGACACTGTAATGAGACCGAAATTCAACGATATCGACTATACGAAAGGCGCAACCCCGAAATGCGCTTGCGCCAATAAGGAAGAAGAGCTCTGGCACACCCCTGAGAAGATCGACGTGAAGCCCCTCTACACGGCGGCCGACCTCGAAGGGATGGAACACCTGAACTACGCCGCCGGCGTGGCCCCGTTCCTCCGCGGACCTTATTCCACCATGTATGTCAACAAGCCCTGGACCATCCGTCAGTATGCCGGATTCTCCACCGCTGAAGAATCCAACGCCTTCTACCGCCGCAACCTGGCGGCCGGCCAGAAGGGCCTCTCCGTGGCCTTCGACCTGGCCACCCACCGCGGCTACGACGCCGACCACCCGCGTGTGGTGGGCGACGTGGGCAAGGCGGGCGTGTCGATCTGTTCCGTTGAGGACATGAAGGTCCTCTTCGACCAGATTCCGCTCGGCAAGATGTCCGTCTCGATGACGATGAACGGCGCCGTGCTTCCCATCATGGCCTTCTACATCGTGGCCGGCCTGGAGCAGGGCGTGAAGCTCGAAGAAATGGCGGGTACCATCCAGAACGACATCCTCAAAGAGTTCATGGTGCGTAACACCTATATCTATCCGCCGGAGTTCTCGATGCGCATCATCGGCGACATCTTCGCCTACACGTCCAAGTACATGCCCAAGTTCAACTCGATCTCGATCTCCGGCTACCACATGCAGGAAGCCGGCGCGACCAACGACATCGAGATGGCCTACACCCTGGCCGACGGTATGGAATACATCCGTACCGGTATCAAGGCCGGCATCGACGTGGATGCGTTCGCACCGCGTCTGTCGTTCTTCTGGGCCATCGGCATGAACCACTTCATGGAGATCGCCAAGATGAGGGCCGCCCGTATGCTGTGGGCCAAGATCGTGGGGCAGTTCAACCCCAAGAACCCGAAGAGCCAGTCGCTCCGTACGCACTGCCAGACCTCGGGCTGGAGCCTCACCGAGCAGGACCCGTTCAACAACGTGGCCCGTACCTGCATCGAGGCCATGGGCGCCGCCCTCGGCCACACGCAGAGCCTCCACACCAACGCGCTCGACGAGGCCATCGCCCTGCCGACCGACTTCTCCGCGCGTATCGCCCGCAACACCCAGATCTATATCCAGGAAGAAACCAACGTGTGCCGCAGCATCGACCCGTGGGCCGGTTCCTACTATGTGGAGAGCCTCACCAACGAGCTCGCCCACAAGGCCTGGGGACACATCCAGGAGGTCGAGAGCCTCGGCGGCATGGCCAAGGCCATCGAGACCGGTGTGCCGAAGCTCCGCATCGAGGAAGCCGCGGCCCGCAAGCAGGCCCGCATCGATTCCGGTCTGGAGAAGATCATCGGCATCAATGAGTACCGACTGGCCCACGAAGACCCCATCGAGATCCTCGACGTCGACAATACCAAGGTGCGCGAATCGCAGATCGCCCGCCTGAAGGACCTCCGCGCCCACCGCGACGAGGCCAAGGTCCAGGCCTGCCTCAACGCCATCACCCACGCCGTGGAGACCAAGTCGGGCAACCTGCTCGAACTGGCTGTCGAGGCCGCAAAGGTGCGTGCCACCCTGGGCGAGATTTCCGATGCCTGCGAAAAGATTGTTGGACGTTACAAAGCTGTGATCCGTATGAATACAGGTGTTTATTCCTCTGAAGTCAAGAACGACGCCGAATTCGAGCAGGCCAAGAAGATGGTGGCCGAGTTCGCGAAGAAGGAGGGCCGCCAGCCGCGTATCATGATTGCGAAACTCGGACAGGACGGTCACGACCGCGGCGCCAAGGTGGTTGCCACGGGTTATGCCGACTGCGGTTTCGACGTGGACATGGGTCCGCTCTTCCAGACTCCGGAAGAAGCTGCCCGCCAGGCCGTCGAGAACGACGTGCACGTCGTGGGCGTGTCGTCACTGGCTGCCGGCCACAAGACCCTCGTGCCGCAGATCATCGCCGAACTCAAGAAACTCGGCCGTGAGGACATCCTCGTGGTGGTGGGCGGCGTGATCCCCGCACAGGACTACGACGAACTCTACCGCGACGGCGCCGTGGCCATCTTCGGCCCCGGTACCCGCATTCCGGATGCCGTGATCAAGATGATCCAGCTGCTGAACCAGAAGTTCGAAGACTAATTATTTTACCTTTGTTAAAAAAGGCGTTCCAACTGGGACGCCTTTTTTGTTTATATGTAAAATTGTTTCTATCTTTGCCCAAATTGTGTGGATTGTCTTTAAGACGAAACCGAAAAAAACCTAATACAAATTATTTTTTAACCTAAAAATTCATTTATGAGGAAACTTAGATTTTTGTTCACCTGTCTTTTGACTGTTTTAGCACTGGGAACAGCCCTGGCGCAGAACATTACCGTCAAGGGCGAGGTGAAAGACGCCAACACCGGCGAAGGCGTTCCCTTTGCATCGATTCAGGTGAAAGGAACGATGACCGGTGCTGCGACCGATGCCGATGGTAACTATTCCATCACGGTCCCGAGCAACGCTACGCTGATTTTCAGCTCCATCGGCTACCTCAACCAGGAGGCCGCCGTGGAAGGCCGCGGTGTGATCAACATCCTCCTTGCTCCCGACACGTCAGTTCCGAGAAACTGGAAGCCCGTCCGACTTCCGCCGTCACCACCGCCCTCGAAGGTACGGTGACCGGTGTGCAGGTGAACAGCACCTATGGCGCCCCGGGTTCCGACCCGTCCATCATGATCCGTGGTAACGGTACCATCAACGGTTCCACCTCTCCGCTCTATGTGATCGACGGTGTTCCGTTCGGCGGCAACATCTCCGACCTGAACCCGGCCGATATCGAGAGCCTGACCGTCCTGAAGGACGCCGCTTCTTCCGCCCTGTACGGTAACCGTGCAGCCAACGGTGTCATCCTGATCACGACAAAGAAAGGCAAGAGCGGCCGCGTGTCCGTGACTGCCAGCATGACGCAGGGTGTGTACCAGCGCGGTATGAAGGAATATGACTACGCTACGGCCGACGAATTCATGGAAGTCGCCTACCGCGAGCTCTACAACCGCACGCTGTTCCCGACCCTCGACATGACCTACGACCAGATCGTGGCGACAGCCCAGGACGCTTCCAAGCGCGCCGCAGCCCATGAGTACGCTTCCAAGAACCTGATCGCCGACAAGCTCTACCTGAACATCTACAACGTGGCCGACGACGCCCTCTTCGATGCCGACGGACACCTCGTGTCGAACGCTTCGATCAAGAGCGGCTACCTCGACGACCTCAACTGGTTCGACCAGACCATCACCAACGGTTACCGTGCTGAGTACAACGTGAGCGCCAGCGCCGCTTCCGACAAGAGCGACTACTACTTCTCCGTGGGTTACCTCGATGAGAACGGCTACCTCCGCAACTCGACGTTCGACCGCTTCTCCGGCCGCGCTTCCGTCAACGTGAAGCCGACCAGCTACCTGAAGGTGGGCTTGAACATCAACGCCACGCACCAGACCTTCAACAACATGGACGCCGGTTCCAACGCTTACGTGAACCCGTTCATGTACTGCCGTAACATCGCGCCGATCTACCCGGTCCACGTCCACGACGTGAACACCGGCGCCTACATCCTCGACGATTCCGGCAACAAGCAGTATGACGGCGGTTCCTACATCGACCCGGTGACGGGCCAGGTGGTGGTCACCCGTAACCAGTACGCCGACCGCCACGTCATCTGGGAGAACGAGCTCAACCAGGACGTGTCCACGCGTAACACGATGAACGCCATCACGTATGCCGAGTTCTACTTCCTGAAGGACTTCACCTTCACGGTGACCGGCAACATGAACCTCCGCAGCAGCGTCAACCAGAGCTACGACAGCGCCGTCATC